>NZ_SSMG01000114.1 GCF_009873615.1 Photobacterium lucens
GCAAAAGACTCAGGTCACATAAAGACACATTATTTATCGCGGTTTTAAAGCCACCTGCTACAGTAGCCAAAGTTTGTTACAAGCTGTGATACACGTGATCGATTAACCAGTATAGAAAGATTAATTACTGACTTTTGGGGCTAATTCCCCATTTTACAGGTACGATAAACAAGGTTAGAAGTATGGAAAAACAGACTGTTGTGAAACTACCCTCGTTGATGCAAGTTCTTGTTGCTCTCGGTATTTTCCTTGCACTAGCATTCTCATTTACCGCTAAATTGCATTTACCTATTCAGCTAGCACTTTACATTGGCTGGTTCATTATCATGGGCTTAGGTATTAAGTTAGGCCATGATTACAAATCGTTAGAAAAAGCAGCAACCAAAGGTATTGCAAACGGCCTCGGTGCTGTACTGATCCTATTAGCCGTTGGTGCACTTGTTGGTACTTGGATCGCTGGCGGTATTGTTCCAACAATTATTTACTACGGTCTGAAAGCTATTCACCCTTCCATTTTCTTGCTTGCGACAATGATCATCTGTTCATTAACAGCATTAGCAACAGGTACTTCTTGGGGTGCAGCAGGTACGGCAGGTATCGCGATGATGGGTATCGGCCAAGGCTTAGGTATTCCAGCACCAATGACAGCAGGTGCGGTACTTTCTGGTTGTTACTTCGGTGATAAAATGTCACCACTATCAGATTCAGTGATCCTTGCTTCTTCAATGTCTAACGTTGAAATCATGGAACACATCAAAGGTATGCTGCCTATCGCACTGATCAGCTACGTGATCACTGCCATTCTATTTACTGTTGTGGGTTACCACTACTCAGGTAATGTAGACATGACACAAGTTGATTCAGTTATCAAAGCAATGGATCAGCAGTTTGTTATCTCACCACTGTCTTTCATTCCTGTTGTTATCGTTCTTGTACTGCTGGCACTGCGTTTACCATCATTCCCAGTGATCACGCTAGGTTCGCTACTAGGTATTATATGGGCAGTTATGATCCAAGGTATGGATCCACTGGTTGCATTTAACACCGCATGGGCACCATTCTCTATTAGCTCTGGTGTTGAGTTTATCGATGCAATCCTAAACCGTGGCGGCATGTCTTCAATGCTTGGCTCTGTTGCTGTGATCATCTTCGGTCTTGGTTTTGGTGGCTTACTTGATAAAGTGGGTGTACTTCAAACGATTGCTCGCCTATTTGAAAAGCGTGTAAATTCTGCAGGTAGCCTATCTGTATCAACGATTGCAACTGCCTTCCTAGGTAACGTATTTGGTTCAGCAATGTATGTATCGCTTATTCTTACGCCTAAAATCTGTGCGAAAAACTACGACCGTTTAGGTTACCAACGTAAGAACCTATCTCGTAACGCAGAGTTTGGCGGTACCTTAACATCAGGTATGGTGCCATGGAGTGATAACGGTATTTACATGGCGAGTATCTTAGGTGTTGCTACGCTGTCTTACGCACCATTTATGTGGTTAAGCTTCGTCTGTATCATCGTGACGATTGTGTGTTCATTCATGGGTTGGTTCGTCGATCGTTGTCCACCAGCATCAGCAGAGCAATTAGCACAAGATGAGGAAGAAGAAGCATTAGCGGTTAAACAACTAACCTCATAATCACGGCTCCTTATCTAAAGAAAAGCCCCATTATATTAGCCAAATAATGGGGCTTTTTTATGCCTATTCATTTTTCAATTCAACCATGCCTTCTGTTACGATGAAATCAATGATCGTGTCGAGTCCCTCCCCTTGCTTTAAATTCGTAAACACGAAAGGTTTGGTTGGTCTCATTCTTTGAGTATCTTGTTCCATCACCTCCAGTGATGCCCCCACATAGGGCGCTAAATCTATTTTATTAATAACCAGTAAATCCGAGCGTGTGATCCCTGGTCCCCCTTTTCTCGGTATTTTTTCCCCTTCAGCAACATCAATGACATAGATAGTTAAATCAGCCAATTCAGGGCTAAAGGTTGCACTCAAATTATCACCACCGCTTTCAACAAAAACGACGTCTAAATTCTTATGACGCCTTGCCAACTCATCGACCGCAGCAAGATTCATGGATGCATCTTCTCTTATCGCTGTGTGTGGACACCCTCCTGTTTCTACACCAATAATTCGATCAGGCGCTAAAGCTTCTGCGCGCGTTAAAATCTTTGCATCTTCTTGGGTATAAATATCGTTAGTCACCACTGCAATATTAAGTTTGTCGCGGATAGCTTTACATAGCACTTCAAGCAGTGCCGTTTTCCCTGAACCTACAGGGCCACCTACACCGATACGTAACGGTTGTTTATATTCAGTCATGTCATCATCCTTTTATGAACGAAATAAACGCGTGTATTGCGTCTCATGGCGGCTACTAGCGATAGATAATGCAGGCATATAGCTACCGATATTGATGTCAGATACTTGTGCTGATTTTTCAATAGCAATAGGGAAACCTTCAGCTAACTGCATTAACGCTTTTTGCCCTGAGGTTTGCCCTAATGGGATCAGTTTTACCCCCGCCATTACCATGTTTTCAGCCCAACTCCACAAATACCCTTGGCATAATTGCTCAAGTGAAATGTGCCAATGCTTCGCGGCGAGCACAAAGCCAAGCAGTTGATTTTGATTATGCGAAAACTGTGTTTCTGTATTCATTGTTGGCACTGATAATTGTGCTAATAAAGTAAATAACGCACGTCCTCGTTGCTGCTCTTCTGTTCGTAGTTCTTTGGTTTCTCGGCAGGCATATAAATATTCACTCCATGTCGCAATTGCAGCAAAATCTTGCTGCTCAACGGCTTGGCAATAACGTCGCAATATTGGCAATTCCAACGTGGCAATACTTTGCTCAACAATAACCCGCAGCCAAGACACCAACGCTTTTTCATTGGCAACCCAATCGGCCTCTACCGCCCACTCCAAGCCTTGAGAATAAGTAAAGCCACCAATCGGTAGTGACGGGCTCATTAATTGATATAAACGGTATTGAGCAAGTTCATCATCAAGCACCTGCTTATTTTTTTGCATAGGCAACAACCAAAGCAATCACAGCCAATAATGCAAACAAGAGGGTGCCAGACAAAGATTCAAACAGGTTCACGCCATGAAAGAGTGTGGACTGTAAGGCATGATGAGTAGGATCTTCTGTCGAATGTCCACCGTGAGCCCAAGTAACCGATGAAAATAAGCTGATAGCCAATAGAAGGTATAATTTCATAACGCATATCCTTATTTAGTTATAAAAATATTAATGATGATGGTGATGACCCGTTGATTTACCACCATAGGCACCACTTTCAGGCTCAAAGGGCTCACAATCGCACATCACTTCACCACCTAAGCCTTTCACCATTTCATCTAAAACATGATCGTGTTGATAACGAACCCATAGCTTAGATAGTTGCAATGGCACATGACGATTACCGAGGTGATAAGCAATCTTCATCAATAGGAGAGGATCGCCACAATACACAGTTGAGACTTGCTCTGGTGCCGCTTTGATTTCAACGGTGAGGCCGCAACGACTCAGCAGTTGCTCTCCATCACGTAAAATATGCCCTCGAGGTAAAAACAACCCCGCTTCTCGCCCATCATCTAGGTACACTTTTAAGCGACTTTTGATCCGGCTATCTATCGGTAGACTTAAATACGCTTGCGGTGGATTTAAACAGTCTGATTTTATGGCTATCAATTCAATCATGGTTATCCCTCTTATGATCTGTTATTTATCCTTGAATTCGCCCTCTAGCTTGATATTTACCATCACGATTAGAATAAAAAGTAACGCTGTGCCATCGGCAATACTGAGGCCAGCTCACAGGTAAGCAACTCACCATTCGCCCTTACTTGATAGGTCTGTGAATCTACTTCGATATGCGGCTGCCAACTATTTAATTTCATGTCACTTTTACCAATAGTTCGGCATTGTTTTACAACGCCAATCAAGCTGCCTAAACCTAATTGATCGGCAACGCCCTCTTTATATGCTTGCTGCGAGAGAAACAGCATCGAGGTACGTTTAGCGGCATCACCATAGTGACCAAACATAGGCCGATAATGCACAGGTTGAGGGGTTGGGATAGAACCATTCGGATCCCCCATCGGTGCCATTGCTATCATGCCGCCTTTTAAAATAAGACTTGGCTTTACTCCAAAAAAAGCCGGTTTCCATAGTACTAAATCCGCCAATTTCCCTACTTCAATCGAACCAATTTCATGAGCCATACCATGCGTTATCGCCGGGTTAATCGTGTATTTGGCGATATAACGTTTTAAGCGATTGTTATCGTTGTTCTGCGTATCTTCCGCTAATGCACCACGCTGCACTTTCATTTTATGAGCGGTTTGCCATGTCCGAATAATGACTTCACCGACACGCCCCATGGCTTGAGAATCAGAAGCGATCATCGAAAAAGCCCCTAGATCATGGAGAATATCTTCAGATGCAATGGTTTCACGGCGGATACGAGATTCTGCAAAAGCGACATCTTCTGCAATAGAGGGAGACAAATGGTGACACACCATCAGCATATCTAAATGCTCATCGACGGTATTAATGGTGTAAGGACGGGTAGGATTGGTCGATGATGGCAACACATTATGCTCACCACAAGCACGAATAATATCAGGGGCATGACCGCCACCAGCGCCTTCTGTATGGTAGGTATGGATCACCCGATCGCCAATAGCCGCTAAAGTTGATTCCACAAAACCCGATTCATTTAAGGTGTCAGTATGAATCGCTACTTGCACATCCATCGCATCGGCTACCGTTAAACAAGTATCAATCGACGCAGGCGTAGTCCCCCAATCTTCATGCAGTTTTAACCCCACCGCACCTGCCGCCACTTGTTCTTGTAATGGTCTTGGCTGGCTGCAATTACCTTTACCCAATAAACCAAAATTCATTGGGAAAGTATCTAACGATTGCAGCATGCGATGAATGTTCCAACTACCTGGTGTACACGTTGTCGCATTTGACCCCGTAGCAGGCCCCGTACCACCACCGATCATGGTTGTAATACCTGATGCGAGAGCCTCTTCAATTTGTTGCGGACAAATAAAATGAATATGTGAATCAATGCCACCGGCCGTTAAGATGCTGCCTTCACCCGCAATAATTTCAGTGCCAGCACCAATGGCAATGGTAACTGCTGGCTGTACATCAGGATTGCCCGCTTTCCCTATCGCACTAATACGTCCGTTTTTTACTGCAACATCGGCTTTTACGATCCCCCAATAATCTAGAACAATCGCATTGGTGATCACTAAATCTGGGGTGTCAAAAGTAGAGGCTTGTCCTTGTCCCATGCCATCGCGGATCACTTTACCGCCACCAAATTTCACTTCATCGCCATAAACGGTGTAATCTTTTTCTACCGATAACCAGAGTTCAGTATCAGCCAGTCTCAGTTTATCGCCCACGGTTGGGCCAAACATTTCAGCGTAGGCTTGCCTTGGAAGAGATGCCATTCATCATCCTTAACGGGCTATAGTTTGCCCATGATTTTCCCTTGAAAACCAAATATCTGGCGCTTTCCTGCATACTCCACCAGCTCGATAGTGCGTTTTTGCCCCGGTTCAAAACGAATTGCAGTTCCTGCAGGGATATTAGGGCGATAACCTCGACTTGCTTCTCGCTCAAAAATCAATGCTTCATTAACTTCATAAAAGTGATAATGCGAACCCACCTGAATGGGGCGATCACCAACATTCATCACCACGACTTGTGTCGTTTTTCTACCGACATTAATTTCAATATCATCACTGCCGACGACAACTTCACCCGGTATCATAGGGGGCGTTGCTTGCTTAACTTTCGTCATACGCCCTCACACAATAGGTTCATGAATAGTGACGAGCTTGGTGCCGTCTGGAAATGTGGCTTCGACTTGCACATCAGGTAACATAGAAGGAATGCCATCCATGACATCATCAGAAGTTAATAACGTCCGGCCATAATCCATGAGCTCTGCGACCGTTTTACCGGCTCTTGCCCCTTCCATGATTTCAGCACTAATAAACGCCACACATTCTGGATAGTTCAATTTAAGCCCACGCTTTAGCCGATCTTTGGCTAATAACGCCGCACAATAAATGAGTAATTTGTCTTTTTCTCTTGGGGAGAGCTCCATCCTTTACTCCTTATCCCTAAACGATTAAGTAGCCCAAATTCTTGGTTTTTCCGGCACGGTGTTAAACCATAAGTACCGAACTTGCTGCCAAATTTCGACAAAGACTGAAAGTATAGTTTCGCTCCAATTTGCAAAGGCTCTAATGACCATTAAGCCTTCAATCTGGGTAACACCTATTGCCAAGTCAAATAGATGATACCGCTTGCATATAGTATTAAGCAGCATTTGTACCATTTCAAATGCGTGAGGGTCATTATTGGTTATATGTAAACTTGCTGATAAGCTAAATTTTTGTAACCCATTGATATAAAAATGACTATCAGCACCATCTAAAGCTAAACGCTCGATTAATATTTTCTTACCAGCAATGTGTATTTCTGTTTTCCCTTCTAAATAGCCTTTCTCAAAGCCCTCATTTAGTGCAGGTCGACCAAAACAGTGCATCTCCCAACCAATAAAACGGGCATTCTCAGCCAGTAAAATCTGGGTATTTAACTGCACTTTGGCCTCAGAGAAAAAAATATTCTCTTGCGGTAACCACTCTAATATTCCGTGCTCAGCCACGAACAAAAGCTGAGTTTGTTTTGCCCATTTATTATCAGAGCGATAAAACTTGGTTGCCCCCGGTGTGGTGATTAATGCATGAGCATGGCTTTCAACATCCGTTTGAATGGAGAGTGAATCGCCGCCGACCACGCCCCCCGGTGGATGCAACAAATAAGCATGACAAATATTGTTTTCAGGATAAAAAGGCCGTTGTACCGCTAATGGGCCATATTGCTGACGATGAGATAAAACGGTTTTCTGATTTTTAACACTAAAACCGAGTGACAATTTCGCTTGCCATCCCGTATGAGATGCAGCGTTGAATACTGGCGTTGCGATACGAGGATCATTCATACCGTTAAATACTCCGTGATCAGTCCTTGATCTAAATCCTTCATTGCGCCACTTGCGACATTTCGTCCCCGATCAAGTAAACAAAAGTGATCACCGACACGACGAGCAAACGGCAATTTTTGCTCTACCAGCAATACAGTTAAGCCATAATCGCTATTTAGTTTTTGAATGATATCGCCAATTTCATGAACAATATTGGGTTGAATACCTTCGGTGGGCTCATCCAAAATAAGTAGCTGAGGATCAACCACTAACGCTCTCGCAATGGCCAATTGCTGCTGCTGACCACCGGATAAATCTCCGCCATAACGATGACGCATTTGGTGTAAAACGGGAAAGAGTTGATAGATATAATCGGGGATAGTACGTTTGCTTTTCTCTCGCACAGGCAGCCCTACCGATAAGTTTTCCAATACCGTGAGCATAGGAAAAATCTGCCGCCCTTGAGGTACATAACCGACCCCTAAATACGGTCGCTCTTCTGCTTTATCTTTAGATATGTCACGGTTATTTAATGAAATACTGCCTTGTTTAATTGGCAATAACCCCATGATGCATTGTAATAGCGTAGTTTTACCGACTCCGTTTCGTCCCATTAGTACGGTGCATTGCCCCTTGGCAACATGAAGATTGACATCCCATAAGGTGTGGCTTTCACCATAAAATTGATCAATACCAGTGACATTAAGCATCTTCATTCCCCTAAATAGACTTGAATGACCTCAGGATCAGATTGCACCTGCGCCATGGTGCCTTCGGCTAAGATCCCACCTTGATGCATGACCGTGACATGGCTGGCAATAGAGCGAACGAAATCCATATCATGCTCAACCACAACCACCGAATGTTTACCTGCAAGGCTATGGAGCAATTCCGCAGTTCGATCCATTTCTTGATGAGTCATACCAGCCACTGGCTCATCAACCAATAATAATTTAGGGCTTTGCATCAGCAACATACCGATTTCTAGCCACTGTTTTTGCCCATGAGACAGATTCCCCGCTAAGTTATCTTTCTCCTCTTGAAGGTGAATTAAGGCTAATACCGATTCAAGGGTATCTCTTTGCTCGCTATTTAATTTAGCTTTAAGCAACTGCCACACTTTTCGCTCACCCGACATCGCCAGTTCAAGGTTATGCCATACCGATAAACACTCAATAACAGTGGGTTTTTGAAACTTACGGCCAATCCCAGCATTGGCAATTTCAGCTTCTGACATAGTGAGTAAATTAAGTGAAGAGCCTAACCATACTTGTCCTGAATCTGGCTTGGTTTTGCCTGTAATAATGTCCATCATGGTAGTTTTACCCGCCCCATTAGGGCCAATAATGCAGCGTAGCTCGCCTTCTTTGATATAAAGATTCAGCTCATCTATTGCTTTAAATCCATCAAATGATTTATTCACCCCTTCAAGGTAAAGCAAAATATTATGCTTGGTATTAACTAGCGGATGCTGCTGAGTTTGCATGAACTGAAACACTTTCTCTCGCTCAGTTAGGGCTTGAAAGGTGGAGCTTAAAGGCAAGATCTTCGATAACGCACTCATGATTTCACCTCCATAAAGTAGCGCTTAAGATGGCGCAACGTGGGCAAGCGAGAAAAACGCCATGAACGCTGAGAGAACACGCCTATCACCCCTTTAGGTAGATATAGCGTCGATAGAACAAATAACGCCCCGAGTGCAAATAACCACACTTCGGGTAGTTCAACGGTGAACCAACTTTTCGCATAATTCACCAGTAAGGCACCCACTACCGCACCATACAAGGTGGCACGCCCACCTAAGGCGACCCATACCACGATTTCAATCGAGTTAAGTGGTGAAAACTCACCGGGATTAATGATCCCTACTTGAGGCACATATAAAGCACCTGCAATACCGGCTAACACAGCCGATAAAACAAATAACCATAACTTGATGTTATCGACGTCATACCCCATAAAACGAGTGCGTTGCTCGGTATCTCGAATCGCCATTGCAACCCGTCCAAGTCGACTATTAATGACATAACGGCATAAACAATAAGCCAGCATTAACGCTACAGTTGTTGCTACAAACAGCATGACTTTGGTGGTATCACTTTGCAGGCTAAAGCCGAGAATATCTTTAAAATCCGTTAAACCGTTATTCCCGCCAAATCCCATTTCATTACGGAAAAACGCCAACATCAACGCATAGGTAAGTGCTTGGGTCATAATAGATAAATACACCCCAGAGACCCGTGAACGAAAGGCAAGTGTGCCAAACACATAGGCGAGTAACCCAGGTGCTAACACAATCATCAAGCAAGTAAAAAGAAACGAATCGAATCCATACCAAAACCACGGCAATTCAGACCAATTTAAAAACACCATAAAGTCAGGTAGCACAGGGTGACCATATACCCCTCGCTCGCCAATTTGGCGCATTAAATACATCCCCATGGCATAGCCACCTAATGCGAAAAATGCACCGTGCCCTAAACTTAATATGCCTAAATACCCCCAAACCAAATCGACCGCGAGGGCTAATAACGCAAAACTTAAATATTTACCTAATAATGAAACGGTAAAGGTTTCGATATGTAGCGGGTGTGATTCTGGCAACCACAAATTACAAAGGGGAATAATAAATAACACCATCAACAATATAATCAGCGTTACTTTTCCACCTTTATCTTGAGCAAATAATGAGCCTTTCTCTAATAACGTTCGACGGTACATAGCAACTCCTTAGCTAATTAACCTTCTGCAGCTCGACCACGTTGAGGAAATAATCCTTTCGGACGTTTTTGTATAAATAAAATAATAAAGATGAGGATCAATATTTTGGCTAAAACGGCCCCCGCCCATGGCTCTAATACTTTATTAAAGATCCCTAAGCTTAATCCTGCCACTAATGTACCCCAAATATTTCCAACCCCACCAAACACCACCACCATGAATGAATCAATGATGTAGCTTTGCCCCATATTCGGGCCAACATTAGTGAGTTGAGATAAAGCGACACCTGCGATACCTGCAACGCCAGAACCCAGTCCAAAGGTCAGCGCATCAACCCTTTCAGAACGGATCCCCATCGCTTTTGCCATCGGACGGTTTTGCGATACCGCCCGTACTTGTAACCCTAGTGCGGTTTTTCTTAATACCATCAGTAGCGCAATGAACACAGCAAAGCAAAAGATCAATATATACAGCCGGTTATAAGTGATCATTAACATAGGGTTAATCGTTAATGCCCCCGACATAAACTCTGGTGTGCTTACGGAGCGATTCAATGGTGAAAAAATACTACGTACCGCTTGCTGTAAAATGAGACTTATCCCAAAAGTCGCTAATAAGGTTTCCAACGCCCGTCCGTATAAATGGCGGATCACCATGCGCTCAATAATGATCCCTACCAGACCTGAGACAATAAAGGCAGCAGGAATAGACAACAGTAAAGCCAGTGCTAAATGCTGTGGCAATAATTGCTGAATAACATATGTGGTGTAGGCACCTATCATTATCAGCTCACCATGCGCCATGTTAATCACGCCCATGACCCCAAAGGTGATCGCTAAACCAATCCCAGCCAACACCAATACCGAGCCTAAGCTCAGACCAAAAAAGATCGTTTCAATACCAGCATAAAAGCGTTGCTGCTGCTGATATGTATCAAGCCCCATTTGCACGGCCTGTGCGGTCTTAGGTTCTAGCTTTTGATTTTGCAATGCGTTCAATGTTTGATAAACAACGGGATTTTTATACTGGCTAATGGTATTAATCGCATCGATTTGAGCTTGTCCACTTGCATGTTTAGCTTGATAAGTTACTAGCGCAAGTAAGGCGATATTTTTCACCTTCTGTTGCTGCTCATTTTCATAAAACGCCAGCATTTTTTGATAACGATCAGAAGTTAGCTCTCCCACTAATGAAAGAGCGGATTGATAACGTTGTTGTTGGTCTGCACTAGATAAGCCTAATAACGCAAGCTGAGTACTGATTTCTTTTCTCAGCTTATTATTGACCCGAATTTTTTGATAATTCCGTTTATTTTCTATAATAACGGTTTGGCTATTATCAATCGCTATTGCATTATTTCCTTTGTTTAAATCAGAAAT
>NZ_SSMG01000115.1 GCF_009873615.1 Photobacterium lucens
TGACTCCGATTGAATATCGAAATCAGGCCTTACAAGCCGCTTAACCGAAATGTCCAACTTTATGGGGTCACATCATGTGCTCGACAGCTCGGCTTTAATTGTGATGGGGATATGACTATGACTTTGGCTCAGATTTTGAGTCAAACTTTTCAGACCAAGTCTTTAAAACAGCTTTACGAGATGAAGCCATTTTTGAGAAATCTAATTTAGCCATGGATTTTTCTACATCTGGGTAGTTAGGCACAGGCTTCGACTCTGCCTTAAGACCAACAACAGGGTAGAATTCGTTATATAGTTTGTTTGCTTCCGGTGAAATTGACCAATCGACTAAGCGTTTCGCTGCCGCTGAATTTGCATTAACTAGGCCAACTGCTTCTGCTTCCCAGCCCACACCGCCTTTAGGCATGATAACGTCGATTGGTGCACCTTGTGACTTCAATGTTGCACCACGAATAGCCATGGAAATACCGATGGCTACTTCACCTTGTGCTGCTTGTACACAAGGCTTAGAACCTGAATGTGTGTAGTGATCGATATTCTTATCCAGCTTGGTCATGTATTCCCAACCTGCTTTATCACCCATTGTTTGTAGCCATGCTGAAACCTGCATATAACCCGTACCAGAAGATGCAGGGTTAGGCATCGCAATGTGGCCTTGATATTCAGGTTTTAGCAGATCTTGCCAAGATTCTGGTTTTGTTAAACCAAGCTTTTTACCAACAACTTCGTTATAACAGACGGCATTAAAGAATGCATCATTACCAAACCATGCCTTGTTTGCTTGAGGGTCAACCAGAGATGGACGAACGTTAGCTAAACCTTTTGGAGAGTACGGTTTCAAGATGCCATTTTCTTTCAGTAGTGCCATTGATGAGCCAGCTAAGCCCCATACCACATCAGCACGTGGCGCATCTTTTTCTGCTAATAGCTTAGCTGTCATGATCCCCGTTGAATCACGTACCCATTTGATTTTGATATCTGGGTTTGCTTTTTCGAAGCCATTTTTAAATTTCGCAAGCATGTCAGTTTCAAACGCACTGTATACCGTTAGTTCCTCTGCGGCAAAAGCGTGAGTAGCTGAAAGGGCGGTGATAGCAGCAAGAGGGGCTAGCATCCAACGGTTCTTCATTATCGTATCTCCATGATTATGTAAATCTTACTCAAGATGACTTTTTGGTATGTACCAGTTTGTAAGCCATTACGATGCTAGAGTGTGTTTATGACGCTTAGATGATTACTTCGTTGCAATTTAAAGTCGGTTTTATGTGGTTTATATGACCAACAGAGTGAAAAGTATTACAGGAGGATGGTAAGTATGAATCTTTTATTAACTCTTATCTTAGGGCATTTACAGTATCGTTTTTAAGTCGTTATAGTTTTCATATCTGGTATAGTCCAAATGGAAGATCGAAATGGAAAACTCGACAAATCAATACTTGCTACTAACACCTGGGCCATTAACAACCACTAAAACTGTTCGTGAAGCGATGTTGAAAGATTGGTGTACGTGGGATGATGATTACAATAAAGAAATTGTTGAAGTGATCCGTACCAAACTGGTGGATTTGGCAACGCATCATCAGGGTTACACCTCAGTATTAATGCAGGGCAGTGGTAGTGCATCAGTTGAAGCGACTATAGGCACAGTAATGCCTGAGAATGGCAAACTGTTAGTGATTAATAATGGTGCTTATGGCAAACGTATTGGTCAAATTGCACAGTATCTTAAGATTGATCACCATGTCATTGAGTTAAATGAAGTTGAGCAGCCAGATCTTGAACATATTGCAGCTTTGCTTGATAGCGACAGTGCAATTACTCATGTTGCAATGGTGCATTGTGAAACCACGACAGGGATGCTTAATCCTATAGAAGCCGTTTGTGATTTAGTGAAATCACACAATAAGATCATGATCTTAGATGCTATGTCGAGCTTTGGTGGTATTCCAATGGACTTAGGTGAGTTGGGCGTGGATTTTATGATCAGTTCAGCAAATAAATGCATTCAAGGCGTACCGGGGTTTGGCTTTGTCATCGCTAAAAGCGATGAGCTGCTGAAATGTCAGGGGCAAGCTCGCTCATTATCATTGGATCTGTATGATCAATGGGATTGTATGGAGAAAAATCATGGTAAATGGCGTTTTACTTCTCCAACACATACAGTACGCGCTTTTTACCAAGCGATGTTAGAACTTGAACAAGAAGGCGGAGTTGCGGCACGCTATCAACGTTATGTTACTAATCAGCGCATATTGGTTGAAGGAATGGAAGCATTAGGTTTCCGTTGTTTACTAGCTCAATCTCTTCATTCTCCGATCATTACTTCTTTTTATTCTCCAACCGATACGGATTATGATTTCAACCACTTCTATCGCTTACTTAAAGCACAAGGTTTTGTGATTTATCCGGGTAAGGTGTCGAATGCGGATTGTTTTCGTATTGGCAATATCGGTGATGTTCATAACGACGATATATACCGTTTAATTGATGCTATTCGTCGCACTATGTTCTGGCAGAAGGCGGCATCGTAATGACGCATCATCCAACCGATGCGATGTATTTACGCAGTGAAGGTGATACCAATACGACTGAAGCAAGAAAGCAGTGGTATCAAACGCTAAATTCACCGCAAACCGAGGCTATGTTAGAGCAAGATAGCCAATATTTCTTACATCAATCCATGTCCACGCCTTGCATGAATGTATTAGCAGCGGCGGAAGGAATTTATATTGAAGATCTTAGCGGTAAACGCTACATGGACTTTCATGGTAATAACGTTCATCAATTGGGTTATGGACATCCTCAAGTGTTATCGCGAATTCAACAGCAGTTGCTTGAATTGCCGTTCGCACCACGTCGATTTACCCATAAAACCGCTATTGATTGCGCCAAAAAACTCACAGAAATTGCTGGTGGAGAGTTAAACCGAGTGTTGTTTGCGCCCGGCGGAACATCAGTGGTGGGTATGGCGTTAAAACTTGCACGAGTGGTAACCAGTAATTCAAAAGTGGTGTCACTTTGGGATTCTTTTCATGGTGCATCACTAGATGCTATCTCTGTTGGTGGTGAAGCGTGTTTTCGTCAAGGAATGGGGCCACTAATGGCTGGCGTTGAGCGTATTCCGCCACCTGTGATTTACCGTGGCGCTTTTCCTCGTGATGACAATAGCGATGTGCATTATGCCGATTACCTTGAATACGTGATTGAAAAAGAAGGTGGCATCGGTGCTTTTATTGCCGAGGGGTTACGTAATACCGATGTTCAAATACCATCGAAAGCCTACTGGAAGCGCGTGCGTGAGATCTGCGATAAGCATAATGTCATGTTAATTATCGATGACATTCCTAACGGCATGGGAAGAACAGGACATTGGTTTACACATCAAGCTTTTGATATCGAGCCCGACATGCTTTGTATCGGTAAAGGATTAGGTGGCGGTGTTGTGCCTTTTGCAGCCTTGATCACCAAGGATAAATATAACCAAGCGGCTGATATATCGCTGGGACATTATACCCATGAGAAAAGTCCGATTGGGTGTGCCGCCGCTCTTGCCACCATCAATGTGATTGAAACGGATAACCTGCTTGAGAAAGTTAAACAAGATCAAGATTACGTGTCGAAGCGATTAGCACAAATGCAGCAAGGTTATCCAATTATTGGTGATGTACGTGGAATAGGGTTGTTATGGGGCATTGAGCTAGTCACAGATAGGCAAACTAAACAACGTGCTTATGATGCAGCAGAGCAAGTGTTGTATCGCTGCTTAGATCTCGGTCTGAGCTTTAAAGTGTCGCAAGGTAACGTATTACAACTTAGCCCACCATTGATTATTGAACGTGATGAGCTTGCTCGTGCTTTAGATATCGTCGAACAAGCTATTAGTGAAGTCATTATTAACTGAATTGATGTGAAAATTTAAAAGGATAGAAAATGAAACAGATCCAAGGTGTGATTTTTGATTTAGCTGGAACCGTTGTTGATTTTGGCTCATTTGCACCAACAACCATTTTTGTTGAAGCATTTCGTCGTGGTTTTGATTTTGATATTTCACTGCAAGAAGCACGAGTTCCGATGGGGTTAGGAAAGTGGGATCACATCAAAGCGGTTGGCGAACTGCCTGAAGTGGCACAACGTTGGCAAACACAGTTTGGTCGTGAAATGGATGAATCTGATATTGACACGATTTACGATACGTTCATGCCATTACAAATAGCCAAAGTGGGTGAGCACGCTGATTTGATCCCAGGCACTGAATATGTAGTCGCTGGCTTGCGTGATCAAGGTATTAAAATTGGCGCATGTACAGGTTATCCACGTGCGGTACTGGATGCACTATTACCTTCACTTAACCATAATGGTTTTACGCCTGATTATGTCGTTGCTACCGATGATCTTGAGGTTGGTGGTCGCCCTGCAGCCTTTATGGTATTAAAAAATATGCTGGAATTAGGACTAGGTGATGTTACCACTTGTATTAAAGTCGATGATTCTGTTCCCGGTATTAGTGAAGGGCTAAATGCTGGTATGTGGACTGTGGCACTATTGCTTTCTGGTAACGAGGCTGGTTTAACTCAAACACAATTTGAAGCGGCAGATGAAGCGGCATTAGCGGTTGCACGTGAAAAAGCAAAGAAAGCGTTTAGCACCTCAGGTACTCACTATCAAATTGATACGATAGCAGATTTACCGGAAGTCGTGGCTGATATCAATTTACGTTTAGCGAACGGTGAAAGACCATAACGCTATAAA
>NZ_SSMG01000116.1 GCF_009873615.1 Photobacterium lucens
ATTAATTTATATTAAATCATGGTTTTCAAAAAAGTATCGATCGTTATATTAGCTTATAATCAGATGTATATAGTTAAAAAGCCGCATCCTAAGATACGGCTATAAACACCTGATGTTGCACACTTATCATCACTTAATAGCTATGATCTAACACTATTTAAAGATTAATACGAACTCACATCATAAAACGGTGGTATATCAAAAAAACTAACTTTTTCTCAGATCACGAATGATAACGTCCATTAATACAGTTGCCACTTTCTTATCTTCTGCTTTTTTACCTTTAGTGTAAGTATTGATTTGTCGCTTGGATATATCGTGAATATTAGTGATCGCTACCACCTCTCGCTCAATACCAAAACCGACCAACTTGATCATTAACTCTTTATTTCTTTGCGTATCACCAACAATCACAATGGTATTAAAATCTGCAAATAGGTCCTTGCTGAGATCTGAAATCGCAAAGTCGTTACTATCAATAAAGAAAATATCAGCAGAGTCCAATGCATTGCGTGGCTGCAGAGCTTGAATCTGCTGCATCTCCTTAAAGATGCCATTATCCACAGTTCCAAGTGTAGAGAGGCTTTGGGCATTTGCCGTTAAAGAGAGTAATAACGTACTTGCGAAAAACGCACTTTTAACAAATTTCATTCGTATTATCCTTTTACTATAGAATTGTTTCTTTCATGGTGCGGTAAGTTTGACCATTTGAGTCCGTCGTACATTGCGTATCAATCACAACGCCGTAGTTTGAATCTTTTTGGTACAACTTACTTTCGCTCTCATTGATTGCCCAATTTGAACCATATGTATTTAAATATGCGCGAGAAACAGTAACCGCATTACCAAACACTAACTTCTGATCAGTACATGAGTTACTATCATCGGTATAGTTTTCTTGCCAAGATTCATAACTCTTTAGATCATATACACGGTATATATCGCTACCCCAGATTTCAGGTGCATTCTTAACATGCCAATCTTCAAACAGATCACCATAAGTGGCATACCAGCCAGCACTGCCAACTGCACTAGTATTGAGTGTTTGAACAACAGAGTGACCAATATCATTGCCCTCATCAACAGACTCAAAGTTCATCATCGTGTGAGTTTGGCTGGTTTCTTCTGCTTGGCTAAAACCAAAGCCAACTCCTAAGCCTGCTGAAGGACCATCAGATTTACTCGCCTCAAAGCTGCCTGTAATGTCAAAACTAAAAGATGTGCTATTCGCGATAGAAATTTCTTTTTTGTCATTACTCGATGATGGGAAGCTTTGTTTATTTACAAACTGTCTGCCGAAATCTTTCTCAGGTAAACAACTTGCGTTGGTCTTATCATCCTCACACTCATTTCTTAAGTACAACCAAGTTAATCTTGCCTGTTCTTTCGAATCATTCGGTGCGGCTTGAATCGCTTTCTGCTTAGCGGTGTTATATGCCGATTCACCCGACATAAAGTTAAACTGTGAGTTACCATGGAACATCTGTCCCATATAGCCTTCTCGATAATAGAAATGCGGAGCAACTTTTTCATCATCCCAAGTACGTGTCCATGACGCACCATAAGGATCATTATGCAAAAGTTCCTGACGAGTTACATTCATGCTGCCATCAACAGCCATGATGTAGTTTGTTTTATCTGACTGTGAAAACATCAAAATATCAATCGTACGTGCAACATCGATTTGTTCTGTAATGTTGCTACGATTAAATGACCACGGACCATAGGCTCCATTTTGTGAAGCAATTAAAAACTGCTCTTCAATTTGACCATCTCTAATACTTGCATGTTGACAAAGATTCGAAATACGCCCAGGCATTTCATTTTTATCAAGGTAATTATTAATAAAAGCCACTTTACCATTAAAAATATCACATGCTGTTTTTGGATCATCATAAACAAGGTATTTATCTGTCCCTGTAAAATAAGCATCTTCAATACCAGGGATTGGAGATGCGAAAGCCTGCCCAGATAACATTACGACTGTTATTAAGCTTAAACTGAAGTTGATGTTGCATTCCTTCATCACTTATTCCTTTCAATATGATTTGCATCAACATTGATGCCATTAAAAAGTAACGTCGCAATAATTTGAAATCATAATAAAGCTATAAAAAAAAACTCTAATAAGAATTAACTTTGGACAACAACCGTCATTTAACTATTATTTGTGATATACCATCCATT
>NZ_SSMG01000117.1 GCF_009873615.1 Photobacterium lucens
GCACTGTAATAGTGCAGCCTTTTTTCATTTATTTGTCCTTAAACTTATAAGTTATTGAATGTTTGGGAAAATAAATATTGGCACAATGCTTGTTTGTTAAATAAGTGTAAACATCAAGGATTGGGTATTTGAGGAGCTAGCAATGAAGATCATTAACGCCATTATTAAGCCATTTAAGTTAGACGATGTACGTGAAGCATTAGCTGATGTCGGTGTTGAAGGTATGACTGTCTCGGAAGTCAAAGGATTTGGCCGACAGAAAGGACACACCGAATTGTACCGTGGTGCTGAGTATCAGGTGGATTTTCTGCCTAAGGTGAAAATTGAAATTGCCACACAAGCCCAGAACTTAGATGCCATTGTTGAAGCGATCAGCAATGCTGCGCAAACCGGCAAAATCGGTGATGGAAAAATTTTTGTTTATGACCTTGAACACGCAGTACGTATCCGTACAGGTGAAGTTGATACTGAAGCGCTGTAGATCGTAAACGTAACGAATTGATGAATTAGGGTTATTAGGGGAAGACGACCATGGAATTATCAACAACAGTAACAGAATTACGTTATGCGCTAGATACCTTTTTCTTTTTGATGTCTGGAGCATTAGTCATGTGGATGGCAGCTGGATTTGCAATGTTAGAAGCAGGTCTTGTTCGCTCTAAAAACACCACAGAAATCTTAACTAAAAACATCTGCTTATATGCTATCGCTTGTACTATGTACCTGCTAGTGGGTTACAACATCATGTACGTTGATAATGGTGCTGGTGGCTGGTTACCGTCATTTGGTACTTTAATTGGTACCCAAGCGGAAGGGGCTGATCACTCATTAGAGTCTGACTTCTTCTTCCAAGTAGTATTCGTTGCAACAGCAATGTCAGTGGTATCGGGCGCGGTTGCTGAGCGTATGAAGCTGTGGTCATTCCTTATTTTCTCTGTAGTGCTAACGGCATTTATCTATCCGGTTGAAGGTTACTGGACATGGGGCGGTGGTTTCCTATCAGAAGCAGGTTTCAGTGATTTTGCAGGCTCAGGTATTGTTCACATGGCAGGTGCTGCTGCAGCATTAGCAGGCGTATTACTGCTTGGTGCGCGTAAAGGTAAGTACGGTAAAAACGGTGAAATTTACCCAATTCCTGGTTCAAACATGCCACTTGCAACATTAGGTACATTTATTCTGTGGTTCGGTTGGTTTGGTTTCAATGGTGGTTCCCAGCTAATGGTGTCTGACTTTGAGAACGCAACGGCAGTAGGTCAAATCTTCCTAAATACCAATGCAGCAGCGGCAGCAGGTGCGATTGCAGCATTGGCAGTATGTAAAACAACATGGGGTAAAGCTGATTTAACCATGGTATTGAACGGTGCATTAGCTGGTCTAGTTGCTATTACCGCAGATCCTTTATCTCCATCACCAGTTGCAGCGGTAATTATTGGTGTGGTTGCAGGTGCATTGGTTGTATTTAGTATCATCGCACTAGATAAAGTGAAGATTGATGATCCTGTAGGTGCAATTTCTGTACACGGTGTGTGTGGTCTATTTGGTCTAATGGTAGTGCCATTTAGTAACGCTGATGCCAGCTTTATGACCCAGTTATTTGGTGCTGCTGTTATCTTCGGTTGGGTATTTGCTGCAAGCTTTGCGGTATGGGGCGTGCTAAAAGCAACAATTGGTATCCGTGTAACAGAAGAAGAAGAATTAGAAGGTATGGACTCACACGATTGTGGTGTTGATGCATACCCAGAATTTGTTAGCGTGAAATAAAATATAAGTAACTAATTACTTTATAGATAAATAATCGCCACCTAGAGATAGGTGGCGATTCTTATTTTTGATTGTAAAAATTTGTAACGGCTAGATTGCGAAGGGAAGTCTTTTGCGTATAATGAATGTTATTGAGAAACATTATCATTACATTTTGCGTTTAAGGGAATAATCAATGAAAAAGCTTTTAGCTCCTGCCATCCTTATGGGTTTAGCCGCTCCTCAAGTTGCCACTGCGGCTGAAGAGGTAAATGTTTATTCATACCGTCAACCTTTCTTAGTTGAGCCTATGTTTAACGAGTTCACAAAAGAAACAGGTATTAAAGTTAATGTGAAATTTGCTAAACAAGGTATTGCTGAAAAACTACAACAAGAAGGTCAGTACAGCCCAGCAGACGTTGTATTAACAACAGATATTAGCCGCTTGGTTGAGCTTTCAGATAAGAAGCTAGTTCAAGCTGTTGATAGCAAAGTGATTGATAGCAATGTACCTGCTCAGTTCCGTGATAACGAAGATGAGTGGTTTGCTCTAACATTGCGTTCTCGTAACGTTTATTCATCAAAAGATCGTGTAGGTAAGCTACCAGCATCTTTTGATTACAGTGACTTAGCGAAGCCTGAGTGGAAAGGCAAGATTTGTACTCGCTCTGGTAAACACCCTTACAATGTTTCATTAGTATCATCAATGATCGCTCATTACGGTGAAGCGGAAACCAAAGTATGGCTTGAAGGCGTGAAAGCGAACCTTGCGCGTAAGCCACAAGGTAACGATCGTGCGCAAGTGCAAGCTGTGAAAGAAGGTCTATGTGATCTGGCAATTGGTAACAGCTACTACCTAGGTAAAATGGTTAACGATGAAAACCAAAAAGCATGGGCAGAAGCAGTTTACATTAACTTCCCAGGTCAAGAGAGCAAAGGTACACACGTTAACGTAAGTGGTATGGCAATGGCGAAATACGCGCCAAACAAAGACAACGCACTTAAGTTAATGGAATTCCTAACTTCTGATAAAGCACAAGAAATGTATGCAGAAGTGAACTACGAGTACCCAGTAAAAGATGGCGTGAAGCGTTCAGAGCTTGTGGCATCTTGGGGTGACTTCAAAGCTGACGATGTATCACTAGATGAAATTGCTCAGTACCACAATGCAGCGACTAAACTGCTGGATGAAGTGAAGTTTGATCTGTAATTAGTTACAAAATAAATGGGGCGCTAAGCCCCATTTTTACATTGTGCTTGGTAAGTTTTGCAATAAGTTGTGGTAGTTTCCCTTTCCCATCTAAGGAATATGGGGACTGAATCTAGCCGATGCGGATGATGGCTAAAGATATTGAAAAAATACTAAGTAGTAGTAAATGAAAGAAAAGTTTTTGTTCTGGAAGACCGGTAGTTGGACGTTTGCTCTGCTGCTGGTTTTTCCTATTTTAGCGATATTTGTTACCGCAATGGGCAATTCAGATGATGTGTTTAGTCATTTGCTTAATACGGTGATGCCAACCTATGCCTTCAACACGGTTGGTCTTGTTATTGGTACGGTACTGCTTTCTCTTTGTTTTGGTCTTCCTGCTGCCTGGTTTATGGCAATGTGTCGCTTACCGGGAGAAAAAATCCTGCAATGGGCGCTTGTACTTCCCCTTGCGATGCCAGGTTATATCGTCGGTTATCTCTACACTAACTGGTTTGATTACGCTGGCCCTATCCAGATTTTCCTGCGCGATATTTTCGGTTGGCAGCACGTTAGTGATTATTGGTTTCCTGATCTACGTACCCTTGGTGGGGCGTGTTTTGTCCTCGCTTTAGTGCTTTATCCTTATATCTATTTATTAGTTCGTGCAGCGTTCATGGAACAAAGCGTGAGTCTATTGCAATCAGCACGTTTGCTACGTTGTACCCCTTGGGAAAGTTTCCGTCGTATCTCATTGCCATTAGCGCGCCCTGCCATCGCGGTAGGTGTGTCTCTGGTCGCAATGGAAGCGCTAGGGGATTTTGGCACCGTTAGCTACTTTGCGGTCAATACCTTAACCACGGCGGTATACGATACATGGTTGGGCTACTCGAACTTGTATGCAGCGGCAAAAATCTCCGCGATTATGTTGTTGGTGATTTTCTTTTTGATCAGCAGTGAGCGTTTTAGTCGTCGTAAACAGAAGATGTTCCAACATCAATGTGATAACGATGGCGATTATAAATATCAGCTAACGGGTTGGAAAAAGTGGTTTGCCTTGGTGTGGTGTTGGAGTTTAGTCGGCAGTGCCTTCATTCTACCGGTACTGCAATTAGGTTATTACGCGGTTGATTACTTCAGTCAGAGTTGGACGCCAGAATTTCAGCAATACAGCATTAATAGTTTATTAGTCTCGGTATCGGCAGCCGTGATTGCGGTGATCTTAGGACTATTAGTGAATTTTTACCGCCGCTTAGATGGCAAAGGCTTAAGTCAAATGCCAATTCGCTTATCGTCACTGGGTTATGCGGTACCGGGAACGGTTTTGGCGATTGGGGTAATGATCCCACTGACCAGTATGGATCACCTTGTTAATGATATTGCGATTAGTTTAGGTTTAGGTCGTCCAGGACTTATCTTCTCAGGCACTATTTTCGCGATTGTATTTGCCTTTGTTGTCCGTTTTGCCGCTGTTGCGATTGGCAGTATTGAAACTAGCTTAACCAAAATATCGCCATCGTTAGATATGGCCTCAAAAACCATGGGATATGGCTCAACGGCAATGTTGAGAAAAGTCCATTTACCGTTAATACGTCGTGGCTGTTTAATTGCGGGTTTATTGGTGTTTATTGAGTCGATGAAAGAGCTCAACGCGGCACTGTTATTACGTCCATTTAACTTTGAAACCTTAGCGACGTATGTATTTAATTTCGCCTCTGATGAGCAGTTAGAAATCGCTGCATTACCTGCGATTTTGTTAGTGGCGGTAGGGTTGATCCCTTTGGTGTTGGTTAACCGATCTTTGGAGCAAAAGAACTAATGAAACATGCATTATCTGTCAGTGGCTTAACCTGTAGTTACCATGGTCAGCCAGTGTTAAAAGACTTATCGTTAGCGGTTAATTCAGGTGAAATCGTCTGCTTGCTTGGCGCAAGTGGTTGCGGTAAGACAACGTTATTAAAAGCGATTGCCGGCCTATTGCCATTAGAGCAAGGCTATATGTCGATCAACGAGCGTACGATTGTTGATGAACATCAGTGGCAACCGCCAGAGAAACGTAATATTGGCATGATCTTTCAAGACTATGCGTTGTTTCCGCATCTTACCGTAGCGCAAAATATCGCGTTTGGTTTGCGCCATTGGGAAAAGCCACGTATTGCAGCTAAGATCCAAGAGATGTTGGAATTGGTTCATTTAACAGGGCTTGCAGATCGTTACCCACACCAATTGTCTGGTGGTCAGCAACAGCGCGTGGCGATTGCACGAGCACTGGCGTGTGAGCCTGATTTGATCTTACTCGATGAGCCGTTTTCAAATATCGATACGCAAGTACGCCATAGTTTGATCCGTGATATTCGTAAGATTTTCAAAGCTCAAGGTGTTACTGCTATTTTCGTAACTCACAGTCGTGAAGAGGCTTTTGCTTTTGCCGATAAAATGGCGGTGATGAATAACGGTGTGATTGAACAGTTTGGTACGGCGACGGAGCTTTACTATCAGCCAAGCAGTCGTTTTGTCGCTGACTTCTTAGGTACAGGTTCTTACTTACCAGCCACAGTGAAAAATCAAAACCGCTTACTGACACCACTGGGTGAATTAGCGCTAGCATCGAATGAAACCTTACTGGCAGACGATACTTCTGTTGATTGGTTGTTACGCCCTCAGAACCTACGTGTAAGCTTGCAGCAGGATGGCGATGGGGAAATTATCGAACAACAATTTATGGGCGATAGCTGTCGTTATACGGTTGACTTCTCTGGTCATCAATTGATTGTTAATTCACACTCATTGATGAATATCGGCGATCGTGTGGCGGTGGATGTTGAACCGCATCAGCCTGTTGTTTTTGCAGTCGCTTAAGTTGCGTTAATTACAAAGTCAAAGAATATAGATATGAAAAAGGCCAGCATGATGCTGGCCTTTTACTTATGGGATTTTATTAGCGAGTCAGTGCTAATGCTTCAAGGTAAGTCTCTGCTTGTTGATGTAGTGCTGTTTGATCTGGCAGTAAATTAGCTTGGATATAAAGTACGTAGCAAATGCCGTGTAGTAATTTGGCTAAGTCATCTGCAGTTTGCTCTGTTTTGATCTCACCATTATCAATGGCTTGAGAAAAAGCATCACGCACTTTGTGTAGATTATTACGGTTAGTTTCAACAAATTGTGGCCATACTTCATCACGTACAGAAGTACTCCATTCAAACCACACTTTGATCCAATCTTGTTGCTCTAAAACGGTATCGATAAGGTTGTGACTAATGCAAGTTAGACGTTCGTGCAGTGTTCTGTTTTTATCACCAAGGCATTCTTCAAGTAATGCACTAAACTCGTTTTCAACTTCAACTAATACTTGTTCAACCAGTGCTTCTCGGGTTGGAAAATAATTGAAGACGGTAGCAACGGAAACGTTTGCCATTTCCGCAATATCAGCGTGACCTGCACGACCGATACCTCTTCTAGCAAAAACTTCTAGTGAGTAATCAAGAAGTTGCTGCCTTCTTTTCTCCGGTGAAAGACGCGTACGAGTTTTTTTGGTAATCGTATCCATAATTAATCATCCCTAGCCTAAGTATAAAAATTAGTTATGCACCTGCTTTAATAAGGCTAGCTTACATAATAAACAACTGTTCGGCAAATAATTACTCAGTGATGTGTTTCGTATAATTGACACTATTGATTAAATAACCATTATTTCTAATGAGTGGTACAATGCGATTC
This sequence comes from Photobacterium lucens, assembly GCF_009873615.1. Taxonomy (GTDB): domain Bacteria; phylum Pseudomonadota; class Gammaproteobacteria; order Enterobacterales; family Vibrionaceae; genus Photobacterium; species Photobacterium lucens. Next base: position 6,644 of record NZ_SSMG01000117.1, read on the forward strand.
CTTTGAAAGAAGTAGCCTTGTGGCTAGTGCTGTTGCACTAATGGAGAAGAAAATGAAACATACAATTGAAGTAATGATTTCTGAGCAGGAAGTTCAGGAACGTGTAAAAGAGCTAGGTAAGCAGATCACTGAATGCTACAAAGACTCAACTGATCTAGTGATGGTGGGTTTACTACGTGGTTCTTTTGTTTTCATGGCTGATCTAGCACGTGCGATTGAATTGCCACATGAAGTCGATTTTATGACTGCATCAAGCTACGGTAATACCATGGAAAGTAGCCGTGATGTTCGTATCCTAAAAGATCTGGATGATGACATTAAAGGTAAAGATGTACTGCTGGTTGAAGATATTATCGATACTGGTAATACTCTAAGCAAAGTATGTGAAATTCTATCGCTACGTGAGCCTAAGTCTATTCGTATTTGTACGCTACTTGATAAGCCAGAACGCCGTGAAGTAGACGTGAAAGTAGATTGGTACGGCTTTGTGATCCCAGATGAATTCGTTGTGGGTGTAGGTATCGACTACGCTCAGAAATACCGTCACTTACCTTACATTGGTAAAGTGGTACCGGTACAGGAATAATAAAAAAGCGACCCAATGGTCGCTTTTTTTCTATTTAATCAACAAGATTATTCTGCTTTTTCAGCAATATGTTCTTCAATCGATTTTTCTAGTGGCGGTAGCAGTGATGCCATCGCAGCTTGATAACCCACTTCGAGTGTTTCGCGGCTGGTTGATGTCACGCCAAGATCTTTAAGCACACCATTACTTGTACCGTAGATCCAACCGTGAATTTTCACTTCCTGACCACGCTCCCATGCTTGCTGTAGGATCGTAGAGTTACCTAGGTTATAAACCTGGGAAGCGACGTTGATTTCAGATAGCTTATCATCCCACTCTTGACGAGGTAGCGCGCCTAGATCTGAGCGGTGTTTTAGATAAAGGTCGCGAATGTGAAGTAGCCAGTTATTGATAAGACCTAGTTGTGGATTCTCAATGGCGGCTGTCACACCACCACAACCATAGTGACCACAAACAATGATGTGTTTAACTTTTAAAACATCAACGGCATACTGCACTACTGATAAACAGTTTAAGTCGGTATGGATAACTTGGTTTGCTACGTTACGGTGAACGAATAGCTCACCTGAAACCAGTCCTGTTAGACGTTCTGCAGGAACACGGCTGTCAGAACAACCAATCCAAAGGTATTGAGGATGTTGTCCTTTTGCTAATTCGGTAAAGTAGTCAGGATCTTCATTTTTAATGTTCTCTGACCAAGATAGGTTGTTTGCGAAGAGCTGCTTAATATCTGCCATGATGATACCTTATATTGATATGTTCCTTACTATACACAAGCTGAGCTGGTAGCAAATCGGATTAGTGATAAATCAGTAATAATTCCTTTTATTTTTGTAACAGAAAGAGCGCAATTTATGAACGCTTTAGAAATAAAAAGTGTAAGAAAAACTTACAAGGGCGGTGTGGAAGCGCTTAAAAACATGAACTTAACCGTGACTGAAGGCGACTTTTTTGCGCTTTTAGGGCCAAATGGCGCAGGAAAATCTACCACGATTGGCATTATTAGCTCGTTAGTGAACAAAACTTCTGGTTCGGTGAAAATCTTTGGCTATGACCTTGATAGTGAAAAAGTTGATGCGAAAAATCAGCTAGGTTTAGTGCCACAAGAGTTTAATTTTAACCCATTTGAAACGGTTGAGCAGATAGTGGTGAACCAAGCGGGTTACTACGGAGTTGAGCGTTCGGTGGCTAAAGAGCGTGCTAAAAAATACCTTTCTCAACTTGATTTATGGGGTAAGCGTAGTGAACGTGCGCGTAATTTATCCGGTGGTATGAAGCGTCGTTTAATGATCGCACGTGCATTAATGCATGAGCCAAAGCTGCTGATTTTAGATGAGCCAACCGCTGGGGTTGATATTGAATTACGTCGTTCGATGTGGGCGTTTTTACGCAAAATCAATCAAGAAGGAGTGACGATCATTTTAACTACTCACTACCTTGAAGAAGCAGAAATGCTGTGTCGTAACATTGGCATTATTAATCACGGTGAGTTGATTGAGCACACGTCGATGAAAGACTTACTGGGTAAATTAGAACTAGAGACCTTCATTTTAGATATTGAGCCACAAACCCAAACGCCACAATTAACAGGCATGAACAGTCAGTTAGTCGATAGCACCACATTGGAAGTTGAGCTGAAAAAGGGTGAAAGTTTAAATCCTGTTTTCACTCAATTATCTGAGCAGGGCATTGCGGTGAAATCGATGCGTAATAAGAGTAATCGCTTAGAAGAGCTATTTGTCACGCTGGTCAATCAAGCGGAAGCGAAGAAAGAAGGAGCAAAGGCGTGAAGAAGCAATACTGGATCGCATTTAAGAGTTTGATCACCAAAGAGATCCATCGTTTTACTCGTATTTGGGTGCAAACCTTAGTGCCGCCAGCGATCACCATGACCTTGTATTTCATTATCTTCGGTAACTTAATTGGTAGCCGCATTGGTGATATGGAAGGCTTTAGCTATATGGCGTATATCGTTCCTGGTTTGATCATGATGTCAGTGATCACCAACTCTTACTCGAATGTAGCATCCTCATTTTTCAGTGCTAAGTTTCAGCATAATATCGAAGAGTTATTGGTCGCACCGGTACCGAATTACATCATTATTGCAGGCTATGTCGGTGGTGGTGTGCTGCGAGGTTTAGCGGTGGGAACGTTAGTGACGATTGTATCGTTGTTGTTTGTACCACTGCATATTGCTCATATTGGGGTGATTATCGCAACCGTAGTGATGACATCGATCGTGTTTTCACTCGGCGGTTTAATTAATGCGGTATTTGCTCGTACCTTTGATGATATCAGTATTATTCCGACCTTTGTCCTAACGCCATTAACCTATCTGGGTGGGGTGTTTTATTCGATCAATCTATTGCCTGAGTTTTGGCAAGGCGTGTCGAAAATTAACCCGATCGTTTACATGGTCAATGCGTTCCGTTATGGCTTCTTAGGGGTATCCGATGTTGCGATTGGTACTTCTTTTGCGGTGTTAAGTGTGTTTGTTATCGCGCTTTATAGTGTGGCGTATTACTTAATTTCTCGTGGTATTGGTTTACGCTCATAACAGGTAACCAAAGAAAAAAGATAAAAAAATACCGCTCATGTGAGCGGTATTTTTTTGCTTATGCATTAATGCTTATTCAGCCACATCTTCATCTGAGTTTTGTGTTGGACCTAAATCAACCACTTGGTTGTCGATTAGGCGCACTTTACCCAATTGAGAAGACATTAAGATCACCGCTTGTTGGGTCTCTTCTGTCACTGGTAGTAGAGTGACTGCATCGCGGATAAAGCATTTGTCAGGCTGTAGACCTGCTGCACGTAATTGATCATTGGCATCAATCACTAGCTCGTCGTAATCAGTACGACCACCACGCATTTGGCTGCTGATCCAACGCATAGTGCGAGCGATCACTGGTGCACGCTGGCGCTCGTCAACGGTTAGTTTGCCATTGCGAGAGCTCATGGCTAAGCCATCCATTTCACGCACAGTTGGTACGCCAACGATCTTGATGTCTAACGCTAAGTCGATCACCATTTGACGAATTAACGCCAACTGTTGGAAATCTTTCTCGCCAAAACAGGCAACATCAGGCTGAACAATATTAAAAAGTTTATTAACGATGGTTGCCACGCCACGGAAGTGACCTGGACGCAGTTCGCCTTCAAGGATGCTAGATAGGCCTGGAACTTCAACAAAAGTTTGGTTCTCAATACCTGCTGGATACATGATCTCTGGTGTTGGCGTAAACACCACATCAACCATGTTTTGCTCATGCAGTTTGGCGATATCTTCTTCCAGCGTACGTGGGTACGTTTGAAGATCTTCAGCTTTATCAAACTGCATTGGATTAACAAAGATACTAGCAACAACAACATCGGCATGTTTGCGCGCTTTACGCATTAGCGTTAAGTGGCCTTCATGCAAGTTACCCATAGTTGGAACAAAAGCGATACGACGACCCTCACGGCGCCAGGTACGAATTTGCTCTCTTAGTGGGGCAATTTCGGCGAATGTTTGCATCTCTTATTCCTTATTCAAAAGTATGTTGAGGTCCTGGGAATTCACCCGTTTCAACATCTTTAATATATTTAGTGACGGCCTCACGCATGTCGCCAGTTTCTGCAAGGAAGTTCTTTGAAAACTTCGGCATGTAGTTAGCAGAAATACCGAACATATCGTGCATAACTAGAATTTGACCATCGGTGCTATTACCAGCACCAATGCCGATGACGGGAATATCAACCGCTTTGGTAATGCGCTCAGCAAGGCTTGCTGGAACACACTCAAGTACAATGATTTGAGCGCCAGCATTTTTTAAGACGATAGCGTCTTTGACCATTTGCTCGGCTTTATCGATATCACGACCTTGGACTTTGTAACCGCCGAAAATGTTAACAGATTGCGGGGTTAAACCAAGGTGAGCACACACAGGAACGGCACGTTCAGCTAGCATAGAAATGGTATCTGCTAGCCATGCACCGCCTTCTAGTTTGACCAGGTTTGCACCAGCTCGCATTAGCTTAGCTGCGTTTTCGCAAGCTTGCTCTGGTGTTGCATAACTCATAAATGGCATATCAGCCATCAGTAATGCATTAGGGCTTCCCGCACGAACACTACGCGTGTGGTAAGCAATATCTTCTACCGTCACAGGAAGCGTATCTTCACGGCCTTGTAAAACCATGCCAAGAGAATCACCAACCAGCATAACTGGCATTTCCTGTTGCTCAAATAATTGAGCGAAACTCGCATCGTATGCGGTAACAGATGCGAACTTACGACCTTCTTGCTTCCATTTCATGAGATCGTTGATAGTAATTTTCTTCATAGCTTCTCCTCGCCCTGATAGATTTTTTATTTTTGCCAGATAGCTAAGCCATTGAGGTCTACCTGATCCAATAGAGTGGATAAAGAAGTGTTGTCAGGTAGGATTAACTTAGGGCTGATCTCAGCTAACGGATAAAGCACAAATTCTCGCACTTTCATGCCGTAATGGGGAACGGTTAAACGTTCACAATGGTGTTCAAGATCACCATATAACAGAATGTCGAGATCCAAGGTTCTTGGCCCCCAACGTTCATCTTTGCGTACTCGACCATGCTCAAGCTCAATCGCTTGGGTTTGATCAAGTAAAGCCAATGGCGCTAATTCAGTATCGATAGCGACAACGGCATTAATGTAGTCCGGTTGGTTTTGTGGCCCCATCGGGGTACTGCTGTACAGCGATGATACGGCAACCACCGTCATATCTGGATGTGCTTTTAAAGCATCAATGGCGCTATTCGCTTGGGCGATAGGATCGCCCAAGTTACTGCCAATCGCGATATAGGCTCGGATCATGATGATTTTGGCTGCGGTTTTTTACGACGTTGCTGAGGACGGCGACGACGTGGGCGGCGGTTACCACCTTCATTGACATTCATGACCATTTTGCCGCGTTGATTACGATCGGCATTTTGGAACTCAGCCCACCACTGCGCTAACTCTTTAATGTCATGACCTTCAAATAGGGCTCGCATTTCTAAGAAATCGTAGGCAGCGCGGAACTTTGGATGCTCCATGGTCTTAAAGGCACGTTTACCACTGCGGCGAGCAAAGCGTAGTTGTTGCTGCCAAATATCACGTACAGTAGTGGTATGACGGCGTGGGATCGCAATCGTGCGAACTTGATCATCAAGAATATCGTTACTTGCCACCATAAAGGCATCGTAGAACGATAAACCGCTAGCAAAAGAGACTTCTTCCGCGCGGATCATCATTGGATACCACAGCATTGCAGCATAGATAAACGCAGGATTAACACGCTTATCTTCGGCAATACGCTTATCCGTTGATGCCAAGATGTGCTCAATCATCTTCTCTGTTTGGCTACTTTGATCTTCGGTAAAGTGATCTGCCAAAATAGGGAAGAGTTGCTGGAATAGGTTGTATTCACGCAACATACGGTAGGTTTCTAAACCTTGGCCTGATTGCAGTAGCTTTAAACTTTCTTCAAACAAACGCGCTGCAGGAATATCTTGCAGTAATGATGAAAGCTCTTGGATTGGTGCTGCTGTTGCAGGATCAATGTCCATGTCCAGTTTCACCGCAAAACGAACTGCACGTAGCATACGCACAGGATCTTCACGGTAACGGGTTTCTGGATCACCCATTAGGCGTACGATGCGATTATTTAAATCTTCAACACCGTTTGCGTAATCGGTAACAGTGAAATCTTTGACGCTGTAGTACAGGGCATTGATAGTAAAGTCGCGGCGTTCCGCATCTTCATCGATGGTGCCATAGACGTTATCTCGAAGTAGCATGCCTTCACGGTTGCGTGAAGAAATTTGTGGCTTCTGTTTGCTGTCTTTCGGGGTTGTGGCTTGTACTGGTGCATCGGAGTGGTGACCACGGAAAGTGGCAACTTCGATAATGTCACGTCCAAATAGGATATGGGCAAGACGGAAACGGCGACCAATTAAACGACAGTTACGGAACAGCTTTTTGATCTCTTCTGGCGTTGCATTGGTAGCAATATCAAAATCTTTTGGTTGTTTGTCTAGCAGTAAATCACGTACGCCGCCACCTACTAAGTAAGCGTCGTAACCGGCTTTATTTAGACGATATAGTACTTTCAGCGCATTTTCGCTGATATCTTTACGTGAAATGCTGTGCTCTTGGCGTTGGTAAACTTGCAAAGTTTGTTCCTCTGGAACGCGAGTACTACTGTCGCGATTCAATACTTTACGGCAAAAGCTGGCTACTCGATTAAAGATAATACACCCCATTATGTGCATCTGGTTCAACAAACAGCCGTATATAATATATCACGGCAGACTATTTTAGAATGCTAGTGTGATGGCAGTTGTTTTTGGTAGCTTATCTAGCTGCCAGTGCGCAACGCCCCACATTAAAATTTCTTCTACAGTGTGTGCAGCAAGATCTGCTGGTGGCGCAAGGCCTAAAAACTGTAGCGCTGCAACCAAGGCCGGACGCGGATTGGTTTTATCAATCGCAGGCGCATGGTTCTGTTTCGACAACTTATTGCCGTTTTCAGTGACAGCGAGCGGCAAGTGCAAATAACTTACAGGGGTATGACCAAGTTGCTGGTATAAACCGATTTGACGACCTGTTGGTTCTATTAAATCAGCACCACGAACAACTTCAGTGATCCCTTGTTCGATATCATCGAGCACAACCGCAAGATTGTAAGCAAATAACCCGTCTCGACGTCGAATGATAAAATCTTCTCCCGCCAGTGATTCCGGCAGAGCGATTCGACCATGTAATCGATCGTCGAAAGCAACGATAGGTGTGTCCACTTTTAATCGCACAGCACTGTCTTTTGGCTGTTGATTGAGGTGACGACAAGTACCTGGGTAAAAACCGCCAGCTTCTTTGATTGCTTTACGACTACATTGGCAATAATAAGCATCGCCTTGGGCTAACCATTGGTCGATTTGACCTTGGTAAGCATCATGACGTTGACTTTGATACATCAGTTCACCATCCCAACAGAAGCCATAGGCTTCTAATGTACGCAGAATATCATCGGCAGCACCGGGCATTTCTCGAGGTGGATCAAGATCTTCAATTCTGACAATCCATTTACCTTGATGTGACTTAGCCTGTAAGTAACTTCCCAAGGCAGCAATGAGTGAGCCGAAATGAAGCGGTCCTGAAGGTGATGGCGCAAAGCGTCCTACATATTGGTTCATCTGTGTCATAAATCATGAACAAAAAAGTTGCCTAGACCTGATAGGGCATTAGGCACGGCGTTAACATATGTTGACCAGAGCTAGGGGTACTGCAACAAGGCAAATCCTCCAAACTGAGTAAGATTCTTATGCAAGAACCTTATTCAGTTTGGTGCGAGCTAATCTGTGGGCTGGTTAAGCGTGATCAGGGCGCAAGCTATGGTCGACATGGATAGGGTGCAAAAAAGTGCACCACATTAAATCGCACGCTAGTGTAAACGAAAGAGGGAGCTTTCGCTCCCTCTAAAATTAGGCATTAACGCAGGCGACGTAATTAGCCAGCCATTTGCTTTTCTTTGATCTCTGCAAGTGTCTTACAATCAATACAAAGTTCAGCAGTTGGACGTGCTTCTAGTCGACGAATACCGATCTCAATACCACAAGAATCACAGAAGCCGAAATCATCTTCTTCAATGCGCTTCAATGTTTTCTCGATCTTTTTGATCAGTTTACGTTCACGGTCACGGTTACGTAACTCAAGGCTGAATTCTTCTTCCTGAGCTGCACGATCCACAGGATCAGGGAAGTTAGCTGCCTCGTCTTGCATGTGGTTTACTGTACGATCGACTTCTTCACGAAGTTGATTACGCCATGCTGAAAGAATCTTATGGAAGTGTTCGCGTTGTGCTTCACCCATATACTCTTCACCAGCTTTTTCCTGGTAAGGTTCAACCCCAGCAATAGCCAGGATGCCTAGTGATTTTTTAACGTTGGTCTCTGGCATATAGCATCTCCTAATGTACCTAATAACCGTCACTGGTTAATTTTGGGCGGTATCTATAGCAGAAAGGTTTGGCTGTGGCAATTACTGTCTTTCTTCAATTCTATACCAATGTGAAGAAAGCATCACTTTTTAGATTGAGTGGCGAAATTCTATACAATCCGTTAGTGTGATTTGCTCGGTATTCAGTGCTGCCTTGTAACAGATCACTTCAACACCAGCCTTTACTGCTTGTTTGAGTAATTGAGCGTATATCGGATCGATATGATCTGCGACCGAAACGCTATCAATTCCTGAATGTAATACTGCAAAAAATAGTACCGATCTGTAGCCTTGCTCTACCATTTCGGTGAGCTCTCTCAAATGTTTTTGTCCACGAGTGGTCACAGCATCAGGGAAATAACCTTGTCTATTTTCCCCTAATAAGGTGACGCTTTTTACTTCAATATAGCAGGGTGGACGTGTTTCTGATTCAAGTAATAGATCAATACGACTATTTTCAGCACCATATTTCACTTCTGCTCGCAGTGATGTGTAACCTGTTAGCTCATCAATTACGTCATTACGAATCGCTTCTTCCACTAATCGGTTGGCTTGTGCTGTGTTGACACAAATCCAATCATTATTGAGTGTTTGGGTGAGTTCCCAACTATTAGGGTACTTACGTTTTGCGTTATCTGAGGTGGAATACCAAACAGTGCTATTCGGTTCGGCACAGCCTGTCATTGCCCCTGTGTTAGCACAGTGGATGGTACGAACTTCATTATTATCAAGCTCAATATCGGCTAAAAAACGCTTATAACGTTTAATAAGTTTGCCTGCTTGTAAAGGTTGCGCAAATTTCATAGTTCTCTCGATGGCTGATGATTGTTTTTCGTTATAAATTACCTTTTCGCTACAATAGCACTTAAAGGCACTGGCATTAGCCGATTCATTCGATCATGACATAAGGTATCTAGATTGTCACAGCTCCCTATTGAAGACGTTTTACCTGACTTGTTTGCAGCATTAAATACGCACTCACAATTGATTTTAAAAGCCCCTCCGGGCGCAGGTAAATCCACTTATCTTCCTCTTTCATTACTACAGCAAAAAGCCTTTGCTGGACGTATTGTGATGTTAGAACCAAGACGTTTAGCGGCAAGAAATATTGCCGGCTTTTTAGCGCGTCAGTTAGGAGAAAAAGTCGGGGAAACTGTTGGCTTGCGGGTTCGTGGTGAAACCAAAGTCAGTGCTAAGACCAAGCTTGAGATTGTCACCGAAGGGGTGATGACCCGAATGCTGCAGCAAGATCCTGAACTCACTGGCATTGATTTACTGATCTTCGATGAATTTCATGAGCGCTCTATTCATGCCGATACGGCATTGGCGTTAGCACTTGAAGTACAACAAGCGCTGCGTGATGATTTAACGGTGCTGGTCATGTCGGCAACCTTATCGCAGCAAGAGCTGATGATGTTATTGCCAGAGGCGAGTTATATCGAATCGCAAGGACGTTGTTTCCCTGTTGAATATCGTTATAGCGGCACTATTGAACCCCGTGAGCTGATTGAGAAAATGGCGCAAGCGATTTGTCAGCTATTGAATAATGAAAAGGGCTCCATGCTGGTGTTCTTATCCGGTGTCGGTGAAATTAAACGTTTAGAACAATTGCTACAAGAACGTTTAGACAACAAAACATTGGTTTGCCCGTTATATGGTCAATTAAATATTGAGCAGCAGCAACAAGCGATCAGTGCGCCAACCAATGGACAACGTAAAGTGGTATTGGCAACCAATATCGCGGAAACCAGTTTAACCATTGAAGGTATTCGCTTAGTGGTTGATAGCGGTTTAGAGCGAATTGCGCAGTGGGATCCTAAAACGGGGATCAGTCGCTTACAACAAGTACGTATCGCACAATCGTCGGCTGAGCAACGAGCTGGTCGTGCTGGGCGATTAGAAGCGGGTATTTGTCTGCGCATGTACAGCGAAGAGCAGTTACAACGCCAACCTGCTACACCACAGCCTGAAATTTTGCGAAGTGATCTAACCTCATTGGCGATGGAGCTAGTGCAATGGGGCTGTAACGATCCTGCTGAGTTGCAGTGGTTAGATCTACCGCCAGCCATTGCCTTGCAACAATCTCGTGAGTTATTAGTACAACTTGGCGCTATAGACAGCCGAGGGCAGCAAACTGAGCGTGGACAATTAATTCAATCTTTAGGTGCCGAGCCTCGTCATGCAGCCATCTTAGCGTTTGCGCTTGAGCTGTATCGTGAGCAATCCGATGCGACAATATTATCAACAGCTGCCATGTTAATTGCTTTACTCGAAGATCCGCCTCGAGCAATGGATAATCCAGATCTCGCATTCCAATTACATTTATTAGAAAGCCAGAAACTTACCAAAGCTGGGCATTATCGTCAGCGAGCAATACAAACGCAGCAAAAGCTCCATCAACAGCTAGATATTAAAGTAAAGAGTGCGTCGTTGACGGTGAATAACCAATGGTTGGGTGCATTACTGGCTGCGGGCTTTCCGGATCGTATCGCAATGACCCGTAACAATGATGGACGTTATCAGCTATCTAATGGTCAAGGAGTAATGCTAGAGGTTGATCTGAGCTTAGCATCTGAGCAAACCTTAGTGGTTGCCGATGTGGTGAAAACACGCCAAGGGGATAGCCGAGTTTTCTCAGCTGTTGCGGTCGATATTACACAGTTGCAGCAAGTGCATCCTCAACTCTTCACTGCGCAAGATTGGCTCGATTGGGATGATAAGAAAGGGCGATTAGGCGCTGAGCATCGTGTTTACTGCGGCAAGCTAATTATAAGCCGAGATATTGCGCCAGAACCTGATCCAGCCCTCGCCAGTGAAGCACTGGTGAATGCGATTAAGCGTAAAGGGTTAAGCGTATTGAATTGGACGGATAAAGCCCATTCACTCTTAACCCGTGCCCGTTGTGCCGCACAATGGTTACCCGAATTAAACCTTCCTGCATTAGATGATGAGAGTTTACTTATTGCAGCTGATACATGGTTACTGCCCTATATGAATGGGATCAAGACCATGAAAGGCGTAGCGAAAGTTGATGTACTTGCCGCCTTAGAAGCATATTTAGGTTGGGATAAAAAACAACAGATTGATTTGCTACTGCCAACGCATTATCAAGTGCCAACAGGGTCTAATATAGTGATCCGTTATCATGAGCAACAACAGCCAGTGCTTGCGGTTAAATTACAGGAAATGTTTGGTGAAAAAGCGTCGCCTTGTATTGCTAATGGCAAAGTAGCATTAGTCCTTGAGTTGTTATCTCCAGCACAGCGACCGTTACAAATTACCCAAGACTTAGCGGCATTTTGGCAGGGCTCATACAAAGAAGTGCAGAAGGAAATGAAAGGACGTTATCCCAAGCATCCATGGCCGGATGATCCCGCCAATCATATTCCAACTCGCAAAACGAAAAAATATATGTAGCAATAGACCTGTATATATAATCAGGTATAGTGTCCAATAATTATCAAATCACATGTATAGGAGCAGTATTATTTGCTCCTATTTTATATAGGAATGACATTAGTTGACGCATTATGATTAAGTTGCCTCTTCATCTACAGTCAAGAAAACATGTCGCACCGCCGAAAGACAGTGGCGGGAAAAAGCCGACGACACCTCGAAAAAAAACACCTGTAAAACCAAAACCTACCGAAAAAAAGCCAACTAAGCGCACGACAACGAGTGCGACAAGAAAGACTCCAGCAAAAAAAACGCCTGCGAAGAAAACCAAAAAGACCACAAAAAAAGATCGCCCATGGCTTAAAAAGCTTGGCTGGCTAGGCTTTAAAATTGGTTTAGTGGTGGTGGCTGCGATGCTGGTGGTCGGGATTTATTTAGACACGATTGTGCGCAATAAAATGGACGGTCAAATTTGGGATTTACCGTCCGTTGTTTATGGTCGAGTGTTAACACTTCGCCCTGATCAACACATCAGTATTATGGATGTGCGCCGTGAATTAGATTTATTGAAATACCACAAAGTGCGCACACCAACCCGTATAGGGGAATACTCTGCTTCATCAACGCGCATTGAATTGATCCGACGTCCGTTTGATTTTCCAGAAGGGGCTGAGAAAAAAAGTCATGTGTTGCTGACTTTTTCTGGTAACAACCTAGTAAGTATTAAAGATTTAACCACTAAACGCTCGTTAGGTTATTTCAACATTGAACCTAAAATGCTCGGTATGCTTGGCCTTTCAGGCAATGAGCAGCGCATCTTTATGAAGCGTGATGAATTCCCACCGTTATTAATTGATGCATTACTGGCAACGGAAGACAGAGATTTCTATCAACATGATGGTGTTTCACCATTAGCCATCATTCGTGCCATGTTCGTTAACTTACGTGCAGGTCGCACTGTACAAGGTGGTAGTACTTTAACCCAGCAGCTCGCTAAGAACTTATTTTTAAGCCGTGAACGCAGCCTATGGCGTAAAGTTCGTGAAGCCTATATCGCCGTGATCATTGATTATCGCTATAGCAAAGATCGGGTATTAGAAGCTTACCTTAACGAAATCTATCTTGGTCAAAATGGCGGTAAAGAGGTACATGGTTTCCCATTAGCAGCAAGACTGTATTTTGGTCGCCCATTGGACGAGTTAACACCTGCACAGTTAGCCATGCTGGTGGGCATGGTGAAAGGGCCTTCTCAGTTTAACCCTTGGCGACATCCAGAGCGTACGCTAGAGCGTCGTGATTTGGTGTTAAGCCTTCTGCTTAAAAACAACACCCTGACAGGTGCTGAATATGAAGCTGCAGCTTCAAGCCCATTAGGCGTACAAAAGACACCGAAGATCGCTAGTCGTCAGCCTGCTTATTTCCAGCAACTACAACGTGAGTTAGAGCGTGATGTCGGTGATATTTATAAGTCAGGTAAAGGTCTTCGTATCTTCAGTACCTTAGACCCATTATCACAGCAATCAGCAGAGCAAAGTGTTGCTGCAATGGTGCCAAAGCTCAATAAAAAAGCAGGGCTGAAAGTTGAAACGGCAATGGTGGTGGTTGATCGCCTAAGCGGAGAAGTACGCGCTATTGTCGGTGGTAGTCGCCCTGGTTATGCTGGCTTTAACCGTGCGTTAGATGCGAGCCGTCAAATTGGCTCATTAGCTAAACCTGCGGTTTATTTAACGGCATTAAGCGAGCCTAATAAATTTAATCTAGCAACCAGCTTGGATGATAAGTCGATTGTATTACGTGGCAGCAAAGGCACTACATGGCGTCCTCGAAATTACGATCGTAAGTTTAGAGGCCAAGTGCCACTTTATTATGCGTTAGCTAATTCTTTGAATGTGCCAACGGTAAATCTTGGTTTAAAAGTTGGGCTGGGAAGTGTGATTAATACCATGAGCAAATTGGGTGTTGATCGCGATGAAATTCCTAAACTGCCATCAATTCTGCTAGGTTCATTTACCTTATCACCTTATGAGGTGGCACAAATGTTCCAGACCATTACCAGTGGTGGACGTAAAGCTGATTTAACTGCGCTACGAGCGGTAGTCGATCAGAAAGGTAGAATTCTTTATCAGAACTATCCGAAAGCTGCTCAGGTAGTGCCAGAGCAGGCTGCGTGGCTCACTACGTATGATATGAAGCGCGTGGTTAGCCAAGGCACCGCACGTTACTTACAAAGTAAGTTCAGCGCGGCAAAATTGGCTGGTAAAACCGGAACAACGGATAAGAACCGTGATAGCTGGTTTGCAGGTGCTGATGGTCATGAAGTGGCGGTAGTATGGGTTGGACGTGATGATAACACTCCAGTGCGTTTAACAGGCTCTAGTGGTGCTTTACGTATTTATGCTGATTATCTTACTCGGAGGCAACCAGCCCCACTGACATTGCCGTGGCCAAAACAGATCACAACTATGAAATACGATAAGCAAGCTAATGGCACATTAACACCTAACTGTAACGGTAGTGTTTCGTTGCCGGTTTGGGATAAAGATGGACAATTAAAAGCGCAGTGTTCAAGTAATAAACCTGCCGCTTGGATCACCAATATGTTTACGGGTGGTTAATCTATCGGTATTGCAAAAAGCCTCGCTCATATAGCGGGGCTTTTTTCTGTCTGAAAGGGGAGTGATGATTAGAAAGAGGGGATTTTCTTTAGATGAAAAAAAACCTCATCAAAGATGAGGTTTCAAAAGATGGTGCCGACTACCGGAGTCGAACTGGTGACCTACTGATTACAAGTCAGTTGCTCTACCTACTGAGCTAAGTCGGC
>NZ_SSMG01000118.1 GCF_009873615.1 Photobacterium lucens
CTTGATATTGGTCCCAATTTTAATTAATACGTTTTTGTATTAGTTATTCCAACTTGGAATTAATATATAATTAACAACCTCAACAATAAGCCATTATTGTGAAGTAGATTGATACCTTATTAAATACCTTAGAACATTAGGTTATTCTATTATTGTAGTCTGACCGTAATAGCTTAGATGGAAAGAATCATATGCCTGAGCTATAAATACACTGCAATTAATTTACGCTAGATATACACAACCTCTTCACAATCATAGCCTTACAAATATTTATCAGCTTTAATATTAATGCAACAAATACAAGTTAAAACTCTACACGTATTTAAAACTGAAAACTTATTTTTTATTGCGCATTTTGTACCTTTTTTTACCCATCTTACCCTGAGGGTATATTCCTTTACGCTGTTCAATCGCACTTTTGTTTTCTTAGTGATTCCTTTATTACAATTATTAGTAAACTCAATTATGACTTTTAAGAATGCCTTTTTGCATTCTCCCTTTTTTCAAGCAGGAAGCTAATTGTTATGGAATATTTAGAGAGAATTAAGCGTTTGGCGAAGGTACAAGGTATCAGCCAAAAGCAACTTGGTGAAGCTCTAGATCTTCAGCAAGGTACGATGAGCCGTAAACTGTCTGGTAAATACGGCATTGAGGTTCGTGAGTTAGAAAAAATTGCTGAAACCTTAAATACTTCTATCGGTTATATCTTAACTGGACAAGTAGATACAGGTACGCAAGCGACAACAACAATCAGTACTGAACTGGATAATGCTGCGACATGTACTTACATCCCAGTGATCCATCGTAAAGATTTTTCAGCATACACTGATGGCGGCTCTGTTGAAGTGATCAGCAAGCGTGCAATTCCTCAACACCTTGAGCGTGAAGAGTGTTTAGGCCTTCTAATTGATAATGAGAACATTGCTCAATGTGCACCAGTTGGTAGCTATGCGCTAGCAACAAAAAAAGCGGAATACCGTCCTAAACAACCTGTATTTGCCTCTGTTCGTGGTAGTGAGCCTGACTTTTACCACATGACACAACTTGCTGATGGTGTTGTATTCTCAACATCACAACCGGATTTCCCGAATTTATTCGTAAATAACGATGAATTCCAAATTCACGGTTACATTATCCAATCTGACTGGGCTTACGATCGCGTATAAGCATCAGAGATAAATGAATAAACGAAAGCCTGCGAGAAATCGCGGGCTTTTTTATTTTGTCACTATCACACGCTTTGGCTCACGCTTACTTTTCAGTACACTGGGCACGCATTCAACAATTTAGGGATCTATACATGCAAACAGTTACGGTTGCTTCAACCAATCCAGCCAAAATTGCCGCTGTGCGTGATGCATTTACGCTCGTTTTTCCAGAACAAGCATTCACTGTTGAAGGTATTGCAGCATTAAGTGGTGTAAGGGATCAGCCGCTAACTTGTGATGAGACACTACTCGGTGCAAAAAATCGTGTGCGTCATTGTCGAGAACAATGCCCTAATGCTGATTTTATTGTGGGCTTAGAAGCTGGAATAGATGAAAAGTTTACGTTTGCGTGGATGGTGATAGAACATCACGGAAAAATGAGTGAATCACGTTCAGCCTCTTTACCTTTGCCACCACTCGCACTGGAGAAAATCCATCAAGGTATGGAGCTCGGTGATATTATGGATGAAATGTTCAACCAACAGAATGTGAAGCAGAAAGGCGGCGCGATTGCGATGCTGACTAATCATCTATTAACGCGAAGCTCGGTTTATCAGCAAGCGTTAGTTCTGGCGTTGATCCCGTTTATTAAACCTGAGTTGTTCTAATAAAAAATAGGATATTGTTTTTAAGACAATATCCTATTTTCACTATTTATTTGGTTTGTTCTGAGCCAAAAAATTCGCTAGCCAAGCTTTAGTATCATCATCTTGATGTTTTAACTCATTAGAGCCTCGGGTGATAGTCGCTACCCCTACACCGAGTAATTCGCTGATCTTACGCTGACTGCGCTCACCATTGAGTAATTCATGCACAATATTCACCCGTGCAATTAATGCTTCTCGCTCATCGTGAGTTAACAGCACTTGAAATAACAACTCATCACGTTGCTCCGCAGACGCATGGCGGATCAAATCGAGTACATTCTGCCACTCAGTGAAATCAGGTCTATCGGTCGTTGTTGTCATGGTGATCTCATCAGATTTTTTGTCTTGTTGCAGTGTACCTTGATAATCATCAGACACCAAGTTGTCCCCATATAAAACCTTACGCATCAAACATAAAAAAGCCGAGTTATAAAAACTCGGCTTTGGCTTGCTAAATAGCTAAAGTCGTTAAGTAATACTAGTAACGAGCTTTTAACTCATTTGGCTTAAACAAAGGTGCTTTTTTACCCATCAGCTCATTGTAGTATACATCGAACATCAACACATTTTGGACATAACCTCGGGTCTCATTAAATGGGATCTGCTCAATAAAGCTGTACACATCCAATTTACCATCAGTTTGTTTCTTCCATTGTTTCACTCGACCAGGACCGGCGTTGTAAGATGCGAATGAATAGATACGGTTTTCATCGTTATTATCTAGCATCATCTTCAAGTAGCCACTACCCAAACGAATGTTCACCCCCGGATCAAATAAACTTTCTTTACCTGCGTATTTATAATCCAATTTCTGTGCGGTGTGTTGTGCCGTTGCTGGCATTAACTGCATTAAACCTCGGGCACCAACATGCGATTGCGCATGAATGTTTAACGCACTTTCCTGACGTGCTAACGCCATCATGGTAGAGGTTGGAATACCACGCTCTTTACTAAAGAAATCAAACCACCATTTATGAGCCAGCGGGAAGCGAAGTGCCATGTGATCCCAAAGCTTACCGGAAATAGTGGCTTGTACCGCAAGGTGATGCCACTTATGCTTTTCAGCATATACGGCTAACTGACGCTTAGTTTGTACACCTTGAATATGCGATAACAAATAGCCCCATTCTCGATTGGCTGCAATCAACCTATCAGTATCAATCAACTCACCAATACGCTTTAATGTCGTCATATATGGTTGGATCAGCTTGGTCGATGTTGGCCCTTTTTGATTCGGGTACACAATCGGCTTATGCAAAATAGTGGCAGCCGCTGCGCTGTAAAAATCACGCTCACCTAATAGTGACAGGTAAATCTTATCTGCTTGCTTTTTCTGACCTTTCTTTGCAAGTAACTGCGCTTGCCAGAACCGCCAACGAGGGCTGTCTTTCGCTTCTTTTGGTAGACGATTGATCCACGTTTGTACACCGCTCCAATCCGCTTCACGGATCGAGTTACGAATACGACGCTCTAAAATGCTCACATTCTGACTTGTCTTTAATTTACTATCACGCCACTTTGCCAGCACAGGATCCGTCGTTGACATTAATCGAGACGCTACCGCATCTGCCAGCTCTTGCTTGGTTTGCTTATCAAAATGCTGACCTGATACCACTTGATTGTATGAAGCCACCGCTTGTTTAACATCAGTACGAGCTAAACGATAGAAAGCAGCTTCCGTGACCGCTTGATTAAACTTGGTCACCTTACTTTGTTTGGCAAAATCTGCGACACCTTGAGGTTTATCTAATAACGCGAGGATCTTATCGCCAGTCGCTTGTGCGCTACCGGATAATTGCTTATCTAGATAAGCGACTAAGCTCTTGTTGCCTTTTTCAAACGCCAATAGCATGCGATCAAGGATCAAGGTATTGGTACGCTTGCCCGCTGCAGTCCACGCATCTAACAATGGATCACAAACGGCTGGTAATGAGCTCCCCGTTTCCCACAGTTTCTCGGCACCCGCCCACGCTTGACTGGCATGACCCGTTTGACTCTTCGCATAGAAGTAAGAGCATTTTAGCGAGGTACTGCTAGGCTCTGTCGGCTGTACAGATAAAAAGTCACGCCACCTGTCAGCTCCTGCAAGATAAGACAAATAATTACGTTGAATCGTTTGGCTAAAAGGCAACGCTTTGTATTTATTAACAAAGGTTTTTACTTGGCTTGGTGATTTATCATCTAAGTCTTTATTAAATAGACGGTACTCCAAGTAAGGGTATAGCGGATACCCACCTAATTTACTTTTGTTGGCGTTAAATACCGCCATATTGTTGTTATCAAACGCAGTTTGCGCTTGATCATACCAAGTGCGCTGTTGCTCTAACGAGGCGGCATGTACACTAAAGGTACTTGCGATGCCCAGTGATAACAGCGCAATGGAAAAAATCTTGTGAGAAGTTGGAATGCGTGGCACTAGAAGCTCCATATCGAGATCGTAAAAATAAATTCCCTGTTGTCATCGTGACCAATGGGTAATGGCAACTACATCTGAGACAATCATAATAGCAAATAATTCATGACCTCATTCTCATCAATGAGCCATTACGAGTAACATTTCTGCGAAATGAACCATTTTTTTTCGCTGCGTTTTTTGTTGTCTTCGCCACCAAATATAAACAATTCTGTTAAACTTCAGTCCAGAACAGGTAAAATATCCCCTTTCATTTTTTAAGTAGAGATCACACACGGATATGGCTGATTACGTCTATACCATGTC
Organism: Photobacterium lucens; assembly: GCF_009873615.1. Lineage (GTDB taxonomy): Bacteria > Pseudomonadota > Gammaproteobacteria > Enterobacterales > Vibrionaceae > Photobacterium > Photobacterium lucens. The sequence continues at coordinate 4,575 of NZ_SSMG01000118.1, forward strand.
GCGAGTGGGAAAAATCGTCCCACCTAAGCGTCAAATTCTAAAAGATATTTCACTGAGCTTTTTCCCTGGCGCTAAGATCGGTGTCCTAGGTCTGAACGGTGCCGGTAAATCAACATTACTACGCATCATGGCAGGTATCGATACTGATATCGAAGGTGAAGCACGTCCACAAGCAGGTCTAAAAATTGGTTACCTACCACAGGAACCAATCCTAGACGAAAATAAAACTGTACGTGAAGTGGTTGAAGAATCTGTATCAGATGTGAAAGAAGCACTGATCCGTCTTGACCAAGTATACGCAGCTTACGCAGAACCAGATGCAGACTTCGATGCGCTTGCTAAAGAGCAAGGTGAACTTGAAGCACTGATCGAAACTAAAGATGGTCACAATCTAGGTATGCAACTTGAGCGTGCCGCAGATGCGCTTCGTCTTCCTGAATGGGATGCAGTTGTTAAAAACCTATCTGGTGGTGAGCGCCGTCGTGTTGCGATTTGTCGTCTGCTGCTAGATAAGCCTGACATGCTACTGCTTGACGAACCAACTAACCACTTAGACGCTGAATCTGTGGCATGGCTTGAGCACTTCCTTGTCGATTACAGCGGCACTGTTGTGGCTATCACGCACGACCGTTATTTCCTAGATAACGCTGCTGGCTGGATCTTAGAGCTTGACCGTGGTGAAGGTATTCCATGGCAAGGTAACTACTCTTCATGGCTAGAGCAAAAAGATGCACGTCTAAAACAAGAAGCATCTCAAGAGCGCGCGCTACAGAAGACTATTGAGAAAGAACTTGAGTGGGTACGTCAGAACCCTAAAGGTCGCCAAGCGAAATCTAAAGCACGTATGGCACGCTTTGAAGAGCTACAAAGCAACGATCATCAAAAGCGTAATGAAACAAACGAACTGTTCATTCCGCCAGGTGAGCGTCTAGGTGACAAAGTTATCGAAGTGAATAACCTAACTAAATCGTTCGGTGATCGCGTACTTATCGATGACTTATCATTCAGCATTCCTAAGGGTGCTATCGTGGGTATCATCGGTGCTAACGGTGCAGGTAAATCGACCCTATTTAAGATGCTAAGTGGTACAGAGCAACCTGACGCAGGCACAATTGAGCTAGGTGAAACGGTAAAACTGGCATCGGTTGAGCAGTTCCGCGATAGCATGAACGACAACAACACGGTTTACCAAGAGATTTCTGAAGGCGCTGATATTATCAAGATCAACAGCTTTGAAATCCCTGCGCGTGCTTACGTGTCTCGCTTTAACTTCAAAGGTAGTGATCAACAAAAACGCATTGGTGATCTATCTGGTGGTGAGCGTAACCGTGTACACCTTGCTAAACTGCTTAAAGCGGGCGGTAACGTATTACTACTCGATGAGCCAACCAACGACCTTGACGTTGAAACCCTACGTGCACTAGAAGAAGCGCTGCTTGAGTTCCCTGGCTGTGCAATGGTTATCTCGCACGACCGTTGGTTCCTAGACCGTATCGCAACACACATCCTAGACTACCGTGACGAAGGTCAAGTGAACTTCTTTGAAGGTAACTTCACTGAATACGCTGATTGGCTGAAGAAAACGCTAGGCTCAGATGCGACAGAACCACACCGTATCAAGTACAAGCGTATTGCTAAATAAGCAATTCACTCGTGATAAATAAAAAAGAGCGGCTTCGGTCGCTCTTTTTATTTTTGTTGAAAAATCAGCAATATTACTAACAAAAGCCATTAAAACGTTGCATAAATGAGAAAGTAGAAACTAGCAATAATCCTATCCAACACATAAACTCTAGCTTCAGAAATTGCTCAACCTGTCTTACGCATGATGTTTAATCTAAAGAACGTAACCACAAAACTTCGCAGCGGTGATAAAAAAGCACTCACGGCTAATATTGCTCGATACTCAGGACTATTTATCCTTTGTGGGCTATTTTTCTATGGAACTCATGCCATTTTCGATCTTTATCTCTCCGCACAAAGCTCTCATCAGCAAGTATCAAAATTGCGCAATAAAGCGTTAGAGCTTAGTGCATCACTATCAGAAGAGACCGCACTTAACAAAACCCTTAATGACTCCTTAGAGAAAAAGACACAATCGCTAGAAAAATTAAATCAGCGCATTGATGATATGGAAAACATTCTAGGATTAAGTGATGAAAATCCACCGCAAACGATCAAACAACGGGTTGATACTGCCGCTATTAATTCCGCAGTAAAAGCAACGCTATTTCAACTGCTCCCTAATGGTAAACCAACACCAGATGCACCATTAACTTCAGGCTTTGGTACTCGTGTTCATCCCATTACCAAACAACGCAAAAACCATGATGGATTAGACTTCGGTGCAAGTATAGGAACACCTATTTATGCGCCAGCAGATGCAGTGATCGAAAAGGTTAACACCAGTAAATATGGCTATGGTAATCAGCTAACACTTAGTCACACCATGGGGTTTGTCTCTACCTATTCACACATGAGTAAATTTAACGTCAAGCAAGGGCAGTTCGTTAACAAAGGGGAACTGATTGGCTGGACTGGTAACTCAGGGCTATCGACAGGGCCTCACCTACATTATGAAATTCTTTTTTTAGGTAAGCCTCTAAACCCACGTCCATTTGTTAATTGGAATATCGAGAATTTTGACACGCTATTTGAAAAAGAGCCCAATGTCGAATGGACATCACTCCTCAATACCATCGGCAGTATGGTGGAAATGCAAGTGCAGTTGGCCTCTGATCATAGTAGTGATGTATTTAACACTGTGAACCACCCCAAACCGACTGTAACATTTGATACGACAGAATAAATAAGAAAGCGAGAAGCATATGCGATATAGCGGCCTCTCGCTGTTTTATTAGTTAATCAAATCCAGTAACTCATGAATGGTTTTCACTGGCGTGATTTTCGCACCTAACCCTTCCATTGACTTATGGTAGTTACGGTAAGGAATAAAGATCTCAGTAAATCCATGTTGCGCTGCTTCTTTCACACGTGGCACACCGCTATCAATCGGGCGAACATCACCGTTTAAGCTCAGCTCTCCCATAATGCAGGTAGTACGAGGCACCACAAATTCATTTAAGCTACTTAATAGTGCAGCCACCAGCGCTAAGTCGATGCAAGTTTCCGACTCATCAATTTTCAAACCGCCGACGATATTAAAGAAAGTATCGTGATAGATCTTAGTCTTCGCATGTTTGCGTAAAATTCCCGTTAGCATTTTGATACGGTTCATGTTTAAACCTACACACACGCGCTGCGGAAACTCGCCTTCGGTTTCCGTGGTTAAACACTGGATCTCCAACAAGATGTTACGGTTACCTTTACGAATACAGGTAATCGCAGAGCCCGATGATTCCGTCGTTGACCCCGATAAGAAGATCTCACTTGGGTTATCAACACTCAACATACCACGCTCCGTCATGCGGAAAATACCAACGGTATCAACATCACCAAAACGGTTTTTATTAGCACGTAGGGTACGTACTTGACCATCATTGGTATCAATATGTAGCAAGGAGTCAACGATGTGAACCAGTGTTTGTGGACCTGCAATTTCATTGTTTTTGTTTACGTGAGCAATCAAAAACATCGTTACATTATTTTGTTTACAGTACTGGGTTAATGCTTGGGCTGCCGCTTTTACTTGTGATGGTGAACCCGGGCTACCATTGGCAAGCTCTGTTGATACCGCTTGAATAGAGTCAATAACCGCAAACTTGATTTGTTTAACTTCAAGCTCTGCAATGATCGCTTCCACACTAGTTTCAGCCATTAGATATAAATTATCTTCATTGCAATTGAGCTTAAGGCGGTTCACACGGTTCTTAAACTGCGATAGTGATTCTTCTGCGGTACAGTAAAGTGATGGCATCAACTGAGACATACGCGCAACTAAGTCGGAAAGCAGCGTTGTTTTACCAGCACCAGGATCGCCTGAAATAATATTGACAGATCCAGTCGTTAAGCCGCCACAAAGTACACGATCAAGCTCGCCAATGCCTGTTAGCATCTTCTCCGCTTCTACCGCTTCAACTTCATTCAGTTTCTTCGAGCCGCCACCCACAACACCTGCGTAACCACCAACACTAGTGCGTGCAGAACTACTGGTTAATCCAGATTTGGTATTAGGGATCGTAAATTCAGTGATCGTATTCCACGATTTACATCCAGAACACTGCCCCTGCCAACGAGCAAAGTCCATTCCACAATCACTACAAACATATGCACGTTTTGCTGCTTTCGCCATTCTTTACCCTAAATGTCTAATCCATCGAATAAACCGATATTATTCAATGTAAACCTCAACTTAAATGTCAGTTTTTATCACTTTACATTAAACTTTTGTCACTCTAAGCAGATAATACTAACAGCGAATCTTTTCTCAGAAAATAAAATGCAGTTGGACGATTACAAAGCACTCATAGAACAACTATTACCTGTATACGGAAGCGAAGATTTCCAACAAGTATTTGATAGTTTAACCAGTAGCGAATCAGGGCCGATCAAACTCCGTATAAAAATGGAAATTAACCGGTTAATGACCCCGTGTAAAAAAATCATTGATTTACGTGGTCGAGTAAAAGGGCAATGTCGCCCATATACTTTTAACGAACAAACACATTGGCTTGATGATGTAGCCATCAATATTTTACATCGCCGTAGTAAAGTCTTTAGTAATCAATACTGTACTGGATTATATGAAGCATTAGTCAATACGCATAATGATTTTCGTGAACTCCACCAGCAAGGTGAACGCTCAACACTTGTGACGCAGAAAAGTAATCCCGAACTTTTTACGGCTAATTTGATCCGCTTTGGCCATTATCTCCACCGAGAAGAAAATCGCCTACAAATCAGCACCCCTGTAACTATTAATTTCCCTCTTAATCAACAAATTTGGGGAATGACCGCAGATCTGTCTTTTTCAGGTGCCAAATTTAAAGTCCCTGCAACATTTAACTATCGTCTAGGGCAAACCATCGATGCCACTTTCCCACAATTAGCAATAACACACGATGAGCCATGCTTTGAGCAACCTCACCGCTACCGCATTTTAGGTATTGATGACAATCCAGAAGACAACAGCTTTAAATGGTTACGACTGATCGCATTAAGTGACAATGAAGCCTTAAAAGCCATGATCGTCGAGAGTCAAAATAAAGGCTCATTACGACACCGCCATAACCATGAAGATAAAATCATTCAGGCACGCACCCAAGGCTATGAGCATTGTTTTCTCAAACATACCGTAGGGATCCCGCTATTCTTCTCAGGCACTGAGCTTAAATACGCCCTATTGACCGATCACAACCGTTATTTATGGCAATACTGGCATGATGAGCGTAATCAACCCGTGATCAATCAGCTACTCTCAGAGCAACGTATCGCATCATTAGGGCGTAAGGGGCTCAAGCAATCTAGCACCCTCATTTATTGTTTCCATCATGATCACCAAGGCTCACGCTATTTCTACTCCGCTGCTTTACCTGAAATGGATCAAGAGCAGCGTCGTCTATTTTGGCAGCTTGGTGCACATCGTGACAGCTGGCGTGTGATGCGATTAACGGTATATCCTCTGCGCCAACAAGAGCTAGAAAAGCTCAATGATGTCGCCCCTGAAATGCTAGAGAAATTCCAAGATCTCACGCATGTTGGTGTACTACAAGACATTACTCACAAGGCGACACAACCAGATTATCGTGCTGCCCACAAATCCACCTTAGACAGTAAAGCGATTAACCCATTTAGACACCCGAAAAACCCAATTTGTCTTGCGGAAGCAATCCATTTCGATCCCAAGCCGCAACGCAGTGAATCTCGCTTTGCTTATAAAACTCCGATATCTTTATATCAACAAGGACAATTGATCAGCGCCGGTCACTCTATTGATTTCTCCAGTAAAGGGCTGAACATCAATCTTGATATCCCTTTTCGCTGTAAGAAAGATGATCCTGTGATCATTAAATTTGATCAGCTCCAGCGATTAGCCAAAATAGATATTCTCAGTCGTATGCCATATAAAGTGATCCGCACTAGCCCTAATGGCAAGAATATCCAGCTAATCACCGAGGGCAGTAAAGAGTCAGCCGCTGGCGAGCAATTCTTACGAAACTTGATCAAAACGAATCAAGAGAAATTAGCGCTATGTGAAGAGCAACTTCCACCGCCTGCAATGTTACTGGCAATGCACCAAATGCTACTAACACGTTTAAATAGCATTCCGTATTTTGCCGAAAAGATTGACCATAAAATCAAAGTGAAAACTGTCGGTTCAAACTTCCCGTTAACACCACTTGCCGATATCTTTTATCAGTTAGGCGAGCATAAACACTTTGATCTCAGTCTACTGTTTAAGCGTCGCGTTAAAGAAATGCTAGCGTATCCAATGCGTCCGATTGAGAATCTACGCGAGCCTTATGTGCATGAACTGTATATTGCTTTCCAGCAACAAGACGGAGAAATCAAACAAATCGCAGTCAAAGCGAGCTATGAGTTCGAAACCTTAGAAGATCGCATTCGCTTTATTACCTTCGCTCGTAAAAATGGCAGTTTTCTTGCCATCCGTGTTACTGCATTACCGATTTTTAATCCGCTAACGGCATTAATTGGTGAGAAGCTCAGTGAACTGGCTCGTTTAACACTCCACAGAGCAAGAGCACTTGAAGCAGAATTTATTTCGCTAATTGGTTGTGGTGAGATCTTCGATATTACTGACGAAGTACTAGTTCGATTAGAGATCAGTTAACGCGCAATTTGCACCATTAAACAAAAAAGCCGTTGATGATTGCTTTATAACAAAGCGAACATCAGCGGCTTTTCTCATCTCTCTTTTATGATCTTATTGTGGCTTACCAGCTTAAACGCTGCGGTACTAAAGAAGCCGATAATATACACAAAATACCGCCTAAATCAGCATAACGGATCACCGCTGGCGCTTGCTGCTCAACTTTCGGTTTAGCGTGATAAGCAATACCTAAACCTGCCGCTTTCATCATCACTAGATCATTGGCACCATCGCCTACCGCCACAGTATTATGCGGCTCAATATCATATTGCTCAGCAAGCCCTTGCAAGATATTCGCTTTAGCTTGAGCATCCACCACATCTCCAAGCACTTTACCTGTTAATTTACCGTCAATGATTTCTAATTGGTTAGAGAAAGCAGCTGTAAGCTCCAACTCTTGTTTTAGGTGATCAGAAAAGTAAGTAAAACCACCAGAAGCAATCGCTACTTTCCAACCACGCGCATGCAAACTTGCAACGACCTCTCTTAGTTCAGGCATAAACGGCAGTGTTGCTTTTACTTCAGCTAAGATAGATTCATCAGCCCCCGCTAACGTACCTACACGCTGGCGCAAACTTTGTTCAAAGTCCAACTCACCTTGCATCGCACGCTCTGTAACTTCTGCAACTTGCTCGCCAACACCTGCTAGTTTGGCTATTTCATCAATGCACTCGATTTCAATTGCGGTTGAATCCATATCAAAAACCACAAGACCGGGCTCGGTGAGATCCGGTAGCTCTGATAACTGATAATAATCTAACGCTAAGGATTGTAAGGCTTGTTCTAGCTCATCGGTAAGATCATTGGCGATCAAAAACACATCGTAAGATCCAACCTTCCAGCCAGCTAACAGAACTAGAGCATCATCAAGCACTGCAGCTAATGATTCAATGTCATAGTGACTGATCGCTTTGCCATAAATCATAGCATTAGCTTGTCGTTTTTCATCGTTAGTAACAGACAACAACTGTGGAAAACGTTTATAAAGCGTGGGGTGTTTTTTTATTTTCAGCACGTGTTCAACATCCATATTATTCATCCTGAAGGTAGCTTATTTCTATCTCTAAGTAACATCAAACGACTTAGTGATAGTGTACGATGCTTTGAAACCTCACATCGTGACAATTCAGCCACTTTATCGCTACTTCTTTACAAACTACCGATCCTGTCCGTGAAGAGCAACCCAATTTGTTACCAAGCTGTAATAAAATATGGCTATTTCTCTTTTCT
>NZ_SSMG01000119.1 GCF_009873615.1 Photobacterium lucens
AGTTAAAAGAAATATGTCAATAATATTATTATTTCAAACTATATCGTTCTCTGGAGTAACAAACGACAAAGCGGAGTCTCTGCTCCGCTTTTTATTAATACATCCGTTATGAATTAAATTTTCATTTTCTCAACAACGGCTCAATAACGATTTAGTATTAACTTAAATCGACATTTTTCGTACCAAAGAACCATGTCGCTACAAAACCTACGATATAAGCGATCAGCAAACCTATGGTGAATATTGCCATGCCAGCAAAGATACCTGAACTAGAGGTCATTAACGGTAAAGCTACAATGCCAGACGGGCCAAATACCGTATTCAAACCTACTGGCAATCCCATATATGCCACGAGTCCAATAAAGAAACCACCAGCAGAACCACCCACACAAGCAGTAACAAAAGGTTTAACCCGTGGTAATGTCACACCATAGATAAGCGGCTCACCGATACCTAATAATCCCGGAATGATCGCCCCTTTTACTTGCACACGTAACAAAGATTCTTTTTTCGCTTTAGCATATAAAGCAAACGCTGCGCCCACTTGACCTGCCCCTGCCATGGCTAAAATCGGGAAAAGAGAGTTAAAACCTTGAGCATCCATCAGAGCAAAGTAAACAGGTACAAAACCTTGGTGAATACCAAACATCACTGAGATTAAGAATAAACCCGCTAAGATCGCACTGCCGAATGGATTGCCATTTAAGTTGATGAATAACCATGACATTCCTTTAAACAGCTCACCACCAATTGGCATGATGATCACAAAGGTAACAGCACCCATAATCAATAAGGTGATCATGGAAGTTAAAATCATGTCTAAGTTATCTGGAATAAATTGGCGGACTTTTTTCTCAACCCAAGCACCAATAATGGCGGCAATCAGCACCCCGATAATGTTGCCTCGAGGATCAATACCATTACCGAAAAAGTCGTTCATTCCAGAGAAAATGCCAGATGTTGCATCCGGGTTATAACCAAGTACAAACAGTGAAGCTAAAATTGCGCCGTTTACGCCAGAACCACCAAACGCTTGCTGCGCATTATAGCCAATAAGGATACTTAGGAAGCTAAATAAACCTTTACTGAAAACTTTCATATACGCAATTAAATCAAGTAAATGCGCATTAGGCAAAGCCTGCCCTATAACAAAAAGTTGTTCCAGCAAGGTCGCTATACCTAGTAATAAACCTGCGGCAATAAAACCGGGGATTAAAGGCGTAAATATGGTTGCAAACTTGCTTAAAAAGCGTTGTGCAGCACTTGTTTGTTTTTTCTTTAATTGCTGTTTATGTGCAGAAGCAACATCTTTTAGGTCGGAATGTTTTTTTGGCGTTGTTTCTTCCCCACCTTGCTCGTTCTCAAGCATGCTATTCATCATTTCAGCGGCGGTTTGTGCTTTGCCAGGACCTAACACAATCTGAAATTGATCGTCACTTTCAACTAACCCCATTACCCCTGCAATACGCTTAATTGAGTCACGATCAGCTAAGCTATCATCTCGTAATGTAAGACGTAATCGCGTCATGCAGTTACCGCATTTAATAATGTTTTCGTTACCGCCTATTGCAGTGAGTATCTCTTGCATCATTGAAGCAGTTATTTTGGCCATCTTATGATCCTCGATATAACCGATTATTTATTATTCTTGGTCTAAAAGTGCATGACGAATAAAGCCATGATGCTTACTGAGTTTTGCTGCAGCTAGCTCTGCATTAATGTTGAGTAAAATCATAAGAATTGCAGTCTTACAATGGTTATTACATTGGGTGAGTGCCTCTGCTGCTTGTGATTCACTACACCCTGTTGCTTCAACTACAATATTTTTTTGACGCTGGATAAGTTTGGCGTTGGTTGCTTCAACATCAACCATTAAGTTTCCGAAGACTTTTCCCGTACGGATCATGGCACCTGTGGTTAACATATTAAGCACTAACTTTTGGGCTGTTCCTGCTTTCATTCTTGAAGAGCCAGTGACAACTTCAGCACCAACAATCGGTGTGATATTAATGTCTGCAATCTCTGCCATTGGGCTATTTGGATTACAGCTTAATGCCGCAACTTTAGCGCCCACGCTTTTTGCGTAATTCATCGAGCCGATTACGTAAGGTGTACGACCACTTGCGGCAATGCCTACAAGTACATCTTTATGATTAAAGCCAATCTGTTGTAGATCAGTAGCGCCAAGTTCTACGTTATCTTCTGCATTTTCAACTGCTTTTAATATTGCTTTGTGACCACCAGCAATTAAGCCAATTACTAAATCTGGATCTGAACCATATGTAGGAGGACATTCACTGGCATCTAAAATTCCTAGTCGACCTGATGTGCCAGCACCGGTATAAATCAGCCTACCGCCGGATTGAAAAGCCTCTGCAATAAGATCTACAACCTTGGCAATCTCAGGAATAATCGCTTCTACCGCTAACGCAACTTTCTGATCTTCTTGATTAATCACTTTCAACATATCGATTGTTGAAAGCATATCGATATTCTCGCTTGCTACATTTCGGCTTTCAGTCACTAAGGTTGTTAGATCAATTTTCATCATCAGCTCTCATCACTTGAAGGTTTGTTGAGAGGCATCATAACGAATAAAAAATTCATTTAAGTGATAGTTATCACAACTAAAATTATTCATTTTGTGCCAAAATTAAAGAATAAACACGAGTCATAACTCTTTAAA
>NZ_SSMG01000120.1 GCF_009873615.1 Photobacterium lucens
CATTTTAACTCTCGACTATATTTGGACATAAAAGACCCCCAATAATTGGTGTCCAACTATTGGGGGTCACTTCACGACACGGCTTTTTTGTTTTCAGTCACAAGAGCTTAACTCAGTTGGCTTTCATTCCAAGCTATTTCAACTCGGTTACGCCCACGCTCTTTGGCTTTCAGTAATGCCTTATCGGCACGCTCAATGAAGTGATTATATTCTTCATCCTCAAGCTCTGCGACACCCATACTACAAGTAATTTGCATATCGTTGCCCCACTGTGCGTGCTCAATACAATCTCGAATAGATTCTGCAAACTCAGCAGCAGCACCTAATGGCGTAGCTGGACAAAAGATAACGAACTCTTCACCACCCCAACGAGCAAAAACATCCGATTTACGTACGCGTTTATTAATTAGACTAGCAAATGTTCGTAGCACGTTATCACCAAAATGGTGACCATGAAGATCATTGACTTGTTTAAAATGGTCTATATCAATAAAGATCATAGAAAACGGAATACTGTTATCAATTGAGTGTGCTGTTACCTCTGATAACCAATCGTTAATTTCATGGCGATTTCGTGTGCGTGTTAACGGATCGGTAAACGCAAGCTCTTCAAACACTAAACTCTTTTGATACAACGCTCGATTAACTTCTCGTAAACGGTTGGTACGCTCTTCTGTCAGTTTGATTTGTTTATGTAAGTAAACTCGATCAATGATAATTACCGCAATTGCAGTGAGCATCCATACTAACAACAACAATTTAACGAGCGTTTCTTCGCTGATCCATTCACCATAAAACACTAACTTGTTCAGTTTAATCGCGTAATACGCTTCTTTAACATAGCTGCCTGTCGCAATTTCGATCACAGAAACATTATCGAACTGACGATTAGATTTATCGACGGGTACTTCGTAATCAGCTATCCACCAAGAAAGTACTTGAAAAGAGCGTAATGGAAAAATTTGTAGTCCTTCATCCTCTCCCGGCGCATATTCAATCGCATTAAATTTTAAAGAAATAGGATCCGTTAAGTTTGCATAAGCTGGATCGAAGTTTCTCAAGTAAATACGAACACGTTCACCTTCTACTGGACTATCGTAATCAATGTCAATCCCGACACTTTCATAAGCACTGAGATCTACCCCTTTATCAACTGTATCTGTCAATGAAATTGCGATTTCACAAAACGGCCACTTTGCTTTATTGACAATATTGCATTCCAGTAATGCGCCGTTTTTATTCACATCCATTTTTGATTCTGTCGCACCATTTTGCGCAGTATCATCAATAATTCTGTATGTACTATTTATAGGAGTAACAACGTACTCACGTTTCGCTCCGCCAAAAAGAAACCATGTATAAGCAATACAGGTAAAAACAACAAGAAACAGTACAGTGTAACGAACGGGCTTCGTTAAACCTGCCATAAAACCTCAGACAATGTGAAAGCAAAATAATATGCATGTAAGTTAGTAGAGAAGTTACCAAAGCCAAATCATATTGACAATAATATAATCCTCAAATTACACGTTATCTTATACTATTAATCTCGACAATTAACACTATAAGAACAATAAGTTAGCACTAGATCATTAATATCGTCCAAAGGCATATTAACGACGGCGAACATGCTTTCCACGATTCTGATGGATTTTGCTTTTTGCTTTAGCTCTACGCTTTTCTGCCGCAGCTCCACGGTGGACAGATTGGGTCTCAATTAGAGTCGGATCTGGCTCATAACCTTCTAACCATTGCTGTGGAATACGTGTGTCGAGTAACTCTTCAATCGCTTTTAGTGCCCACTCTTCATCTAGGCTCATTAAGGTAATGGCATGCCCTGTCATTCCAGCTCGTCCTGTACGACCAATACGATGAACGTAATCTTCTGCTTTATAAGGCATGTCAAAATTCACGACATATTCTAGTTGCTCGATATCTAAACCGCGCGCAGCAACGTCGGTAGCAACAAGCACACGGACTTTTCCTGATTTAAATTCATCTAATGCACGTTGACGCGCACCTTGACTCTTATCACCGTTGATTGATACGGCTTTAATGCCATCCAGACCCAGATCTTTAGCCAGTTTGTCTGAACCTTGCTTGGTTTTAGTAAATACAAGTACTTGCTGCCAGTTACGAGAACCAATCAAATATGCGAGTAATTCAGCCTTACGGTGTTTATCTACTGGATACACCATTTGTGCAACGGTTTCAGCGGCAGTGTTAGCTGGAGTCACCTCAACCATTTTCGGTTCAGATAAGATATCAAAAGCCAATTTCTTAACTTGCTTTGAAAACGTTGCTGAGAAAAATAGCGTCTGACGCTCATCAGGCATACGCTTCATAATACGCTGAATATCAACAATGAAACCCATATCTAACATGCGATCCGCTTCATCTAGTACAAATGTTTCAACCTCAGACAATGAAACAGAGCGATTAAATACGTGATCAAGTAAACGCCCCGGTGTTGCGACAAGAATATCGGCTCCAGCATTAAGCGCTTTAACTTGCACATTCATACTTGTGCCACCGTAAGCAACTGCGACTTTTAAATCAGTGTACTTAGCGTAAGCTGTCATGCTGTCATAAACTTGCTGAGCCAACTCTCTCGTTGGTGTAAGAATTAAAGCACGAATAGGATGACCCGACGGCTTATCAGCAACATTTTGTGCTGATTGTTCAGCTTGTGAGGGCAAGGTTAGCAGGCGTTGTAATAAAGGAAGTGAAAATGCAGCCGTCTTACCAGTGCCAGTCTGCGCACCAGCCATAACATCCTCACCTTTTAATGCCATTGGAATTGCTTGTTTTTGCACATCAGTTGGTGATGAATAACCTAACTCAGTCAGTGCTTTTAACAAATCGGAATGCAGGTTTAAGGATTCGAACGACATAATAATTTCCTAGGAGCGATAATAAATGCACAACGGCAAATTTTGCCGCAGATTCTAACACAAAACATCTACCGTCATGCTCCTTAGAAAAGAATATTTAAACTATAAATACTAAATAATCATTTAATTACAGTATGTAACAAAAAAACGTTACGGTGCTGATAATTTTATTTTAAATAGCACCATAACCCCTGTAATTATTCTTTATATCGTGTCACTTTGTTACGTCCTGTCTTTTTCGATTCATATAGGGCTAAATCAGCTTTTTTTACCAACTCTTGTATTTCAGTTTTCGACTCGTGATAACAATAGCCAATTGATACCGTAAACTTCGGTATATCAGTAAGATCCATTGCTTCTACACAGCGTCTTATGCGCTCTAAAATCAGATAGACATCTAACTCTTCATTGATATTTTCTCTTAATATCAATAGGAACTCTTCCCCACCCCAACGAAAAGCAAGATCAGTTTTCCTGATATTTTCATTTAGACAATGAGTAAACGCTTTGATTGCTTTATCGCCAATATCATGACC
>NZ_SSMG01000013.1 GCF_009873615.1 Photobacterium lucens
ATAAATGTAATGATTAAAAAGGTTATTGAACATTGTTGTTTAATAATTTATTTAGAAAATACTTTCAACTACCTTCGCTGCTCTTCATCAAAAATTCATTTGCAATTAACACGGCAAGATATTTATATCGTTATTGTCAGTGTCTTTATATTACGTTATTTATACAGAGGTAATTTATGATTATTAATTTTAATGTTAACGATGTGTCTTGGAATGCACCGATCCATCAATTAAATGGCGATGTGCTGCGTCGACATGTATTAATTAATGGCAAGGTGGATAGCTTGGATTTGAATTTCACTTATTGTGAAGCAACAGAGAAAGGCATCATCACTGATAGCAAGAATCAACAAATTGGGCATTTTTCAATTATTGATTAAGGTTGAGCTATGTTTCGTTTTATTCTTCGCTTAAAAAATAAAGAGGCAGGCATGGGCGCTGCCTCTTAATATTTTTAGGTGTTAGTAAGTCACGATGATGACTTGATTATCTTTACTTACGTAGGTTTCTTTTACTTTTCCGCCATTACCCACCACAATCACATCCTGTCCTTTTTCGTTTTGTAGTGTGCCTAATTCATTGACGAAAATACTAAAAGCTACTGCTGACGCCAGAGGGTGTTTCCAACGATACCATTGCGCATTAGCACGATAAAACGCTGGTTTGCCCCAATATCGCTTGTCCCAACGACGATCCATACGATTATCAACACGACGCTCAACACGGTTATCTTGGCGATGATCTTGACGTATTTCTTGGCGTCGGTCATTGAAACTATCAGCGTGAGTATTACCAGAAAAAGTGAAAAGCAATCCAACTAAAGCTAAGTATTTTTTATTCATTTCGTCACCAACACGTTGAATGTGAATTAATAGGTATTAACAGTACCGTTTAAGTAGCTTGTTTTATTATTTTGGCTATCAATATAAGCACTATTAACTAAGCGTCCCTCGTTATTACAAATGATCGGTAGTACATCTTTTTTAAAGCTTTCTAAAGAGATGTATTGGGAATGAATAGCGGCTGTTTCTATCTCCACGTACTCCTGAAATTCAGGTGGAAATACCACAGTTACTTCAAAGCGACCGCCGTTAAAGTCACTACATGTGATCACTCTTTTCATCCACGAAGTCATATATGTCTCTTTAAGGTATGATGTACTGTATAATTTAAAGAATACCATCCTATATAATTTTGTAAACCCTAAATTTTAAAATCATGAGATTGGTGAATATATCGAGGCAGGAGGGGTAAGGTGTGTATCAATAAAAAAACGGCAGAATAAAAATTATTCTGCCGTTGATTAAATATTTAAAAATGCTTTATTTATTAGTGGTTCTCAGCCAGTTGTTGCGCTTCTGTCTGGTGGCGCGTTGAGTACAATTTGTAACTCATGATTGCAATAACTAATGCTTTAATGATCATCATTTGTGGATTACCAAAGTAACCCGCCATGCCAACAAAGCCTGATAGCAACATTAACATGCGGTAGTTTTTCAATGATGTCATGTAAAGCGCTGCCACAATAATGATTAAGTCACCATACTGGAGCGCCACAGTAAGGGTTGGCTCGGCAATAAACGCACTGATCGCAATGTAAGTGATGTATAAAATCGCTGTTGCCATGATAGCGGCAAGGGTGTTAACAACAACTTTGCCTGTTTTAGTAAAGTCTTTTACATAACGGTAAGCGTTAATTGCATTCACTGATAGGTTCAAAATCACTTTTGGCCACCATCCCATCAGAATAGACCAAACAGTATCATTTGTTGCTGATGCAAAAGCTGCATAACGGGTGAATTTCATGCTGTTGAAAATCGTAAGTAGGATATATAAGACAACGGATGTCCAACCTAATACTTCTTTTAATAGATCAACCAATGTGAATATCTCTCAATGATGCCATTGAAATTCAAGGCAATATAATAGTGTTTGGTTCTAATGTTTAACGATATAGCAACATTATTAACTTACGCGATAGGTAAGCGCGCGCAATCCTACCATAGTTGTCATTTCCATGACATTGGTAAGGCTTTATATTTTCTTTTAATTCGAGTGTTTTTTAGTGGGTAAAATAAATCCACGTCACAAAAAGAAATATTGGATTGTTATATCAATAAGTTAGTTAAATAAGTATTTATGCGTAGTAAGTGCGAGACAATAACATCGCTATTTAATAAGAGAAATTTAACTATCTACGTAGTTATACGTATAAAAAGTTAGTTAAAAATTTAACGATTTTTAACATCACTCCGTAGTCATGCTCATTTTTTCTTTTGGGTGGTTAGGTCACAGTTACTTTGAATCTAATCTATCCCCAATCATTGAAAGCAAGGATGAGTGAATGAACATTATTCATAGTGCTGTAAAGCGAGTGGTGAAGAAAAGCCTGATTGTTGCGTTAGGGTGCGCAGCAATGCTTTCTACTTCAGCGTATGCCGCAGAGAAAGTATACCGTTTAAAATTGGCCGAAACATGGGGGCCTAACTTCCCGATTTTTGGTGATGCGACGAAGAACATGGCAGCAATGGCAGAGAAAATGTCGAATGGTCGTTTACAGATCCGTATTGATTCTGCGAATAAGCACAAAGCACCATTGGGTATTTTCGATATGGTGAAATCGGGTCAGTACGATATGGGGCACTCAGGCTCGTACTACTGGAAAGGTAAAGTGCCGAATACGCTTTACTTTACGTCAATGCCATTTGGTATGACGCCAGCAGAGCAGTATGCATGGTTCTATCACGGTGGCGGCATGGAGCTCATGGAGCAAGTGTACGCACCACATAATTTGCTTTCATTCCCAGGTGGTAATTCCGATATTCAAATGGGTGGTTGGTTTCAAAAAGAAATTAATACTGTTGATGATTTGAAAGGGTTGAAAATGCGTATTCCGGGTTTCGCTGGTGAGATCTTAGCGGAAGTGGGCGCAAAGCCAACCAATATTGCGCCGGGTGAGCTTTATACATCATTAGAGCGTAACACCATTGATGCTCTTGAGTGGGTAGGGCCATCGCTCGATTTACGCATGGGTTTCCACAAAATTGCCCCTTATTACTACACAGGTTGGCATGAGCCGGGTTCTGAGCTGCAATTTCTTGTCAACAAGCGTACTTTTGAACGTTTGCCTGAAGACTTACAAGAGATCTTACGCGTAGCGATGCGTACGGCTGCTTATGATATGTATACCCAAGCAACACACGCGAGTGGTAAAAACTGGTCAACCATTCAAGAAACGTACCCTGATATCAAAGTCAAAGACTTCCCACCTGCGGTATTAAAAGCGCTACGTGACGCCAATGATAGACTGCTTGCCCAACATGCAGAAAAAGATGAGCAAGCCAAAGCGATCCAACAATCTCAAGCGGATTACTTAAAACAAGTACGTTCTTGGACCAACATTTCACACCGTGCTTATCTCAATAGCCAAGCACAATAAATCTGTCTTAACACACTGAGTCATTTCCCTGCCTTTTACGTATATCGGGTCGCCATTATATGTACTGAGGCAGGGCTTCCATGGAGTAAGGAATGAAAAGTCTCATTACACTGGAGCGATTGTTCAATCGCATTGGTGATGCCCTTGGCTGGTTAGCCAGTATTTTATTTTTACTATTATTGCTCAATGTCGTGTATGACGTTGTTATGCGATACGTTTTTAACGATGTTTCTATCGCCTTTCAAGAAATGGAATGGCATTTGTTTTCTGCCGTTTTTTTATTAGGTGTGCCTTATGCCATTCGTGCTTCAGGACATGTACGAGTAGACGTGTTCTTTGAGCGCCTTTCCCGCAAGACCCAAGCCATTATTGATATTCTTGGTACTGTGTTTTTGTTATTGCCTTTCTGCTTACTTGTTGCTTGCTATGGTATTGATTTTGCAAAAGAAAGTTATGAGTTAGGCGAAACATCAGGCGATCCCGGTGGGCTGGCTTATCGCTGGATTATCAAAGCCATGATCCCATTATCTTTCGGTTTAATGGCTGTGAGTGGACTTGGACTTATTGTTCATTCTCTTAATACCTTGGTTAATCCCCAAGCCTCTCTATCTAAACAAGATCAGTAAAGGAATACGTCAATGATCGGAATAGTGATGTTTTTTGTCGCCTTGTTTGCGCTCTTGTTAGGCTTTCCTGTCGCCTTTACCTTTGGTGGTATTGCCTTAATTTTTGGCGTGTGGGCTGAAGGGTTTGATATGTTTGCGTTTATGCCGTACCGCATTCAGTCAATTATGGAAAATACGGTATTAATGGCAGTACCGCTATTCGTGTTTATGGGGTTAGTGTTACAAAAAACACGTCTTGCCGAACAGTTATTAGAATCTATGGGACGTTTATTTGGTGGCGTTCGTGGTGGTATTGCCATTTCAACTGTCTTAGTTGGAGCATTGCTTGCCGCATCCACAGGTGTCGTTGGGGCATCAGTGGTAGCGATGGGGTTAATATCTCTGCCTGTCATGTTGAAATACAACTACGATAAAGGGCTTGCCTGCGGCACCATTTGTGCGTCTGGTACATTAGGGCAAATCATCCCACCGTCAATTGTGTTGATCCTATTGGGCGATGTTTTAGGTGTGCCGGTTGGAGACTTGTTCCAAGCCGCATTATGGCCGGGCTTTGTGTTAGTCGGAGCTTACATTCTTTATATTTTAATCTACGCCAAGCTTAATCCAGAAGCGGCACAACCGATTGAACGTGATGCCAGTGTGAGTCGTTCAAAAGAAGTGTTCGATGCATTGAAAGCGGTAGTACCCCCATTGGCACTCATCGTTGTGGTGTTAGGTTCTATTTTCGCAGGTATTGCAACACCAACGGAATCAGCAGCATTAGGCGGTTTTGGCGCGATCGTGCTTGCTGTGATGTACCGTGCCTTTAGCTGGAACATGATCTACCAAGCGGCGAAAGAAACCGTCAAAGTAACAGCGATGGTGTTCGCTATTTTGCTCGGGGCAACTGCATTCTCGATGGCATTTACCTATACCGGAGGTGATTATCTGGTTGAAGAATGGATGATGGCATTACCGGGCGAGAAATGGGGCTTTTTGATCATCACCATGTTAGTGATTTTGATCTTAGGTTTCTTTATCGATTTTGTTGAGATCTGTTTCATTATCGTGCCTATTCTCGCCCCTGTTGCGGAAATGATGGGTATCAACATGACGTGGTTTGCGATTTTAATTGCTATGAACCTGCAAACCTCTTTTTTAACCCCACCATTTGGTTTTAGTTTGTTTTACCTTAAAGGGGTTGCGCCTGCTGGCGTCACGACGCGAGATATTTACCGTGGTGTAATGCCATTTATCGCCATTCAAATAGCAGTACTTGCTTCCATATTGGTATTCCCCGGATTCTATGGCATGGGTTAATACTGATAATGTGATCTATAAAAGTAAAACTTGATAACAAATTGTTAATATAAGCTGGTGGTAAAACATCAGCTTTTTTGTTGTTTGAGAGGTGACAATGCCATTAAAAGCAAAGTTAATATTACTGACATTGCTGCCTTTATTAATCGTTACTGCCAGTATTAGTTGGATCTCTATTTATCAAGCGAAAACCCTAGGGCAAAAAGAAGTTACCGTATTTCGTGACAGCTTGATTAACGCAAAAGAAGCAGCATTAAAAGACAGTGTCGATCTTGCACTGGATGCTATTGCCCATATTTATCATGATCCAAATTTAGATATTTCAGATGCTCAGCAGCGTGTTAAAAAAATCCTCACTAACTTGCGTTATGGCACTGATGGCTACTTCTTTGTTTATGATAAAAACGGGGTCAATCTCGTCCATCCGATCATGCCTGAACTTATCGGCCAGAACCTGATTAACATTCAAGATCAGCAAGGGGATTATTTAATCGCTTCACTGTTATCACAAGCACAAAGTGGAGGCGGTTATCACCAGTATTTGTGGCAAAAACCATCGACAGGCGCCACCGTTAATAAGCTCAGTTATTCCGAGTGGTTAGATAAATGGGAATGGATGATTGGAACGGGGCTATATATTGAAGATGTCAGTGAAGACGTTGATATGATGCAGCAAGCGATTAACCATAATATCGACACCATTTTCTTCTCTATTGTGGTGATATTAACGGTGACCGTTGCGGTGATCATCGTTATTACCTTAGCAATTAACTTACATGAACATCGCTTGGCTGACAGGAACTTAAAAGAGCTAGCCCATAAAACTGTGATGTTTCAAGAAGCAGAGAAAAAGCATTTAGCCCGTGAACTTCATGACGGGATCAATCAGTTATTGGTTTCCAGTAAATGTCATTTAGAACTGCTCAGTATTCAATCAATTGACAGTAAGTTTGTCGATTACCTAAATAAATCAATGTATTCCCTTACCTTAGCGATTAATGAAGTACGACATATTTCCCATAAGCTAAGACCAAGTGCATTGGATGACATAGGTTTAGAGGCGGCATTAACGACATTATTGCAAGATTATCAATCTCACTCAGGCACCCAGGTGGATACCTTGTTTGATACTCAAGCAGGACGCTTAGATTCAGATGTCGCAACTACTTTGTATCGTGTGGTGCAGGAATCGCTCAATAACATAGTCAAACATGCAGAAGCCACCAAAGTGGAAGTGCATTTAAAACAAATGGGTAACTTATTACAGTTGATCATTCGTGATAATGGTAAAGGCTTCGATAGCCAGAATAAGAATCAACAAAAAGGAATTGGTTTGCGCAATATGCGTGAGCGAGTGGAGTTTATTGGCGGTGAGTTTGAACTTAGTAGTGAGCAGGGATTTGGTACCGAGCTTACCGTATTATTAAATTTGGATGGCTTAGTCTATGACGGAACAAACGATTAAGGTTGTCATTGTCGATGATCACCAAGTAGTGATTGATGGCTTTATGGCACGATTACAATTAGAGCCTGATATTGATGTGATAGGTACAGCGAGTAATGGTATCGAAGCATTAGAGGTGATCAGCCAGCTTGATCCCGATGTGATATTAATGGATATCAGTATGCCGATCATGAATGGTATTGATGCCACCGCACAGATAAAAAAGCAGTACCCTGATGCGAAAGTGTTAATGCTGACCATGCATGATAATCGTGAGTACATCATGAAGGTGATGCAGGTAGGAGCGATGGGCTATATGTTGAAAGAAATTTCGGCAGAGAAAATGGTGCAAGCGATCAAAACGGTCAATCAAGGAGCCACCTATTTTTGTGAAACCACAAGCCAGACTATTTTTACTCAAGCTGCTGCTCCCATTGCCGCTCCTGAAGTGAATCCATTAAGCCGACGTGAAGAAGGGATTTTAAAACACGTAGCGCAAGGACTTAGCAGTAAACAAATAGCTAAAGCATTAGATATTAGTTATCGCACCGTTGAAACCCATCGTCAAAATATCAAACATAAATTAGATCTACACTCGACGGCAGAGCTAGCAAAATACGCCTTAGAAAAAGGATTAGTTGATTAACAGTATGCTTTGATGATGAAAAAATAGATGAAATATAAGAATTGGAACATCAAATAAGCGTTTGATTAAAAAAGAGAATAAAACTATTTACAGCCAAACAAACTATGCGTATTATTCGCCGCACTTACGGAGAGATGGCTGAGTGGTTGAAAGCACCGGTCTTGAAAACCGGCATACGTTAATAGCGTATCTAGGGTTCAAATCCCTATCTCTCCGCCATATTCTAGAGATTCGATGTAATCGGGTTTCATAAAGAATTGGAGCGGTAGTTCAGTTGGTTAGAATACCGGCCTGTCACGCCGGGGGTCGCGGGTTCGAGTCCCGTCCGCTCCGCCAATACAACGAAGCCTCAGCAGAAATGCTGGGGCTTTTTTGTATCTAAAATTCAAGCTGNGTTCAGTTGGTTAGAATACCGGCCTGTCACGCCGGGGGTCGCGGGTTCGAGTCCCGTCCGCTCCGCCAATACAACGAAGCCTCAGCAGAAATGCTGGGGCTTTTTTGTATCTAAAATTCAAGCTGTTGTTGGCATGGTATTAATGCACCTGACACGGGGTCGAGAACCCCGCTGGGGTGCCAGCCCAGCCGTTCCGCCAACACAACGAAGCCTCGTCAGCAATGACGGGGCTTTTTTGTATTTGGAATTTAAGCTGTTGTTGGCGTTGTATTGGAGCCCCTGACACGGGGTCGAGAGCCCCGCTGGTGTGCCAGCCCAGCCGTTCCGCCAATACAACGAAGCCTCAGCAGAAATGCTGGGGCTTTTTTGTATCTGAAATTTAATCGCTATTCACACTGTAAATTAATGATTTTAGATAACTCGTTTCAGTAATAAAAAGCCAAACAAAGTTATTTTGTTTGGCTTAATGAGTGACGATCACTCGCCGTTATACTTTTGTTCAAGCGCTTGTGCAGCTAGATAGCTCTGATGCGTGCTTAACTGTTCAAAATAGCGTTTGATATTCGGATAATCACTTAAGATGCCATAGGTGTTAAGGATTTCAACAATGAACGACATCATGAAATCAGCACCCGTTAATCTCTCTTCAACAAGGTAAGTTTTACCAGCTAAGCGTTGATCAAAGTATTGCATGACTTTCTGCGTTTCCATGTCGGCATAATCGCCAAGGAAATTCATTTTCGCACCATCTTTCGTGACAAACATCTTCAAAAGTAGCGGTAAAATCGCGGAACTTTCTGCAAAGTGAAGCCATTGGATATAATCAATATAAGCAGGCGTGCCACGTTCAGGTTTAAACTTACCATTACCATAAGTATCGATAAGATACTCAGTGATCGTACCAGATTCGGTAATGATCATACCGTTATCTTCTAGTACAGGTGATTTACCTAACGGGTGAACACTTTTTAACTCTGGTGGTGCAAGAAAGGTGACCTTATCACGGCAATAAGGCTGGATCTTGTATTCGACCCCGAGCTCTTCCAATAACCAGATTATACGTTTTGAGCGAGATTGATTAAGATGGTGCAAAGTAATCATAGTAATTCCCTTTTTGTTACAGTTAGCTGACTTTAACCACTAATTTGCCGAAGTTCTTACCTTCGAGTAAGCCGATGAAAGCTTGTGGTGCATTTTCTAATCCTTCAACGCAATCTTCACGGTAATGGATTTTTCCTTCTGCCAACCATTGCGACATATCTTGTGCAAATTCGTCGTAACGGTGAGCATAATCATCAAAAATAATGAAACCTTGCATCTTGATACGCTTAACAAGTAGCTGTCCCATTAGCATATTCATGCGATCAGGACCTTCTGGCAGTGACGTCGCATTGTATTGAGAGATCAAACCACACAGAGGAATACGAGCACCGGTATTTAATAGCGGCAGAACCGCATCAAAGACTTTGCCCCCCACATTTTCATAGTAAACATCGATACCGTTTGAACAGGCTTGGCTAAGTTGTTCTGCAAAATCAGCAGCGTGGTGGTCGATACATTCATCGAAACCTAAAACAGATTTAGCGTAATCACATTTTTCTTTGCCGCCAGCGATACCTACAACGCGGCAATCTTTGATCTTACCAATCTGTCCAACCATAGAGCCCACAGCGCCAGTAGCTGCAGCGACAACAATGGTATCTCCTGCTTTTGGCTGACCAATGTCGAGTAAGCCCATATAAGCTGTAAAGCCAGGCATCCCCATCACACCTAATGCATAGGATGGGTGGGTTGGATTCATGCCTAGTTTGATCAGTCCTTCACCATTTGACGTTGCATAATCTTGCCAGCCAGTAAATGCTAATACCCACTCACCAACGCTATAATCAGGATGATTTGATTGTTCTACTTGGCATACCGTACCGCCAATCATCACATCACCGATTGCTACAGGCTCGGCATAAGATTTTTTATCGCTCATACGCCCACGCATGTAAGGATCAAGCGATAGATATTTGGTTTTAAGTAAGATCTCACCTTGAGCTGGTGTCGGGATCTCAGTTTGATTAAGTGTGAAATCCGTTGGTTTTGGTGCTCCAACTGGACGAGAAGCTAATAATACTTGGCGATTGATAGTTGTCATGATGACTCCTTAAATACAATTAGACCAGTCGTCTAGTTGCTGGTTATAAAAAATCCCGCCATTAGCCTAGTCCAAAACAGTCATGGCGGGTTGTGTTCTTTATTTTGCTGTTAATAGCATTTTTGTTGTAGCTAATGCTTGCTCTAAGCCAGATAAATCTTGGCTGAGCTTGCTAAGTAAACTTGCCCCTAACCATAAATGGTAAAGGGTCTGTGCCATGGTTTGGCTGTCGCACTCAGTAATAGAGCCGTCTTTGAACCCTGCATCAATGGTATCTGCAATCAGCGATACAACATTATTAGCACCTTGCTTTAATGCTTCACGCATTGGCTCTGATAGATCAGATACTTCAGCACTTAGCTTTACTACTAAGCATTTATTAGCATTGCAAACACCATTTTCCACTTTGATCCAGAGGTTGAAATAATGGTTAAGGCGTTCGAACCCTGTTTCTTGTTCATTATGTAAAACATGAGCTACACGTTGTAAATAATACTGAAAATAGTATTGGATCAACGCTTCACCAAATTGCTCTTTTGATTTGAAATAATGGTAAAAAGAGCCTTTTGGCACATCAGCAGCATTCAGTAACTGCGATAAACCGACACTAGTGAAGCCTTTGGCAACGACTAACTGGTAACCAACATCAAGAATATGCTGCTTTGTATCATTTGTTTTTTCGTTCATAGCGTCACTATAGAGTAAATTAGACCAGTCGTCTAGTGGTCATAAAAGATGGATGCATTGTAAGAAAATTTAGTAATGCTGGATAGCGAAACTACTATCAAGGTCTGAGTCAGCGAATAAACTGATTGAATGGCTTTCTGAAAGGGAAAAATCGTGTAACTATAGCCACAATCTAGCAGGAATGGGCTACTGACGTTAATTTCTGCACTTTTTATTCGCAATAAAGGTTATGCATGATGGATTTCCAACAATATTACGAAATCATTATTGAAGAGTTGGTTGATAATTTTGATTTAGATGACGGTGAGTACTATGGCGATGTTGTACTTACTGATGAGCTGTACCAAACAAGTTGTGAAATCGCGAAAAAGTTTGATGTGGATTTTAATGGTGAGCAATCAGCACTGGCTGTGCTTGAAGCATCGAAACAAGAGGCAGCAGAGCCAAATACATGTTCAGTATCAGCGGCGGCGGTAGGTTGTGTGGTTGATTACTTAGAAGATAACTTTGTTGTTGAGTTTGAAGACGAAGATTTCGACGACGAAGAATAGAACGTAATTGCTTACTATCAGCAAAGCCGACACGTAATGTCGGCTTTCTTTTATCTCACGTATAGGGAATGTGAATCCGTGTTAGAGTCAACCTTACTGGCATTTGTTGAGCAGCAAGCTAGCTCAGATGCCGCTCATGATAAAGCACATATCTTACGGGTAGTTAAAATTGCTAAGCAGTTATGCCAACAAGAACAGGCTCAGTTAGATGTGGTGATGGCAGCTGCTTATTTACACGATTGTGTATCGGTAGCGAAAAACGATCCTCGTCGTAAGCAAGCCTCCTTACTGGCGGCAGATAAAGCCATTGCGTTTTTATCTGAGAAACAATTGCTACAGATGCAGCATGATGCGATCCATCATGCCATTGTTGCTCATAGTTTTAGCGCCAACATCGAGCCATTAACTTTAGAAGCAAAGATAGTTCAAGATGCTGATAGGCTAGATGCATTAGGAGCGATTGGTATAACCCGATGTATTCAAGTTGGTACAGCGTTAGGTCGTCCACTGTATAGTATTGATGATCCGTTTTGTGAAACACGTGAACCAGATGATACAACGTATACTATCGATCACTTTTACGTAAAATTGCTGCGATTAGCCGATACTATGCAGACAACATCAGCAAAAGATGAAGCATTAAAGCGAATTGAATTCATGAAAAGCTACCTTCAACAATTATCGTCAGAAGTTTAAGTTGAGTAACTGTTAAGCGATAAATTGACGTTTTTCACATCATTATGCCGTGTTTTACCTGTTTTTGTTGTTTAATTAACCATTTAAAACAAGTGGGTATTTACATTGTGCCATGATGACCGTATTATTCGCTGCACTTACGGAGAGATGGCTGAGTGGTTGAAAGCACCGGTCTTGAAAACCGGCATACGTTAATAGCGTATCTAGGGTTCAAATCCCTATCTCTCCGCCATATTTAGAAAAGCCGCTGACGAAAGTTAGCGGCTTTTTCGTTTCTAGCTCAATAGAAATCACATCTGTTAATTCGATAATTTTTATTTCTGATCTTATTCCACTTGATTGTTAACGCTATTACGCAGAGCTAATACGTCTGCGGTTTCTAATCGAGATCTTGTTGATTAATAAAGTTAGCTTGCGCCATGGCAATAATGGAAGCGGTTAAACGTAATGCTGCGTTGATAGCATCGTCGGACTCATCGAGTGAACGTAATAACTCAACATGACCATGTAAACAGCTGTAACCTTGATTGACCATACAAGCTGCTATGCAGGCATAGTAATAGGCTGTTTCATCTACGACATCAAGATCATGAAGCGGCGTAAGCTCTAATGCATTAGATTGCTTTATGTTAGATAGATGCAATGTATTAATGGCCATGTAGTAATTGTTTGTCATAGCCATACGCATAACGGCATGTTTTATATCTTGTAACTGTAGTGGATTAATTTCACCTACTTGTTGTTTGATATGCTGCAGAACCGCTTCATTTTTACATGCGAAAGCAGCAGCATAGGCGATATATTGCACGCGATTAATAGCAAGCAGCGACTGTCGTGAGATTAAAGAATATAGTAATTCTGAATGATCAAATTGTGTGTCGGTAGTAGGCATGATGATGCTTCCTTTCTGATTCAAAAATATATCAGTCAAATTCAGTGGCTGTATCTTTTTATGCTATTCCATTCACTGTCTTGTACAACTAACAGTAATGCATGCTAACTGTGTAGAAATGATCGACAGATTTATTCGAAAATCGTGATAAAAACGAGGCCAGAATAAAATTCTACAGAAAGCGTTTATTTATTAGGCAGTTGAATGAGTTGTGCATTTACAAGCTGAAAATAAGGCAGTATTATCCGTCGCACTTACGGAGAGATGGCTGAGTGGTTGAAAGCACCGGTCTTGAAAACCGGCATACGTTAATAGCGTATCTAGGGTTCAAATCCCTATCTCTCCGCCATATTCTAGAGATTCGATGAAATCGAGTTTCATAAAGAATTGGAGCGGTAGTTCAGTTGGTTAGAATACCGGCCTGTCACGCCGGGGGTCGCGGGTTCGAGTCCCGTCCGCTCCGCCAATACAACGAAGCCTCAGCAGAAATGCTGGGGCTTTTTTGTATCTAAAATTCAAGCTGGTTGTTGGCATGGTATTAATGCACCCGACACGGGGTCGAGAGCCCCGCTGGTGTGCCAGCCCAGCCGTTCCGCCAATACAACGAAGTCTCAGCAGAAATGTTGGGGCTTTTTTGTATTTAAAATTCAAGCTGTTGTTGGCATGGTATTGATGTACCTGACACGTGGTCGAGAGCCCCGCTGGTGTGCCAGCCCAGCCGTTCCGCCAATACAACGAAGCCTCAGCAGAAATGCTGGGGCTTTTTTGTATCTAAAATTCAAGCTGTTGTTGGCATGGTATTAATGCACCTGACACGGGGGTCGAGAGCCCCGCTGGTGTGCCAATACAACGAAGCTTCAGCAGAAATGCTGGGGCTTTTTTGTATCTAAAATTCAAGCTGTTGTTGGCATGGTATTAATGCACCTGACACGGGGTCGAGAGCCCCGCTGGTGTGCCAGCCCAGCCGTTCCGCCAATCAACGAAGCCTCAGCAGAAATGCTGGGGCTTTTTTGTATCTAAAATTCAAGCTGTTGTTGGCATGGCATTGATGTACCCGACACGGGGTCGAGAGCCCCGCTGGTGTGCCAGCCCAGCCGCTCCGCCAATACAACGAAGCCTCAACGTATTATGTTGAGGCCTGTGCATGTTTAGATTTCAACGCTGAGTTTGAGCTTTTGTAATTCGTGCACAAAAGAAAAATGGAGTTGGTTTTGTTTTGCGTAATACATCGCTTCATCTGTTTTACTGATCAAAGCGGGGAGTAGGTGTTGATCTAATGGGTAAAGCCCTAAACCGATACTAACACCCACATCAACATGATGGCTAAGTAAAGCAATGTAAATAGGCTGTGTGAGAGTTTGATAAATACGATTGGCAGTATTTTCTAATTCTCTAACAGGATCAAAGGAATGGGTAAGATCAAAGATAATTAGGAATTCATCTCCGCCGACACGAAAGACATAGTCATTTGATGGAAATAATCGGGTTAAACGTTGCGCGATTTTTTTCAGCAGAATATCACCGACATCATGCCCGTACTGATCGTTAATCGGTTTAAAACGATCAAGATCTAAAAATGCAATCCCTAATGATTTGGCTTTAAAAAGCTGAGCATAATTATTTTTAATTTTATCTAGATAACGTTGATTTAATAAGCCTGTAAGCGGCTCACGGTTTAGTTTGTTTTCTAGATCGTTAATGGTGTCTTGTATGCTAGAAAAGTCGTGAATAATAGCGATAGCACAAGGCTTTTCTGCATACTCTAAATAAGAAATGGAAATACGTAGTTGGATCGGTAAGCCATTTTTCTTATAACAAGAGATCAATGCTCGTTCGCTCATGACTTTGGGCGATGATTGATTTTGAATGAAGTGCTCGACTTTATGTCTGTGTGTTTCAATGTCTGGGTGCTTGATTAAATCTTGCAGTTGCATGGTCTGAAATTCATTTTTAGAGTATCCAAGCAAGGCACAACAAGCATGATTTGAAAACATAATATGACTGTTTTCATCAACAATAAGCGCAGCATCACCAAGAAAATCTAAAAACTTATTTATAGAGGATTGGTTATCCATTTATACAACCCGTTAACAAGAAACAATAGGGT
>NZ_SSMG01000121.1 GCF_009873615.1 Photobacterium lucens
TAACTATCATAATGATAAATTAGTTTTTAAATTTATTGATTCAGTGATAAGAGCAAAAGAGAATAGTTGTGATATTAATGTAAAAATAGATATTTTAGATAATTCAGAAAAAGATGAAGTTGAACTTTCTAATTTCATGAAAGAAATTGAGAAATTTGATATTTATACAAAACTACATAGTGAAGAAAAAAATGTTGGATATTTTGGTGGGCTACCATTATGTCAAAAATTAGTTGACGATGATACTGATATATCAATTTACTGTAATTCTGATTTGGATTTTGATGTGAATTTCTTTAATGAGTTGAAGAAAACATATGATCATGAATCAGCAATGATTGCTCCTGCAATTATAACTATTGATACTGGAGTTGATCAAAACCCCAAATATATGGCAAGGCTAAGCAAAAGAAAACTTGATTTCTTAGATGTAATATATAGCAATCGTATAT
>NZ_SSMG01000122.1 GCF_009873615.1 Photobacterium lucens
TTGAACCGGCACAGCGCGAACGCCGAGGGATTTTAAATCCCTTGTGTCTACCAATTCCACCACCAGGGCACGCAATTGCTTGCAATGGTTAGACACCATCTGTGATCACCGCTTTCGCTATGATCTTTAATTTGGAGCGACACATCGGGTTCGAACCGATGACCTCAACCTTGGCAAGGTTGCGCTCTACCAGCTGAGCTAGTGTCGCAATAGATTCTCATAAGAGAATGGAGGCGCGTCCCGGAGTCGAACCGAGGTCCACGGATTTGCAATCCGCTGCATAGCC
>NZ_SSMG01000123.1 GCF_009873615.1 Photobacterium lucens
TTTTCAGGGAGGATTTAAAAATCGCGCCGCGATAAGATTTTTTTGTCGTTATAATTTAATTATTTTGTAATTGTTATGTTGTTGTTTCAACATACTTTTATTTTTCACTCTGTGTCAAAATATTGACGATGTGTTTTTTTTAAGTATCTTTTACATTTCTGCCTTGTGTATTTTTATACGTTAATAATTAAAATAAAAAGATATTTATGCTAAAAAAAACACTACTTTCTTCTATCGTCTTGCTCAGCTTATCGGGGTGTCATGATGGTGGCGGCGATGCCAAGTTCAATGTAACTCCGCCTAAACCTGACTCTTCTGATTCTAGTACCGATAATAAAAAACCTATTGTTGACGTTACGCCGTCAAAACCCACTTTTGATTTATCGGGTATTGTAACGGGTATGACGGGACAGCCTGTACATGGTCAAATTAAGGCGTCCGCCAATAACGGTGCCGTAATAACTTACTCGATTTCAAATAACCCAAGTTGG
The DNA here is from genome assembly GCF_009873615.1 of Photobacterium lucens. Lineage (GTDB taxonomy): Bacteria > Pseudomonadota > Gammaproteobacteria > Enterobacterales > Vibrionaceae > Photobacterium > Photobacterium lucens. The sequence goes on from NZ_SSMG01000123.1 coordinate 492, forward strand.
TTAACGATCGATCCTAATACGGGTGAGCTATCAGGTACGCCACATCAAAACGACAACGGTGATTATACGATCACGGTAACGGCAATTAACGGTAAACAAACCAATAGTACTCAAGTTAGCGTTGTGATTGGTGATAGTAATAACGCACCAACTATCTTGCCTGTATCTGCTCAGAATATTGTGGTCAATACGCCATTTACTGTTGCTGTATCAGCGAATGATAAAGACAATAACCGTTTAACGTATCGCCTTATTAATGCACCTGTTTGGGCTAAAATAGACGCTGTAACAGGTATTATTACGGGTAAGCCGACGGCTGTTGGTAAGCATGCTTTGAGAGTTGAAGTCTCTGATGGCAAAGCTAAAGCTTTTACCTCAGTGATGATTAATACACTCGTTAATCCAACCCCTGTGATGACGATTGCAGGTAAGATGACTGCACGTACGCGCCAACCTTTCGTTGCACAAATCTCAGCGAAAGATCCCAACGGTAAGCCATTGCATTTCACGTTATCAGGACAGCCAAGTTGGATGCAGATTAACCCTCAAACAGGTGTTATATCTGGTACGCCAGGTCGTGATGATAACGGTGATTTTACGTTCACGATAACGGCATCAAATGGTCAGCAACAAGTAACATCGACTGTTCAGCTCGTTGTTGATGATGTGAATAAAGCTCCAACGTGGACGCCTATTGCACTTCAAACCATGACAGCTGGTAATACGCTGGATATCACTGCGACAGCCAGTGATGAAGATAGCGATCCGCTAACTTATAGCCTTTTAAATGCTCCAGCATGGTTAATGATTGATAGTAAAACTGGTGTGATCACTGCAACGCCTGACATTAAGCTGGTGGGAGATTTTACCGCAACTGTGATAGCCAGTGATGGCAAGCTTTCTGCTGATACTCCACTTAACATTCATGTTAATAAAGGACAGTTTGAGATCACAACTCATGTGACGGGTATTGGTACGATCAGCCCTGAAAAAATGACCGTTGTTGCTGGTGGTCATGGTGAATTTACCATTAAATTTGACTCGAAAAACAAGCTAAAAAGCATTACTGGTTGTGATGGTTCATTGGTTGATAATAAATACCTTGTGAGCGATGTTCATGCCGATTGCCAGATCCAAGTTAACTATGAAGATGTCGGTTATATTCCGCCTCTTGCTTTTAATACTAATGATTACCCAAGTGATCTTGATGGTAACTTAGAAGCGACCGTGTTGTTTGCACAGAACCATGTGATCCCATCAAAAAATCATAAAGAAGACATTGTGCATCTGCATAATGTAAATGGTAGTGAAATTACTCATACACCTGCGGAGTCGACCCAGCATCTTATTGGTGAGCGCGCAACTTTAGTGATGTTTAAAGCTAAAGATGCTGACTTTGATGAAACCTTGCCTGTTAAAGTGGAAGGTTATGATGCCAATGGTTCGAAGCTCGGTACATTAGTTTTGGAGCGCCCATATAAATTACCGTCTATTTCTGGCGTTAATCCTAAAGCAGATTTGACTAAGGCCGACTTTAATCTGGATCCTTCAAAGCTAACGGCAATTGATACTGCCAAAGTTGCAGCTGAAGGTGACAAAGGCAATACAGAATATTTAGATCAACAGCTGATTGAAAGTAAAGACGGTGTATTTCTGCATTCAACCCAGTGGTTGCGTCTGCATCAACTATTGCTTGATTTTAATCCAAAGTTTGATGGTAAATATCTGATTATAAAAGCAGATAGCCCATATACAACCGATGTGCGATATGCCAATAGTATCTCTAAAGGTGAACGTAATGCCTATATGGGGATCAATATTGGTCAGACGGTTGTGTTTTATAACGTCGGTGGTCAGTGGTTTACTGCTGGAGATTTAGCTATCTCTAAAGTGACCTATGGACACGGTTATTGGACGGCAAAAATTCCAGCATCATGGATGCATTATGGTTTACGTTTGGATTTTTCACATGATGGTAAGACGGGAACGCTAGATAATGTCAATGTAGGAGCACCAACAGTGCTGTACATGAATACCATTGATATCGGCATGTTAACACAACGACAAGATACGATGGAATTTGCAAAAGATCTTGAGCTACCTCGTGAATATTACCAAACATTACCAATTAGTCGTTTGGTTGTAAGTCGTTATCAGAATATGACGTTTGATGAAATCATGATGCCAAATGGTCAGCTTTATAAAGATTATTCACCTGGCATTGGTGGTTGGCAAGAAGGTGACATGCGTAGTGATATTGCCAAATCTTTGATTTCAATTGGTATTGATAGTGCTAACTTTGGTTTCAATGCTTCTGATGGTCCAGGCCAAGATGCGCATTCAAATCTTGCGCTAATGCTAACGGCACATACATCGATTGGTCGTTATCTAAAGAAAAGAGAAGGTGATAAAATCGTTGAAGGGCCATGGAATCAGGATCATGGTGGCTCTGGCGGTGGGGGGATTGTTACCTTAACGGGAACTGTTGGTAACGAAATGAGTCACGAAGCGGGGCATGGTATCGAACTGAGTCATAGTGAAGGCTATGATATGAGTATCCACCATCCTGCAGATCAACAAGATTCGACATGGGGATGGGATAGCGATAAAAATGTATTTATTCCTAACTTCTATAAGAACCCGTCGAATAAGCCATCGTGTATCGGTGATCCGAAGAAAAACCCAGGGGAAGAGAAAATTTGTGTTCAGCCATGGCATGGTTTCCAATTTGGCTTTGATGCGATGTACGGTGGTGAAGGCAGTATGTACCCTGATAACCGCTATACCATGTATACCCCATTCTCAAGTACGAAGATGCAGCGAGTAATGGAAAATCGTATGGTATTTTCTGAGGATTCACCGACTGGCTACTTAAAGTGGAATAATACGAGTCATCAAATGGAAGCATTTAGCTATCAAGTTACAGTACGAGATATGCTAGTGATTGGTGGCAATGTCTTAGAAGGCGAAGCGGATGATGCAGCTTATATTGCCAAGAAATTCGAGACTGCGAATGCGATTACAGTAGCTTCGAGAAATAATGATTGGTCAGGGGATATAACCATCCCAAATGCGGCGGATGTTCCACAAGGTCGTGTTGTTATTATTAATCATGATGCGCTGTGGAATACCAACTTCCATATTAATGGTGAAACGATTTTTAACCCGAAAAATTTGACCTATCGCTCTGATGGTAAAACTTGGATTCGCGATGATAGCTTTTCGACGACAATTGAAAAGAAACCTGAGAAATTCGGAGTACCAGTTACAACATTAGTGGGTTATTACGATCCGGAAGAAAAGCTAACGAGCTATATATATCCGGCATTGCACGGCTCCCGTGGTTATACCTATGCAGATGATAGCGAATATATTCAGTCGAATAGTTGTCATTTAGATGTTGAATTAGCAAGTGGTCAAATGAAGCAATTTTGGTTGCCCGGTCACCGTTTATCCGAAAAATTCATGAATAAGTTTCATGTTAATGTTGCAGAGTCAGATAACCCTGTGAGTGCAACAGTAGTATGTAGTGATAAAGTATTAGCAAGTAAACCGATATCGAAGCCTGAAGCTGGGTTAGCTCAGTCTGTTAATGGAGCACCGTTAACAGCGACAATTAGTTAATATAAAAGGGATATAAATAATATTTATATCCCTTTTTTTTAGCGACTACATTTTGCAGTTATATTTCTCATTTAAATGTTATTGGAATATAATATGTTTTTATTTTATGGTAGTTTTCTTTTTATGGTTTTTTTTGAATGCTTCCGGTATTGCAGAAGCCTGCTTTTCTATCTTTTTAAGATTATAAACTCTCTTTAATTTCAATTTATTAAATTTAACTTTTGCTCCTAATTGGCTATTGATAATCGTATCAAGTGAGATATAGCCATATAAAGCTTTGGTATATTT
>NZ_SSMG01000124.1 GCF_009873615.1 Photobacterium lucens
ATATTAATAATCCGGACCTATTAAAGAAACTAAAAGAAATCAGTGAAATAAAAAATGTTAAGTTGGTAGGTATTCATTGCCATTATCCCGATAGAAACGCTGACTCTTACTCTGTAAGGGCAAAAAAAATAATTGAAGTAGCATCTTCACTTTTTACTACTCCTCCAAAGTATATAGATATTGGTGGTGGTTTCTTTGGTAAAATGGACGAACGATTAAAGAAACAATTTAGTTCTTATCATGATTACAAAGAGTATGCAAATAATATTGCAACAGAATTCAAACGTGCATATTCTGATTTACCGAAAGAAGAGCAGCCAATACTTTTCTTAGAACCTGGTAGTGCTTTAGTTGCTGACACAATGAAGTTCGTATGTCGTGTTATAGATATTAAAAATATTAGAGGGACGAATATAGCTATGACCTCTGGTAGTAAGTTTAATATTGGTTTATTGTCATCGACAGTTAATATGCCACTTGATGTTCATAGTAAATATATTAACGATAAAGTTAATGAGTATGATATATCCGGTTTTACATGTATTGAAAGTGATTATTTATTTAAAGGATATACTGGTCGCTTATTTCAAGGCGATTTTTTGATCTTTAATAATGTTGGATCTTATTCAATTGTATTTAAGCCTCCTTTCATTCTTCCTAATGTACCTATTATTGAATTAACTGGGAATAGCGTTGAGTTAATTAAAAGACAGGAAACTGTCGATGATATTTTTGAAACTTTTAT
>NZ_SSMG01000125.1 GCF_009873615.1 Photobacterium lucens
GTTAATAACCAATATGAATCAATGTTTGAGTTTTATTGAAAATATTCAAATCTAGCTTCATTTTATTGACCAATACAACAAGTGTGATCTTGATCCAATAAAAAAGTCAGACCAGTTAATTATGAATAGAAAGACTTGCGTTATCACATAATTTCATATCAAACCGTTTTCATCTGGCTAGACCATTTAAATGAAATTTATGTTGTAGAATAGCGGCAGTTTCTATTTCAGGTATTCATACGTAACATGTTTTTAGATACATATTATTCAGACAAAAGTGGCAAATTTTCTTTTACTCGTGAACAAGCGAGTGATTTTGCAAAACGTATCGCAGGCGACTTTAATCCAATTCATGACGAAGATAACAAGCGTTTTTGCGTACCTGGTGATCTCCTTTTTTCTGTACTACTTGCAAACGTTGGTATTAGTCAAAAAATGCGAGTGTCATTTGCTGGCATGATCAACGAAACAACTGAGCTAAGTATCGCGACCAAATCAGAATCAGAACTATCAATGGTTGATGATGGCGGCAAAGAATATTTGCACTTATCACGTACAGGCGACACCACTCACAATCAAGATCTGATTGCGCAAATCACCAAAAGTTATGTGCAGTTTTCAGGCATGAACTTCCCACATATCATGGTGCCTTTAATGAAATCTAAAGACATTATGATCAACCCTACCCGTCCTCTAGTTGTTTACGAAAGCATGGAACTTGAGTTTACTCGTCTTGATCTTAAGTGCCCTCACGTTGAGCTAACAGGCTCTGATATTGATGTTGATGGTAAACGTGGTAGCGTAACATTGAAGTTCTGCTTTAAAGAAAATGGTGAAGTGGTTGGTACTGGTCGTAAGCGTATGGTAATGAGTGGCTTAAAACCATACTGCCAAGAAGGGATTGACGATTTAGTTTATCGCTTCAATGAAAAGAAAGAGCATTACAACAACCTATACGTAGAAGCGGTATAACCGCTGACTACAAAGATAAAAAAGCCGAGGTTTTCCCTCGGCTTTGTTTTTACAGCATCAATCATAACTCGATTTCTGACTGACGATTCTGCTGCGGTTTTAATGGGAAATACAAACGGGTGCGTAAACCTGGATTATTATCACTAAAAGCCAAATCACCACCATGGCTTTTCATGACAGCTTCAACTAATGATAAACCTAAACCGAATCCCTGATGGGTGCGACTCTTATCTGCACGGTACATCGGCTCTTTAATGCGACCTTTATCTTCGTCTGATACACCTAAACCATTATCAATCACCACTACCCCAAAGTGATCAACGACCACTTCTATATTACCTTGCTCTGGTGTGTACTTAATCGCGTTTTCTACCACGTTATAGATTGCTCTAAACAGTAAGCTTGGCTCACCTTGCAGTTTGTAGGGTTCATCTTCACGAAATGATAATACTTGCTGCTTTTCATCAGAGATAGGCAATAGAAATTCAACCACATCTTGGCACACCGTTGATAAATCCACCCACTGCTTATCTATCTTATGTTTACCACTGTTAATATTAGCGATTTCAAGCATACCGTTGAACATCCCCAATAAAACTTCAAGATCATCATGGCAAGCTTCTAAATCTTTGGTAAAGGGTGCTGTATCTTTCGTTAATAGATCTTCAAGCCGAAGTTTCATACGTGCGATGGGCGTTCGTAAATCGTGTGCCATACCTACAGAGAGCTCTTTTAGAGATTCTTCTTTTTTCTCAACTTGTTCAATCAAAAAATTAAGATGGATCGTCAGTACATCAAATTCATCATCATTAGCACTAACGGGCAGTTTTACCCCTTTCTCACCCAAAATAACGCGATTCATACCATGATTAACACGCTCAAGCTTTTTCAAAATAGAAATCGCAAATAACAAGGCCCCTGCTAACATCAAAATCACCGGAACAACAATACCTGTGACTAATACTGGGATCATGGAATCACGATAGGCATGCATTAACTTTGGATTAACGCCGATAATAAGTTGTTTGTTATCGGGAAAATCTAAAACACGCTCCAATTTAGTGGACTGCAACCGTGTTTGTGAAAAAACCGCTGGATAGGTAATACTGGTATCGGTGTTGAGTGATGATGTAACACGGTATTCAAACGCATTATTTAACTTATCATGCTCATCAACTGCTTCTATCACTGCCTGATAATCGCCTTTATCCAGCATTCTCTCAAACAGCGACACTTCATTGTTTAAATCTTGCTCTAACTGATTCTGATAAAAGCTCTCTGAGCCAACGAATACCTGATTGATAAATAAGATAAACATCAAAGACACACAAGAGATAAAATACAGCAGAACTTTAAAAATACTGGATCGAGAAAGCTTATCAGATCCGGCGTAAGACATAGCCCGCCCCTCTTACCGTATGGATAAGGCTTGGCTCTCCACCTTCTTCTAGTTTCTTTCTTAAGTTAGCGATATGAACATCAATCACGTTTGTTTTAGGATCAAAATGGTAGCTCCACACTGATTCAAACAAGCTCATACGTGAAACAACACTCTCAGCGTGCTCCATGAGATATTGCAGCAATAAAAACTCTTTTTGCTGTAAGTTCAACATGCGAGAGCCACGCCATACACGATGAGATTTAATATCTAAACGTAGATCATCATAAATATATTCAGACGATATGGTTGTTGACGCTTGATTACGTTTGACCAAGATTTTGGCGCGCGCCACTAACTCTGCTAATGCAAAAGGTTTTGTTAAATAATCATCGCTACCAGCAGTTAAACCAGCAACACGATCTTCAACACTGTCCATTGCACTTAAAATAAGGATCGGTGTTTGATTTTCAGTCGCTCGCAATGCAGCAAGGACTTTTAAGCCATCAAGCATAGGTAACATGCGATCAAGAATAATAAGTTGATAATCACAGCTTGTTGCCATCATTAACCCTTGGTGACCGTCTTCCGCTTCATCAACCACGAAGCCATGCTCGCGTAAGCCCTGTGCGATAAACTCACGAGTCGTAATATCATCTTCTATGACGAGTACTTTCATTCAGAACCTAATTGCTTGTCTTATCTATTATTTAATTCAAACATTATAACCATAATCGGTCTTATTTTCCGATATCCATAAAACAGACATAGCTTGAATCCACCTGTCTTTGTTGGGTTACTTTGTTTTCATTTTCTGTAAGCATAAAAAAACGGCCTACCAAGAGGCAGACCGTTTGTAGCGACCATAGGGGGAAATTATGGAATCGCTAACTCGCTAGCTGATTGTCTTATAGCGACTTCATTTGGTTCGCAATAATTTCAGCTTGTGGACCAAGGATAACTTGAAGGTTATTAGAACCTACATTTACGACACCTTTAGCACCCAGTTGTTTTAGTTTCGCATCGTCGATGATTGAACGGTCAACGATACCTAAACGTAGACGAGTGATACATGCAGAGATATCAGTTAAGTTATCTTTACCACCTAGTGCTTCTAGGTAAGATTTCGCTAGATCCGCTTTGCTTGCTGCATCGTCTTCTGGGTTTGAGTTTTCTGCTGGTGCATCTTCACGGCCCGGAGTCTTCAGGTTGAAAACTTTGATTACAGCAACAAACACAACAAAGTAAATTGCGCCAACTACTAAGCCCATTGGGATGATTTCCCAAGAGTTATGTGCCGCAGGAGCATTGTAGTTCAGGATGTAGTCAATCAAGCCTGATGAGAAGCTAAATGCCATGTGAATATCTAGCTGAGAAGCAACTACGATGCTGATACCCATTAGGATAGCGTGTACTACGTATAGTGCAGGAGCTAGGAACATGAACATGAATTCGATTGGCTCTGTGATACCAGTTAAGAATGCAGTTAATGCAACACTTAATAGCATACCACCTACTACTTTCTTGTTTTCTTTCTTCGCTGTTACGTAGAAAGCAAGTGCAGCACTTGGTAGACCAAACATTACTACAGGGAAGAAACCACTTAGGATTTGTCCTGCTGTTGGGTCACCTGCGAAGAAACGAGAAATTTCACCCGTTACAACATGGCCGTCAGCTGCTGTATAGCTACCGAATACGAACCAAACCATGCTGTTTAGGATGTGGTGAAGACCTAGTGGGATAAGTAGACGGTTAGCAACACCGTATACGAACTCACCTGGCATACCACTTGTTAGGATCCATTGACCAAGGTGGTTAATACCGTCTTGGATTGGAGGCCAAATGATGCTGAATGCGTACGCAAGAATAAGTGCAACAAGACCAGTCACAATTGGTACGAAACGCTTACCACCGAAGAAACCTAGGAACTCAGGTAGTTTGATTGCGTTAAAGCGGTTGTAAAGAAGACCCGCACACACACCAATAATGATACCACCGGCAACGCCTGGGTCTACATCTGGATTTAGTGTTTTAAGTGCAGCCATAAGGATAAAGTAACCTACAGCTGATGCGATTGCTGCTGCTGCCGAGTTGTCTTTCGAAAATCCAGCACCCACACCCATTGCAAACAAAAGTGCAAGGTTAGTAAATACCGCCTGGCCACCCGCTGCAATAAATGGGATGTTTAATAGATCAGGTTGACCAATACGCAGCAAAATACCGGCAATCGGCAATACTGCGATAGGAAACATAATCGCGTTCCCTAGTTTTTGGAAATGTCCGAGAATACTCATCTTCTTCTCCACGTTAAAAGTTAAAATTAAAGTAAATTGTTTTAATAACTTAAGGATACGCTTTGAT
>NZ_SSMG01000126.1 GCF_009873615.1 Photobacterium lucens
ATTTATATAACTATGAACATTGAAGTAATTCAATATTTCTCACATTCAGAATAAAACGTAATAGAATAGAGGTAAAAAAAAAGTAAAATGTTAGGAAATTAAAGAACTAAAAAAGCGGAGCCTGAGCTCCGCTTCGTAATTAATAAGTGTGGTTTAAGCTGGATTTACTTCTGCATTGACTGGCTCTTCAATAGCACCTTCGGTTTTAGCAACAATTGTGTTTACTGCTGTATCACCTACCACGTTCGAAGAAGTACAGAACATATCGTTAATACGATCGACTGCCGCAACAATGGCTAAGCCTTCTGGTGGTAATCCTAATTGGTTCAGCAATACGCCTACCATCACGATACCACCGCCCGGTACACCACCAGCACCTACAGACAATAGCAAGATGGTTAACCCTAATGTCACGATATCTGACGAGTTAATTGGCTGACCAAATGCGTTCGCAACAAAGATGGTTGCTAATGCAATGTAAATAGAAACACCTGACATGTTCATGGTTGCACCTAGAGGTACACCAAAGCCTGCGACTGATTTTGATACGTTTAATTTTTCCGTAAGCGTACGCATAGTTACAGGGATAGTTGCGTTTGAACTTGCTGTTGATAGAGAGAATAAGATCTGCTCACGAGTCGCACGTAAGAAGGTTTTCGGAGATGTGCCTGTCGCAATACTCACTGCCATTGGGTAGAAGATGAAGATCCAAAACACCAGCATACTAACAACTAACGCGACGTAACCAGCAACAGATAACAGCGTATTTGAATCCAATGTAGCCCCTAATTGGATCATTAGAGCAAAGACACCGTATGGAGCAAGGCTCATCACTAAGCCAACCAGCTTCATCATGATCTCATTGGCGACCTTAAAGGTACGAATAGCAGGACCACCACGAGAATCAAGCGCTTGAATGGCAAGACCAGTTAAAATCGCCATAAAGATGATTTGTAACATGTCACCATTAGCAAAAGCTTGTACTGGGTTGCTTGGTACAATGTTCACCACTAAATCAAAGATATTAGGCGTTTCTGTTGTTGTCAGTTTGACGGTTTCAGATACGCTACCTGCTAAGTTAGCCCCTTTACCCGGCTGAAAAATCATACCTACCGCTAACGCAGCACTGATCGCGATGATGGTATTGATAATGTAGAGCGCAAAAGTTTTCCCACCAAGACGACCAAACGCTTTGACATCTTTTAATTCCACGATACCGCAAACAATAGATACAAAGACAAGAGGTACAACGAGCAGTTTGATCAGTGATACAAACATACCACCCGCCCCTTCTGCTGCACCTAATAGATAAGTATCAAAGAGTGCTATATCGTTAAAAACATATTGGATTGCTGTTCCGATTATTAGACCTGCAAAAAGACCGACAAAGATCTTGGTTGAGAGCGATTTATCCATTGCTCATCTCCGATTGTTATGTTGTGTTTTTATAATTTAATAGTGACTAATAACACTATTTTGCTGTCGAGCCAGTGCATAGTACACAACAATGAAACAATTCAAAGCTTCATTTTACAAAAATGCAACATTGATCATTCAGAGTATTTCACCAAAAATATAGTCATTTTTCACATAACGTATTGAGTGATAATGGCTTAAACACCATTTTTGAGCGCAGGATAAAATTTTATTTTACAATCGGAAAATAAATAAAAATGACTACGTTTTATACAGAGACTACTATTGCTAGACGATAAAATAGATAGGTCAGTAGAGAGATTCGAAATGGTAGGATTTAACTTAGAAGTCTTGCTACGCGTTGGGAAAAGACGACACTACATTTCCCAACATAAAAAGCGAAGTTACCAACATTAGAACAGAGAGCTAATATGCTCTTGCTCACGCTTTAAGTGGATCAACATCGCTTCATTAGTGTAGTTAACAGGCGTTATTGCATTGTCACTAGTGAAAGTCGTTATATTGATATCACAGGTTTTATATTGTGTTTTTAACTCCGTCAATGACGAGCCAAATAACTCTTTGATTGTTAATGGTGCAGTATATGGTGAGGTGAGGTTTTCTTGATAAGTCACCACCGTTGTTGAGACTAAATCACTCATATTGTTATTGTCAGTACACGTAAGATAGCGAATATCACCAGCATTGCTTGGGTTACTTGGTATATTTTGCCAGCTAAACGTCAATGTATCCGTTTGCTGGTTAGCTTCAACCTCAAACAATGCGACTCCGCTAGGCAAATCATCAATATAAGCATGAGAAATGATGTCATCGTTACGATACCAGTAGATCTCGTAGGTTTTATCCATTGGTAAGTTATTAAAATCAAGGCGTTTTCCACCAACTGCAACGGTATCTGCTTGATATATTTTACCATCAGACACCACTTCAATTCTGTCCGGCTTAACAATAGATACGGCTTCTGGTGTGGAATTAACCATGACTGCAGCACCATACAGTTCATAAGGAGCCTCTGCACCTTCTACTGCATCTTTTACGCTTAACCAATAGTTAAAAGTCAGATCATTTAAGTTATAGGTACAAGACATTTCAGGCATATTGCCACAATGCGGAGAATCTGGAGATATCTCTTCATTATTTTTATCAACACTATTATCACCGCCTCCCCCTCCACCGCCGCAACCAGCTAATAAGGCAAGTGATAACAATCCAATGTGCTTTTTCATAACCATTCCTTTTTGTTTTATAAAATATACTTATTTATGTTTAAAGGTCTGGAAAGCAAAAAACAACTTCTACATTTTAGTTAGTGATAACACCCACAATAACATTTAAGTAACAAATGACTTTTCACTCAATAATTGATTTGCGCTATGTTTCACACACTATTGAACCTTCATTGATGCACTGTTTTAGTTCAATAGCTCACCGCTTATGAGCATTTTTTTGGAAACAATCTCACGCAGTACTATTAATCATATGATTTTGTTACTTATATTTTTGGTACGAGTTTTGAATATATTATGGTGCAACTCAAACCAAGGAGTGATTATGTATATTGAACATAAGCATTTTAAACTTCCTAACAACAGTTCTGAAGTGGATGTCTATATTAGCCCTACAGGCTCAATTCAATTTATGATCGAAGGGAAAAAGAAGGTATTAGAAGGCGATTTCCACAAACTGGCTTTTAAGAAAATCGAATCTGGTGTTGATCTGGTCTACAAAACCCGTTCAATGAAAAGTTCGTGGGACATTATTCTATCAAACAAGGACGCAGATCTGGTATCACGTATGATTGACGAAGCTGATGAAAACTTTGAAATTATTATGCGAGATCTGTAAGCATTACTCGACATCTAACCAGCGTTCTCGCTTTGCTTGTTGCGCAGCTGCTTTGGCTTCTTGCTTTGCTTGTTCTAAAGCAAGCTTTTCTTGCTGGCGGTAATATTTTCCAACCCCAAAACCACCAGCAAAACAAATGAGTATGCTAACTAAAATAAAGATCAATCTTCCCTGAGTAGTTTTATTCATCGTTCTTCTTACATCTCTGCAAATAAGCTCTTTAATAAATGATAGCTGTTTGTTATTCCCAACACGATTTCTCGTTAAAAACCACCTTTTGATGTAATAGGAATTTTTGTTTCATTAAAATTTGATATGAATGTTATTTTTTGTATGATGTATGCGTATTTATTATTAAAAATGACAATATCCAATGACTAACTCTACTTCTACCCCTCTTAAACGCATCCGCCGTATGCGTCGCAGCGCAAATATGCGTGATCTTGTTCGTGAAAATGAATTCAAACTTGCTGATTTAATCCACCCTATTTTCATCGAAGAAACCCTAACGGAAGAAGTGCCAATCAGCACCATGCCAGGCATTTCACGCATTCCTGAAACCATGTTAGCAGATGAAGTAAAAGCACTTTATCAGCTAGGTGTTCGCTATGTTATGCCGTTCGGTATTTCACACACTAAAGATGAAATCGGCAGCGATACATGGAATGACGATGGTTTATTGGCACGTATGGTGAAAACCATTAAAGCAGCATGTCCTGATATGATGGTTATTCCTGATATTTGTTTCTGTGAATATACAACACACGGTCACTGTGGCGTTTACCACGAAGAGCATGTACTAAACGATGAAACGCTTGAGCTATTAGTTAAGCAAAGTGTTACCGCTGCTCGTGCAGGTGCGGATATGTTAGCGCCATCTGCAATGATGGATGGTCAAGTGAAAGCTATTCGTGAAGGTTTGGATGCTGCTGGCTTTGAGCATGTGGCTATTCTGGCTCATGCGGTGAAGTTTGCTTCTTCTTTCTATGGTCCGTTCCGTACTGCGGTAGATTGTGAATTAACAGGCGATCGCAAAGAGTACCAAATGGATTGCGCCAATGGTCGTCAAGCACTACAAGAAGCACTACTGGATGAAGAAGAAGGCGCTGATATTCTGATGGTGAAACCGGGTACACCATACCTTGATGTGGTTGCAAATCTTCGCCGTGAAACCCACTTACCTTTAGCGGTTTACCAAGTGGGTGGTGAATACGCTGGAATTAAATTTGCTGCACTTGCTGGTGCTCTTGATGAAAAGCGTGTGGTATACGAAACATTGACTGGCTTTAAACGTGCTGGTGCAGATTTGATTGTAAGTTACTACACTAAGCAAGTTGCACAGTGGATGGCTGAAGAAAAAGCGTAACACTGTAAAACAGGCTAATAAAAAATACTTTCATGATATTGCTCACGATTTGGCAGATATAAGGTATAATATTGGACAACTCAATACCCTACTCGCCACAATGCTGCGATTTGGTGTATTGCGAGCGTAAACACGAAGGTAATGAAATGAATTTAAACCAAGAGCTTCAAAATCTTAATAACCGCATGGACAAGTGCCAGCGTAAACTTGCTGCTGCTATTCAACGTGATGACAAAGTGATCATGAAGCAGTTTAAAGATGAGCTTCAAAAACTGAAGAAGAAAGTTCAAAACGTTAAACACCGTCAATCAGCGGAAGTTAGCAGCAAAAGTAAAGATGTTAAGTCTCTTGCTTTCAACCGTGTACTGACGAAAGCTGAACAAGCTGACATGGGCAAACTGAAGAAATCAGTGAAAGGTCTTGTTGTTGTTCACCCTATGACGGCTGTTGGTCGTGGTATGGGCTTAAAAGAAGTAACAGGTTTTGCTCCTAAACCATTCTAATGGGTTGTTAGTTGCAAATGAAAAAGGCGAACTCTTTAGTTCGCCTTTTTACTTTTTAGCTGTTAGTCATCGTATCTATGAGGCTTTTTCTGACAGTTGAGGTGATAAATGCTGATCAAAACCATGATTGACTAAACACTCAAACGCATCCCACACATCTTCTGGAATTGGATGTTTAGTTGAAAAGCCAAGCTCAGGATAAAAACGGATACGTTGTAGATCTCCCACCATCACATTGATCAAATCACCAAAGCTAATTACATCATTTGCATAATCGTCAAAACCCAATTGTGGCGACGTAACAATGGCTGTCATGTTTGGCCATTGCTGCTCAAAAGTCGCTAATGTACGACGCTCCATAAAAGGCTTTTGTACCAAAATAAAGCGACTTGGATGTAATCCTTTTTGCTCCAACAAGCGACGAGTAAACACCACGTTCTCGCCAGTATTGGTCGACTCAGGCTCAATCAGGATATCTTGTTTCGGCACCCCCATATCTATCGCAATTTTGGCAAAGTGCTCGGCTTCTGATGTGTCATATAGCCCTTCGGTTAACTCACCAACACCACCAGAAAATACAATGTATGGGGCAAACCCTTGCTTGTAGAGTTCAACTGCACGCTCGGCAACACGATCATCGTTGCTCCCTAGTACGAAAATACAATCACTTTTCACCATAGTGTGATTCAATTGGTGATAGTCCCAAATTCGCTTTGCTAGATCATAAATTCGTTGTGGCATATATCGTCCTTATACGCAGCATTATGAATGAGTAATAACTGATGATTAGCTGATAAACAATCGCATTATGCGTCTTAGTTGTGATTGCATAATGACAAAGATAAGAATCTCAATTAAAGCTAAGAATGCTGTTTCAATATTGATAATTGTATCGTGAATAGCAATAACTTATCGATTCTAATCATCGCTGACATGCTGCTTCTGCATGGTCATTATATTCAAGCCTATATAACAAATACTGAATCATGTCATAAAATGGCAAAAAAAAAGACGGTGTAGATTAAATCTACCCCGCCCAGTTTGTTCAGTCTTAATGCTGTTACTTCAGTAATACAATCACTTATTGCCACTAACTCACTTCGGAGCTATATCGCAAATATGGGTAATATCACCAACATTAAGCGAAACATTTATCAATTAAAAATTAGCGCTTCCACCATTCAGGAATGATTGTTACGTTCGCATTCGACGCACTCAACCAAGCCTGTTCTCCTTCAATTGTTAGTTGAAGTTGCATACTACGCTCAACTAACTTCTCTAATTCTTGCAGTTCTTCATCACGAATGAAAACCACAGAAACATTATCTAATGCATTGATTTTATTTTTGTTTGCTTGCCACCAAATTGGGGCTGCATTGTCACCATAAGCGTAGATAATCACTTTATCTGCTTTGTGTGATGCTTTACGGATACGTTTTTCATCCGGTAAGCCAAGCTCAACCCATAATTCGATGTCATCAATGATACTTTTCGTCCAAAGATCAGGCTCTTCCGTCGTGCTTACACCTTTGGTGAATTGTAAGTTTGGATCGGCGTTTAAGCCCCAAGCTAATACACGTAGCATGAAACGTTGTAGGGTTTCAGATGGATGACAAGCAATGGTATGTTGCTGATCTAAATAAACATGGCGATCCATGTCGGCAACGTTCATGTTTACTTTGTAAATTGTGGCGTTAATGGCCATGTAATTAACCTTACTTATTTGCTGTTGCATGTTATACGCCCTCCGTTGAGGATACGTCTTACACTTTTGGTGCCAGATCTGAGGCATATAACTTGAAATTTTTCGCATATCTGCACTAGTTATTGAAAAACAGAGAATTACAGTGAGATATGAAAATGTGAATTTTAATTGAGATAATGCGCTTTACTATTACTCAGGATCTTGTGGAAATAGCTGATAAAGGCAAGTGTCTGTTGTTATCAATTGTTCTTTACGCTGCTTAGTCAGGGTTTTCTTTATCTTGTATTCAAATACCATCGCATCACGCTTATTACGCACTTGCTGTGACCAAGCGAGTGTTAAAGGTCCCTTACCCTTAAGGTACTTGGCCCCTTTCTTACTGTGTTGATGTTCATTAAAACGACGTTCAACATCCGTTGTGACACCACAATACAAACTATTTGATGATGTTCGGATCAAATAAACATACCAAGGTGTTATTACTTGTGTTTCTTCACTGCTCATCAAATACTCATCTCGTTTAAAACAAAAACAGGCTCAGCAATGCTGAACCTGTTCGTATCGAGTATTCTAATCGTGGATGGCTACGGGGTGCAATAAATCATTGCCTAAATCGCCGTAAAGCCAGATTTACTCAGTCAATGATGCTAATACCGCTTGTAACTCAGCCACTTGCTGTTTTAATTCTGCTACATCATTTTCAAGTTGAGCAATACGCTCGTTA
Source organism: Photobacterium lucens (assembly GCF_009873615.1). GTDB lineage: Bacteria > Pseudomonadota > Gammaproteobacteria > Enterobacterales > Vibrionaceae > Photobacterium > Photobacterium lucens. Next base: position 7,581 of record NZ_SSMG01000126.1, read on the forward strand.
TTACCACCAGCAGATGTAACCGCTTGTGCTGCGCTCTCGTACGCGGATAGATCCACTTCACCACTAAACAAGTGCATATAACGACAATCGCGTTTACCGGGCTCACGTGGCAATTTCACCACGTAAGGACCTTTTTCTTCACTCGCAAGTTTAGTCAGTACTGCTTCTGCTTCACGTACATCTGTAAACTCACATAAGCGGTTTGTTCGAGTACGAATTTCACCTGCAGTTTGTGGACCGCGAAGCAGTAATACGATCAATGCACCTAATTCTTGTTTTGTGAACTGCAGGCTACCAAATTCTGTATTACAAAAGCGATGCTGAAACTTTGCTACTCGGCTACCAAAGCTACTTACATCCGCCATCATGCGCTTAGCTTTTAACTCTTCTACGGTATCAAGCACTGTGGCTTCATCAAGTGACATTACTGGTTCACGGCTACTTTTTTGGTTACATGCCGTTGTTAATGCATTTAATGTCAACGGGTATTGATCTGGAGTTGTGATTTCTTTTTCAAGCATACAGCCAATCACACGCGCTTGATTTTGTGTCAAATTAATTTCCATGACCGTCCTTCACCCTTTCTAACTCACCAAATAAAATAATAAGCAGTGTCATTACACTTGCTAGGAATGTTACTCATTATTGTTGTTAAGAACATAACACGTTCTGATAACACAGCAAGCACTTAAAATGCAGTTTGATGGCTTTTTAAACAACAACTTACCTACGTGTTATCAATATTAATTTTCACTTTGATCAACGGGTATACTCAAGTAATCTGCGGTAATATATTGATCTCTGCCATTTGCTTTCGCTTGGTATAACAGCTTATCCACTTCTTGATATAGATTTTCGATACTTTCTAATCCCGTAGGTATCCATGTTATTGCACCTTGGCTAACAGTGACACTTGATGATGTTTGAGAAAAGTTATGTTCGATGTTCAATGAAGCAATAGCTTGCTTTAAACGCTCACACTCTTTCTTTGCTTGCATGCTATTGCAACTGCTTAGCAAAATGACAAACTCTTCACCGCCATAACGAGCGCAAATCTCACCGGCTCGGCTGAAATTTTTCTTTAATGTCGCAGCTAATAGTTTTAGGCAGTTATCCCCTTCAATATGACCATAGTGATCGTTGAAAGGCTTAAAGTGATCAACATCAAGCATGATCATTGTCAGTGGTTGCCCGTTTCGACCATGTAATGCGACAAATTCTGTTAGCTTTTGATCCAAATAACGTCGATTAGCCAACGCTGTTAAACCATCTTCATTGACTTGCTGATACAAAAGTTCATTGGCTTTCTGTAGTTGCAACGACGTTTGTTGCAATTTCCTTCTCATTGCAGAAATACGTTGCATCGCCTTTAATTTCGCTGATAACACCATGCCATTTACAGGCTTTGTTAGATAATCGTCCCCACCTTTATCGATAGCTTCTACAATCAGCTCAGGCTCAGAATGACCACTTAAAAAGATAATAGGTACCCACTCGGTAAAACGCTCTCGAATACTTTGTGCAAGCTCTGTGCCTTGCATATCCGGCATACAGATATCTAACAAGACAAGATCAGGATCAAATGTCGCATAACAATTAAGGGCATCCTGGCCTGATGATACAGCTTTAACTACATGACCAAATTTTTTTAATCTTAGTTCTAGATGTAACCTTTCAGAAAGAACATCATCAACAAGTAGAATGTGCATCGGGTCCATTTAGATACCTTTTGGGTATTTATAAGTAAGGTTTATTAAGCATTTTACATGCCTAATAATATTTTTCCGTAAGTCTGGTCAATCATTTATATAAAAGCTAGCTTAATAAGCATGGTGCGACAATCATCACATTGATATGAAACGTCCATTTATAACTGTTTTCTACATGATATATTGACATTTGACGTTAGAAATATAGGATTCCTCTCCTTAAACTTATGCTGTAGGAAAAAGCCATGTCTGAGATGAACAATAAAGACGAGCAAATCGTTGAAGAAGTAACCTTTACACTAGAAGACTGTTCTCCAGAACTTCGCCAAGTTATTAAAGTTGAAAAAGTACCAGCTGAGCTTATCGATATGTTGGTAAACGTGTACAAGGTTTCTGAGCCAAGCACACGTGAAGCATGGAATTCACTACCAGCAAGTGCGCAAAACGTACTTGATAACTTTGAACAGTTTCATGCGTTAGTTGCACTAAGCCAAAGCTACTCAGGTGTAGATTTCCTAAGTGAAATGCAAGACACGACTTTCCCTGAAGATATGGATGCAGAAGCACAAGCAGAATACAAAGCAGCTGCATTAGACAAAGTTCTTCATAACTGTGTGAAAGATATGTGTAAGCAACTTAAAAAAGCACGTCAGAACCCACCAATGAAGCGTGAGTTCACATCTATCTTTCAAAAATAGTTGTTAAGATATTTATATAT
>NZ_SSMG01000127.1 GCF_009873615.1 Photobacterium lucens
ATTGACTGTGCTGATACTTACGTATCAATTGGTCACTAGTATCATTGATAAATCTTTTTGACTAATCATTCAACGAGCGCCCACACAGATTGCATGGTCAAATTGTTAAAGAACGTTGACTACTCAACACTTCGTATTGGTTAGGGCTGCGCATTATACTCAACCTTTAACTATAGTCAAGAATAATTTTTAACTTTAAAACTTATTCTTGACTACCTTTGGCTATCCCAAAGATTTAATCACGATGCGAAATTGTCATCTCGAAAACTTTGAACTCGATCATTTGTTTGTTCGCGCTCCGTTTCGATGGAGCGGCATTATAGAGACTTCGATCACTCTGACAAGTGTTTTTTTAAAAAAAGAATGTATTTGATTGTTATTTCATCTAATGTGATTGATATGCTTGTAATTACAACATTTGCTCCACTGGTTGTTCACCCGCTAGTAATTACAACTCAATGAAAGTAATATCATTGTGAGTTCGATGTTAAAAGAAACAATAACGCATTCTCCTTCCATTTGACGATGTAGCTTAATTAAATATGAAATCAAATAACCAAACCATAATAACCGCTGTAGCCATTGCTATTATCGGTGCCTTAATCTTTAGCTTTATTCATATCCCATCCTCTATTAGCTTTGCTTTAGGTGCTGTACTGACTGGATTAGCACTTAACTTTATGCAAAACGCTAAAAAACCTTCAATGACAGAAACAGAAACTTCTCAAAGCAGCAAAACACTTTATGTCGGCAACCTTCCTTATCGTGCTAATGAGACAGACGTTAAAAACTTATTTGCTGAACACGGTGATGTTTTCGCTGTACGCCTAATGAAAGATAAGCGTACAGGTAAACGTAGAGGGTTTGGCTTTGTGGTAATGAATAGCGCAGATGCTGACGGCGCAATCGAGCAATTAAACAATAAAGAGTATGGCCAACGTACACTGAAAGTACGCGAAGCTAATGAACCTAAGAATACGGATACTGTAGAAACTGAATAGTACCAAGGTGCATTGCTTTTAAACTCTTGTTCAGCGCCGTTACACTTTGTGTAACGGCGCTACTGTATGTAGCGTTCTCAACCTGTGTATCTCTGTGCATCCCTTCTTCATCCGTAAGCTCTAGTAATGAAGCTACACGGTTGGCAATAGCTTTTCCTGAATCGACTATATGGACATCATTATTTAAAACAGCTTGTATCTCATCTTTGATTAGTGGGAAATGAGTGCACCCTAAAATGATACTATCTACTTGCTGTTGCCACGGCGCTAATATCTCACTTAACTCATCCAGTGAGATTGCTTCACCACGTAGTTTTTGCTCAGCCATTTCTACCAAACGCGTAGAGCCGATCATTTTCACTTCACAATCGCTAGCAAATTGGGAGATTAACTGCTGTGTATAGCTACGCTTAACGGTAGCTGGTGTTGCCAATAAACCAATCACTTTGGTTTGGCTTAACTTAGCAGCAGGTTTTATGGCTGGAACTACACCAACAACAGGGATGGTAAGATATTTGCGCAAAGTAGGAAGAACAATGGTACTTGCCGTATTACAAGCTATAACCACTAGATCTGCCTGATACTGTTCTACCAATGTGGATACAATGTAATTGGTTCGCTCAATTAAAACGTCATCAGGTAATTCGCCATACGGAAATGCGGCATTATCAAATGCGTAGATATATTGTACTTGCGGTAAAAGATCGTAGATTTCTTTATAAACAGATAAACCACCTACACCAGAATCAAAAATAACAATCTTTTTCACACGTACCATACCTAATGAACATTACTCCCTATCATGATACTGCTAACTCTAGTCAGAGCAAACTGTCCTGTCACTTAACTGATAGCGCTGATAATAAAATCGTTCGGTTTTATCTATTCCCTGCCATTCAACCTCAAGTGGTGCTTGAAAATAAGGAGCATTCATCACTAAGGAATGAAACTCGCCATTCTCGCCACACGGATCAATATAAGCAGGCAATTCTTCAAGTAACTCTTGATCAAACCATCGACCACAATACTGAGCCCCACACTGGCTAGTATCAACTGTCACAAGTTTGGTTTTAATACCAATTGTGATCATCTCTGTTGCTAACTTATGGCTAGATTCTCCCATTAGCGGGAATACACATTGCCACCCTTCTGGCTCTATATATTGTTTTCGATAATCCGCAATACCGTTACAGAACATATCCCTAAAGGCGACAGCCTGAATATTTAATCCACTGGCTTTTAATCCATTGATCACTGTTTGTTGATATACCTCATTGGAAGGAAACACTTGTGGTAGCTCAATTAGGATCAAAGGTAAGCCAATAAGCCTGGCTTGCTCTTTTAACACGTCAATCGGAGTGGCCTGAAAAGGAACTTCCTCACCGACGTACGTTGTATAAAGCCCGACGACGTTATAGTGAGGATCATTGAGTAAGCGCCATAAAGTTAATGCCGCATCTTTACCTGACGACCAACTGATAATTACATTTATTTTTTTCATCATAAAAAAGACCGCTATTGAAGCGGTCTTTGTCTTAAATATTCACAGATTAAAATTGGTAATTGATGCTCGTATAGTAAGTACGTCCCGGCATTTCATAACCACCAGCCGTCTCGTATTGCTCATCCAGTAAGTTCGCAACACGACCTTTGAGTGCTAACTTCGGCTGTAACCAGTAAGTCAGCGCTAGATCCCATGTGTCGTAAGCAGGCAATTCACCTGTTGGACCATATTGATCAGGTCGTTTACCGTGGTATTGGTAAGTCAGCGCACTATCAAGATCGCCAAAGCTTGCTGTTCCAACCCACTTAAATGAGAACTTCTCACGGCGATCTAAACGTTCACCTTTACTATTACGCGGATCTTTAAAGTCAAAGTTTAGCTGATGCGATAAAAAGCCGGTATCAAAGTCGGCTTCCACCTCAATACCTTTGATCTTGCTCTTTCCTGGTTCGTTATAGTACTTCCAAGACGTGTTATTAAAGCCAATCAGGTTATCAATTTCCATACGGTAACCCGTTACGGCTAAATCAATCAGACTGTAATTCGCTTCAACGGCAATTTCAGCATTCTTTGATTTTTCAGGGCTTAACGTGTCAGTACCATAAGAAGGCGAATATAGCTGGTATAAGTTAGGTGCTTTAAATGCGGTGCCATATGAGGTGCGTAATTGTACTTCATCCGTGATGTACCAACCACCAGCCACGTTATAAGTAAACTGTGAACCGTATTGCTGGTTATCATCTAAGCGCAAGCTTGATTCTAGTGAAAAGTCGTTAACGTTCACTAAACCAATACCGTAGACACCTGTATTATTACGGCTAAATGCATCCGTCGATAACTTGTCTTTCCAAGACTCTTTGCGCCAATCAACCCCACCCACTAACTGTAGATTATCGTTAACGGTAAAATGGTTATTCCACTGTAGATTACGTTGCGTGAATTTCTCATCTTGGCTTGCGATAACCGGTGTCGTTGTCGCTGCTTTGTTGTAATCGTAATTCGTTTGATGTTGGTAATCGGCAATAATCTTTGATTGGTATCGACCTAAATCAAGATCCAATCCTGCGCTGTAATCAAATAGCTCAGGTTCAGATTGCATGTATTGGTGTACTGGCTCACCAGTGGAGAAATCAACGTATGAGCTATCGTATTGATATTGGTTTTTATACCAACGTGTTGCGACAAAACCTTTCAAGGTGTCGCTAAAGCGCTGATGATAAGCAATCATCGCATTACGGCTACCAAAACCATGCTTATCGCCATCATTGATACCAGGTTGTGGTTTAACGTTATAGCCTTCATCATCTTCATAGCCGGCAGCTAACTGTAGTAAGCCATTATCACCGACTTTATATGCCCCTGATGCACTTGCTTCTTGGTAATTATGACTACCAATGCCCACATTCAGTTTGGTTTTTGAAGGAGTATCTACGTCAGCCAGCGTAATAATATTGATCACACCACCAATAGCTTCTGAACCATAAAGTGCGGCACGTGCACCACGGGTAAATTCAATACGCTCGACTTGTGTCAGTGGAATTTGGTTAAAATCCACCGCCCCTTTTGCCGCGCGTGCCATACGAATACCATCGACCAGTACCAATACTTGATCAGAATTAGTACCACGCACCATGATGCTGGCCAGTTGTCCTCGACCACCATTTTGAGTCACTTGCACACCCGGTAATAAGCTGATCACTTCGGTCAGTGTTTTCGCTTGTACTTTATCAATGTCTTGACGAGTAACGACATTAAAAGGGGCTAGAACGGAAGTAATAGGCTGCTCAAAACGGTTAGCCGTAACGACCATAACATCATCAGCTTGGGTTTTATCGTCTGCTGCAATGGAAGAAAAGGATGGGAAATACACCGACGTCACCGCCAGTGCCAAAAGTGTTTTTTTCATTTTAGAATCCTAAGTCGCGTTTATAACAAAGCAAAAGTGCTTTACCGCTGGTTGGTATTCGGACTTAAGAGCATGACCGATAAGGTCGCCTAGGCATCAACTTCCCATCTCAACTACACTTGGATCAACATCCTATATTGATCATGCAGTTAAAACAGTGTTTGGAGGACATCCATGTGCGTTCGTTCTCTATTACCGCTGCGCGTCAGTTACGGATTTTCACCGTATTCCCGTACCATCCTGGTTAACCAGCGCAGCGCAAATGCTAGAGATGTAAGCGTTTTATGTCTAGCTTTCTTTGCTATTAGTTATAAATAAATTACGCGATAAAGACTTTTTCTTGGCGTAACACTGGACATCACGGGGCAATACAATAAAATCTGCGCTCTTATTTTGAGCAGTCGAGGCATACACTATGACATCTACCATCCTTAACACCGCTGATTACCAGCAACAGTTGGATGAAAAGGCAGAGCGTATTCAAAACATTTTCGCTGATTTTGATACTCCTGAACTCGAGGTGTTTGCCTCCCCTGCAGAGCATTACCGCATGCGTGCAGAATTCCGTGTTTGGCATGAAGGTGAAGATCTTTTCTACATCATGTTCAACCAAGAAACACGTGAAAAATACCGTGTTGATCAATTCCCTGCAGCAAGCCGTTTGATCAATGACTTAATGCCAATGTTAGTGGATGCGATCAAACCTATCAAAGCACTACGTCACAAGCTTTTCCAAGTTGATTTCCTATCTACCCTAAGCGGTGAGATCTTAGTATCTATGCTTTACCACCGTCAGCTAGATGATGAATGGACAGCAGAAGCGAAGCAATTAAAGCAACGCTTAAACGATGAAGGCTTTAAGCTAAACATCATTGGTCGTGCACGTAAGATGAAAATCGTACTTGATCAAGACTACGTGATTGAACAGTTAAAAGTTAACGATCGCACATTAACTTACAAGCAAGTAGAGAACAGCTTTACCCAACCTAACGGTGAAGTAGCGCAGAAGATGCTTGAATGGGCAGTAGACTGTACTCAAGACAGTGAAGGCGATCTATTAGAGCTTTACTGTGGTAACGGTAACTTCTCTCTCGCTCTTGCACAAAACTTCGAACGCGTTCTAGCTACCGAACTTGCAAAGCCATCGGTTGATTCTGCGCAATACAACATTGCTGTGAACAATATTGATAACGTGCAAATCATTCGTATGTCAGCGGAAGATTTTACTGATGCAATGGAAGGCAAGCGTGAATTTCGCCGTTTGAAAGATCAAAATGTGGATCTTCAGAGCTACAACTGCAACACGATCTTTGTTGATCCACCGCGATCTGGCATGGATGAAGGCACCTGCCGTATGGTGCAAGGTTATGATCGCATCATGTACATCTCGTGTAACCCTGAAACACTAAAAGAAAACTTAGATATTCTTGGTGAAACACACCGTATTACACGTTTTGCCCTATTTGATCAGTTCCCATATACCCACCACATGGAAGCGGGTGTATTGCTAGAGCGTAAATAAGTCGCATCTTGCAGAGAATAAAAAAGGCGCTGAATGCGCCTTTTTTCTTACATACTTTTTATCGTACTAAAGATTATTTTGCTTCCACTTCAGGCTTCGCTTTTTTATCCATGATGCCCATTTTGTAGCTAACCCAAAATAGTAATGCTAACGCAATCATCAATGGTAGGAAGTTAGAGCCCATCTCCGGCATTGCTGCACGTAAGAAAGCAGAGTAGCCAAATGCCCCCACAAAGAAACACGCAGTCGCAATCGCAGGCGTGCCTTCCGTCATCGGCTTACGTAAGTATTCTTGGTATAAACAGTAAACGGCTAACACAAAAGCAAGCACTGGGAAGATAGAAAACGCCACGCTGCTTGATGTTAGTACTGACCATGTTGCGTAACCGCACACACCAGCAAGTAATGATAGAACTAAAGTTTTACGCTCTGATTTAACTTGTTGCTTGTCCATATCCTTCACCACAAAATCGAAATAAGGTTATAGTTTTTGCCTGAGCTCACGACGCTCACGCTCTTTTCGGTACCAGTAAGCACCCTTTGCAATCATTCTTAATTGCATGATCAATCTTTCAGCATGCTCAGCACGAGCATGGCTATCGAGATCTAACGCTTCTGCCCCTGAGCTAAAGACGAGTGTTACAGATGCCTCTGCTTGGGTATACGCTTCTTCATGCGTTACCCCAGTTTTGGCCTCAAGATACTCGGTTAGTTCAGCGACAAAATGTTGTATTTCACGAGCCACTGCGGCACGAAATGCTGTCGATGTCCCGGAACGTTCACGTAATAGTAGACGAAAGACGTTAGGGCTACTTTCGATAAACTCCATAAACGTCTCAACAGAGGTACGGATCACACTACCTTCTGTTGCAATACGTTGGCGAGCTTGTCGCATTAACTGGCGAAGGATCAAACCACCCTCATCCACCATTGTTAAGCCTAACTCATCCATGTCTTTAAAATGACGATAAAACGACGTAGGGGCAATCCCAGCTTCACGAGCCACTTCTCGTAAACTTAAATTAGAAAAACTTCTATCGGCACTAAGCTGACTAAACGCAGCATCAATCAGTGAACGACGAGTTTTTTCTTTCTGTTGAGCCCTGATCCCCATGGACATCTGATTCTCTGTTATTTTCTTACCATCATACGCTGCATAAGGATAAACAGCGTTAGAAAAGCCATATAGTACTGACTCATAGCCCATCACGCAAAGCTAGATTAACATCATTTAATCATCGACTTCACAATCTATCACGATAAAACTGGGTACCAACACGGGCATTGATAACGTTCAACAAGCAATAGAGCGTGATCCCTCACTAGCTCTGACTATCTATTGATTCTCCTATTGATTACAAATCGTTACACTTACGATGCAAAAATGTTACCAACCCAAATAGGAATAGTACGATGACGGATACGCAGTACAGTAATAACAGTCATTTCGATGTGATTATTATTGGTAGTGGCCCTGGTGGTGAAGGGGCGGCAATGGGACTAACCAAGGCAGGTTTCAACGTCGCTATCATTGAACGCGAAGACAGTGTCGGTGGCGGCTGTACTCACTGGGGCACCATCCCATCAAAAGCGCTGCGTCATGCAGTCAGTCGTATTATTGAATTTAACCAAAACCCACTGTACTGCAAAAACAACTCCACGCTGCATAGTACTTTTAGCCAAATTCTGGGGCATGCTGAAGTGGTAGTGAATAAGCAAACACGTATGCGTCAGGGATTTTATGATCGCAACCAGTGTCAGATCATTCATGGCGAAGCCCGCTTTATTGCTAGCCATGAAGTCGCTGTAACTACGACTGACGGCAGTCTAGAGCATTACAGTGCTGATAAGTTCATTATCGCTACAGGATCTCGTCCATACCATCCTGAAGGCGTTGATTTCGATCATTCACGTATCTACGACAGTGACTCCATCTTACGTTTAGCGCACGATCCTCGTCATATTATTATCTATGGTGCGGGGGTGATTGGCTGTGAATATGCTTCTATCTTCCGAGGATTAGGAGTAAAAGTTGATTTAATTAACACCCGTCAACGCCTGCTTGAGTTTCTTGATAATGAAATCTCCGACTCGCTGTCTTATCACTTATGGAACAATGGCGCGATGATCCGCAATGATGAGATTTTCGAGCATATTGAAGGCACAGATGACGGTGTGATCTTACATTTTCAATCCGGTAAGAAGATGCGTGCCGATTGCTTGCTCTATGCGAACGGTCGAACCGGTAATACTGATAAACTCGGCTTAGAGCATGTTGGCCTAACACCTGACTCTCGCGGGCAACTAAAAGTAAACCGTAGTTATCAAACCGATGTCGATCATGTTTATGCGGTGGGTGATGTGATTGGTTACCCAAGCCTTGCCAGTGCCGCTTATGATCAAGGGCGATTTGTTGCCCAAGCGATCAGTACAGGACAAGCACAAGGTCAGTTAATTGATCATATCCCAACAGGCATTTATACCATTCCAGAGATCAGCTCTGTGGGTAAAACCGAACAGCAATTAACCGCAGAGAAAATTCCGTATGAAGTGGGACGTTCTCAGTTTAAGCATCTCGCCCGTGCGCAAATTGCCGGCACAGAAGTGGGGAGCTTGAAAATTTTATTCCACCGAGAAACCAAAGAGATCTTAGGTATTCACTGCTTTGGTGAACGTGCCGCAGAAATCATTCATATCGGACAAGCGATCATGGAGCAAAAAGGCGAAGGCAATACCATTGATTACTTCGTTAATACTACCTTTAATTATCCAACCATGGCAGAAGCCTACCGTGTCGCAGCCCTTAACGGCTTAAACCGCTTATTTTAATAACGGCGAGTTTAATAGCAGATAATAAAAAACGGAGCGATGTCGCTCCGTTTTTTGTTTTCTTTAATCGGCATTCATCATGCGATCATCGGGCTCTAAGATCTCAGCCCATGGTAAGCCTTCATCACCTAAGGTAATAAAGTTTGGATTCTCTAACGTATTACGCTCGTTGTAAGACAACGGGGTTAAATGAGTATTAAGAATACGACCACCCGCTTCTTCCACAATACATTGCGTTGCTGCGGTATCCCACTCTCCTGTTGGCCCTAAGCGTAAGTAACAATCCACTGCGCCTTCTGCCACTAGGCAAGATTTCAAAGCAGCAGAGCCTAATGGCACCAGCTCATAGTTATAGCTTGGATCTAAGCGTGAGGTAATTGAGCTAATGTCTTGTCGACGGCTGATCGCCACCACGATAGATTTGGTATTTTCTTCATGATGGTGGGTCGCCAGTTTTACCGTCTCACCTTCTGCGCTGATCTTATATGCTCCTTTATCGGCATAAGCGTAGTACGACACACCAGAGACTGGCGCATACACCACCCCCATCACTGGGCGATTGTCTTCTACCAAGGCAATGATTGTCGCAAAGTCACCACTACCCGCAATGAACTCTTGGGTACCATCAAGCGGATCAACTAACCAATAACGTTTCCATTGGCTACGCTCCGCTAAAGGTACCCCAGCATCTTCTTCCGATAACACAGGAATATCTGGCGTTAACTCTGTTAAGCGCTTCATCACTAATTTATGCGCAGCAATATCGGCACTGGTGACTGGCGTATTATCGTCTTTGATCTGTTTCTCAAACTGACCACGCTGGTAGATATCTAAAATAATCTGTCCTGATGCACGAGCTATATCAATCACATCAGGCAGTAAATGAGAATACGCCATACCTTACTCCTCTCGAGCTAATTGCTTTAACGCTAAAAACAATGCGGTAATGCTGCGAGCTTCAGCAAAATCAACATGGGTAACTAGCTCTTCCGCTTGGGCTAATGGCCAACGAACAATGTCTAACGGCTCAGGCTCGTCTCCTTCCAGTTTTTCTGGATACAGATCTTGCGCTAAAAATAATGTCATGCGGCTAGAGAAATACGATGGTGCTAAGACCACTTCTTTTAATGGCTGAAGCTTGTTCGCACCAAAACCGATCTCTTCTTTCAATTCGCGATTTGCCGCTTCAATCGGTGTTTCACCTTGATCAATGAGTCCTTTAGGAAAACCAAGCTCATAACGCTCAGTACCTGCTGAGTACTCACGGATCAACAATAAGTCACCTTGCGCTGTGACGGGAACAATAAGCACCGCATGACGACCACTTGGCTTCATTCTTTCGTAAGTTCGCTCAACCCCATTTGAAAACCGTAAATCCAACGATTCGATTTTAAACAGTCGAGATTGCGCTACAACCTCAGCAGATAAGATCTGAGGTTTCTCTTTACTTGTCGCCATCTTAAAGCCCTATTTCAGTTATCGCGAATAAGAATATTGTTTTATCTCTAAGCTTCATTAAAAGCTAAACGTCGCCATAAATAAAGAGGCAGCCTAAATAGACTGCCTCTTACTATGAACTTTGTGATTAATAACCACTACATAATGCACATAAATGCGATGTTATGATCACAAGCGACCGGAGTAATTGATCTTGTATTGCCCTTTAGAGTCAGGCTCACCTAACCATTTTAATTGCTGAGATAATTGCTCAGGGAACGTCGCTCCCGGCTTAAACCAGCCTGATAAGGTATAGCTGTTATTCTTAGCAAGGTGAGCTTGCCAATCACTGCTAACATCTGCAGATGACTGCGCTGCTTTTGCTGCAATTGCACCTTCCTGACAACTGAGATCAGCAAAAACGGGTCCAGGATTGATATTGCCCATTGGTGACGATGCACTACCTTCTGCCCATGCCAACGTCGCATTTAACGTTTTACAATATGGCGCAGTATAAACATAGTCACGAACCGTTAACTCTAAGTTACCCGTAAGTGTTACAGGTACAGCAGCGTTAGCATACTTCATTGCATTTGCTACTGGCACGGATACCAATAGCTTTTTCGCAAAAGGCCCTGCCATACTGTAACCCACAGTACCACTGCCTTGTAATTGCATATCACTGCCTTGACCAAAACGCACATTAAAAGCCGCTTTGCCCGTAAACAGGCTACCTACAGACATATCCCATGACACTTGACCTAAGTTTTGATTTTGCCAAACCAAATGACTAGCCGAGCCTTGCCACACCGTCCCTTTAATACCTGTTAGTGATAATCCAGCCACTTTTGGTGCTTGTTGCCACGCCCAGTTTGCAGGTACGTGTGCAATCGCACTGGCAATAAATACCAAACCAAATGTTGTGCCAATAGCGAGTTTAAATTTCACTCTTAACCTCGTCCTAACTGTAAGCGATTCACTTCAACCATGCCGTTTTGATCGGTTTTTGAAATATCAATAAATTGGGTTTCAATACCAAAGTTATCTTGCAGGTAAGACAACCAATTCAGTAGTGCATTAAAAGGAACAGGTTTTACCCACACTTGAATTGCATCATTACGCGGTTGCATACGGATCACTTCAATTTTAAAGCGCTCAGTGGTTTCATTCACCACCTGGTTAAGCCCTTTATCGCTGACATTAACCGTACCGCCAGCACGCTTATAAGCGTTAATTTTATTGGCTTTATCTTCTACCCACGACAAAAGCTGACGCTCACTTTGGATACGACTTTGCGCCATCTCAGTACGTTGATTTAATGGCTGCCAGAAACCCCAATACAAGATTGCGAGCAATAATGCTCCACCAGCACCAAGCATCAGGTATTGCTCACGCTGACTCAGGGCTTTCCACCATGACTTGATCTCTGCCATTATGCTTTTCTCCTTAGCACGACGGCACCGCTCACTAAGCCACCTTCTTTACTTAGCTGACCTTGCTCGACGTTAAACTCTTTCGTTAACACGCTGCGTAATTTCTCAAAGTCTTGGAAATCAGGTGCAGTTGCTTGTAAGCGCAATTCTCCACGATTTTGATCGTATTTAAGGTTTACAACCTTCACGCTTGGCACTTGTGAGAACGCAGGCTTAAGCTCACCTAACCACATTAAAATACCACTGTCTGAACCTTTACCACCTAAACTTTTCAGTGCTGCATTCATCTGGTTTTTCAGGTAGCTCTGCGATGGAATACGCTTAAACTGCGGCAACACTTGGCGGAAGATACGTTCACTCTCAGTGCGGTACACTTTCGCTTGTTGCTCTAATTGCTGCAACTCCATCACATGTTGGCCTACCATTGCAGCTAAGACTAAGCTCGCTGCAATCGCCACTTTACGCCACGGTCTTAAATGTTTACGCCAAGCCGCTTGTGGTTTGTAAGGCCCTGAAAGTAAGTTAACTTTACTCTCTGCCGCACCTTGCGCTAATAATTGCATCACAAGCTCAGGAGTTTGCGCTTGCCAACGTCCACTGATCCCCTCTGGTGCTGGTGTATAGTGGTACACAACCACTTGGCTCGGTGGCGCAGTTAACTCTGAAGAGGCAGATTCAATCGCTTCGGACTCAGTCTCTTCGGATTCTTCATCGTCTTCTTCTGCAGTTGCCAATACTGTTGGCGCTTTTTGTGCACTGATCCACGCATCTAACCAGCTTGTCTCTGCACAAATACCCATAACTTCCGATTGACGGATCAACCATTGCCCTTCGATTTCAGCAGCACTATAGCCATTATCGAATAACGGTAAACATAAACAATCAGGCAATAATTTTTTCAGCTCAAAGCCACGCTCTTTAAACGCAGCCAGCCATTGCTCCATCTTTTCATGTTCAATAATGGCAACCGTTGCTACGTCTTCTTCACGGCGTAACAGCTGCACATGCAAGTTGTCCACATCCTGCGCCAATTCTTCTTCTAAGAGATAAGGTAAAACGGCGGTCAATTGGCGGCTACTGCCTGCAGGAATAGTGACTTGGGTTAATAGCATTTCACTGGTTGGGACTAAACCATAAACTGGACGAGAACCCGCATATTCCACTAACTGATCTAATTGAGTGATATCAGCCAATTGGCCAGATGCTATCACCTCATTCTGTTGTGGCGACCAGACCAGCCATTGTGCCGGCATCTCAGGCCGACTACTGAGCCTTATCGTCAGAAATTCGCTCACGGATTCCTCCATAATGGCGACGCACTACCGTCACCTTGTTATTATCATCTCGTTTAAATAGCGTCACCGCACGAAGTCGGGCACGATCTATTTGTATCTCAGCATCTAATGAAAAATAGTTACTGCTTACTGTTAAATATTGTTCTTTTTTCTTTTGATCAGCCGATTCTTTTGAATCGACTTGCGGTAGCACCTTCATAAAGTCTTCGACGCTATCCCAGCCTTTACTGCGCGCATCACGATCTTTAATGATTTTCTGCGCCTGATCTAATGACAGCTCTGGCGAAAATAAGGCTGAGAGCAATACCGCTTGCTTCTCTGTAATAGTATTAACGTTAAGCTTAAATTCCTTGGTTGGCAGAGCACAGACTAAGCCTTTTATTTGATTATAAATATCAGCACTAACGCCATTAATCGCACGTAACTCACTGCGATCAGCGAGCCAACCGTTAGGCGGTAAGTAAGCCGGTTGAAAACCTTCATAGGTGCTATCTTCACCACCATAACTTGATTGCACCGTTGAGTTTTCGTCAATAAACTCCCAACTTGAATCTGCAATTTCTTCCGCCTGATAATCATCAACACCACTGTCGATCATCACGTTTTGAAAGTACGTCACCAAAAACGGTTTTTTACTACCATCAGCTACTGGCTTTACCGCACCTAATGCATTGATGTTAAAACACGCTTGTTTGTCCGTCATGCTACCTGTGACAACAGCGCCATCTAACGGATAGGTTTTATCTTCAATCGCCCATGGCTGGGTTAAATCAATGATCTTGCTGTCTTTGAAAGTCAGCGCTAACCCTTTAGCAGCAAGTGCCTCTACCCCTAAGCTATACCAGTAGGCTTGCTGATGTTGAATCTGGTTTTCAACACGATGAAAGTTATGCTGCAGGCGACCTGTCATTTGCACCGCAATCAAGCTCATCATTGCTACTAGCAACAGCACCACAATCAGTGCAACACCACGTTGTTTCTTCATCATTGCTCTTGCTCCGACTCTTTCGGTAATGCCGAGCTTGGAACAAGGTAAATTCGCTCAATGTCACCCAAATCTTTTAACGTCATGATGACTTTAATGCCTTCAGGCAAGGTATTTTCTTTATTCCACTTCTCATGCCATTTCTTGTCGTAATAAAACTCAAATTTAAGTTCAGTTACGCCAGTTAACAGCACTCTCACTAATGGTTTTTCACCAACCACTGTATCGGGGTAGCGGAACCATACTCGCTCTAACTTATCGTCTTCGATACGATAGCCAACACGGGTAATGTCGCCACGTGGAAACATCGCCTGTGGGTTCTGCCAACCAGAGCGAATAAACATGATCCCTTCACTGCTGGAATCAAGTAAGTATTCACTAGCTTGAAGTAGCTTATTACTTGGCGGCTCACCATCTAAACGACTTTTTCGAGCAACGATTTGACGAAAATCGTTATCCATCATAATGGTAGCGCGTTGAATATCTTTCAGTCGTTGATTGTGATCTTGTGATTGGGCATCACTGCGCATCACGTTATTCATCACTTGATACGCAGAGAGACTCAACATGGCAAACACCGCAATCGCCACCAGCACTTCAAGTAAGGTAAACCCTTGTTGAGAACGATGATTAATTTGCGACATAGGTTTTTACCGTTATGACTGAATGTTCGCGTTGTGGATCACTCGCCACTGAGATCTCGATTTGTTTCAATAATGCTTGCTGAGTTTTCACGCTTTTTACAGTCCAATACCACTCACGCCCTGCCATCATCGACTTACCAGTCTTACTTGAACTTGGGTACTGACCACTCAAATGCAATTGCGCTAATTCATTATCCGCTACCATTGCGGCAAAGGTTTTCTCTTCTAAATAACCTAAGGTGTTAATGTGCTGACTGACTGCTTTCATAATACTGAGGGCTGCAACCGCAAAAATGGCTAATGCCACTAACACTTCTAATAAGGTAAAACCTTGCTTACTTTTCACGTTGTGTTGCCTGCTCTAATGTTTCACCTGGCTTCAGTAACACCAAGTTACCCACCTCATCAGCACTGACTCGCCAAAACTGATTTTCACCGTCAACCTCAAAACTTAAGGTGAAGGGGGTGTATTCACCACTCGCCATCACCACGATTTGCGGTTTTATCTTTTTCTTTTCTTCGTCTGACTTTGTAAATAAGTCCTCATTTTTAAATAAGGAATCTGATTTAAAAAGGCGGTCTTTGTCTTTCCATGCACCACCGATTTCAACGTTAGCGGTAATGGCTTTATCTAATTTCACATCGGTATAGAACTTTGCTCCTTCCAGTGGTTGCCAGCCATCTTGGGTTAATTGAACAAAGTGATATTGGTGTGGCTCAACACGAATGCCGTAGTCCACACCATTAAGCATTGCATCCTCGCCCAACAATTGTGCGAGATGATGAAAGCGTACTGCTTGCTCTTTCACTTCATCACGTTTGTTATCTGGCAATGTCGAGATCACCGCAACCGCACTGGTTGCGAGCAACACCAACACCAACATGATCTCAATGAGAGTAAAACCTGCACTACGCTTCATCTTTTCTACTTACTACTTATTCTTGTAATCCAACATGTTCCAGTTACCGATGTCTGTATTCACACCGTCACCACCTTCTTGACCATCAGCACCAAGGCTGAAAATATCAATTGGGCCGTGTTCACCTGGCATTACGTATTGGTACTCATAACCCCATGGATCTTTAGGTAGACGCTTAATGTAGCCACCGTCACGGTAGTTACGAGGCTCAGGAGAAGACGATGGCTTAGTTACCAATGCTTCTAAACCTTGATCTGTGGTTGGGTAGACGCTGTTATCTAACTTGTACATTTCTAAAGACTGTTCAAGCGCACTGATATCCGTAACCACTTTTTGTTGGTCAGCTTTTTCTTTGTTACCTAACAGATTGGGTACCACTAAACTTGCTAATACGCCCAAGATAACAATTACCACCATTACTTCTAATAGGGTAAAACCACGTTGCTTTTGTTGCATTAAAACCTCCAAGGTAAAACTACATCCCAACCATGTTGTTCAGTTCAATAATTGGCATCAGGGTTGCGATAACAATAAACATTACCACCCCAGCCATGGCGACAATCAATAATGGCTCAAATACACCAAGCGCCATATTAACGAGCGATTCAAAATCGCGATCTTGGTTATCTGCCGCGCGGGTTAGCATTTGCTCTAACTCACCACTTCGCTCACCACTAGCGATCATGTGTAGCATCATCGGGGGGAACAATTTGGTTTGCTCTAGCGATACACGAAGGCTTCCTCCTTCACGTACGTTATCTGCTGCCGCTAAAATCTTTTTATTTACATATGTGTTCGTCATGACATCGGATGCCACTTTCATTCCATCCAATAATGGAATGGCACTCGAGGTACAAATCGAAAGGGTTCGTGCAAAACGTGAGGTATTTAAACCACGCGCCACTTTACCAATCACGGGCAAACGTAAAATGCCGCGATCCCACTTCATTCGGTAATTAGGTTTCTTCAAAGCAGTTTTGATCAACGTTATAATGGCAACGATCACCAACACCACAATCAATCCCCATTCTTGAACAAAGTTACTCGCCGCTAACAACACCTCAGTAATGGTCGGTAGCTGTTGTCCCATTTGTACAAACTGATCAACGATTTTAGGTACTACGGTTGCCAGCAAAAACGCCACCACAGAAACCGCAACTAATGTCAGCATGATTGGGTAAATCATCGCTTGTTGCAGCTTGCTGCGCATTTGCTGACGGTTTTCAGTGTAATCGGCTAGACGGTTTAAAATTGTGTCTAAGTGACCCGATTTTTCACCTGCCGCTACCATGGCACGAAACAGCTGATCGAAGATATGAGGAAACTCTGCCATGCTATCGGCAAGGGTGTAACCTTCGACAACCCGTGAACGTACAGCCAATAAGATATTCTTCAAACGAGGCTTTTCATTTTGCTCTGCCACCGCTTTTAAACACTCTTCTAATGGCATCGATGCTTGTACCAATGTGGCTAACTGTCGAGTGATCAGCGCCAATTCATTGGTACTAATGCCACGTTTTAAGGTGAATTTCTTACTCGCCGTATTTTTACTGCGGCTCTGACCTGAGGTTTGATTGACCTCAATCGGTACCATGCCTTTTTCACGTAATTGCTGACGCACTTGACGCGCGGTATCACCCTCAATGACGCCTTTTTTCTGTCGGCCTTTGGCATCTAACGCTTTATATTCAAATGCCGCCATTAGCCCTCCTTAGTTACACGCATCACTTCTTCAAGTGTGGTGATCCCTTGGCGCACTTTACTCAAACCATCATCACGAATACTTGGCGTATTTTGACGAACA
This sequence comes from Photobacterium lucens, assembly GCF_009873615.1. Classification (GTDB taxonomy): domain Bacteria; phylum Pseudomonadota; class Gammaproteobacteria; order Enterobacterales; family Vibrionaceae; genus Photobacterium; species Photobacterium lucens. The sequence continues at coordinate 17,281 of NZ_SSMG01000127.1, forward strand.
TACTTTTCAATGGCTTGCTCGCCTGCCTCACCATGGATCAACTCTTGAACTTGCTCATCCACCAGCAACAGCTCGTGAATACCAGTACGACCACGGTAACCTTTGTGGTTACAGTGCTCACAACCCCCCGGCTTATACAGCGTTAATTGATCGGCTTCCGTGAGATTAAACAGTTTCTTCTGCTGGGTATCGGCTTCATAAGGCTGACGACAATCAGAACATAAGGTACGTACCAGACGCTGTGCCAATACCCCAAGCAATGATGATGACACCAAGAAGGGTTCAATCCCCATATCACGTAAACGGGTGATGGCACCTACCGCAGTATTGGTGTGAAGGGTTGATAACACCATGTGACCGGTTAATGACGCTTGAACGGCAATTGCTGCGGTTTCTAAATCACGGATCTCACCAATCATCACTACATCTGGATCTTGACGAAGGATGGCACGCAGGCCACGAGCAAACGTCATATCCACTTTGCTGTTCACTTGGGTCTGCCCAATACCATCGATATCAAATTCAATCGGATCTTCAACCGTTAAGATATTGCGCTCTGCACTATTAAGCTCTTGCAAGCCGGCATATAGCGTGGTGGATTTACCAGAACCTGTCGGGCCTGTGACCAAGATAATGCCATGTGGACGTTCGATGATTTTTCTAAACGACGCATGGTTATTGGGTGTCATACCCAGGCTATGCAGATCAAGACGGGTGGCGTTTTTATCAAGCAGACGTAATACCACACGTTCGCCGTGAGAAGATGGCATGGTCGATACACGCACATCCACGGCACGACCACCGATACGCAATGAAATACGACCATCCTGTGGAATACGTTTCTCTGCAATATCAAGCTTTGCCATTACCTTAATACGCGATACTAACAACGGCGCTAGTTTACGGCTCGGTTGTAGTACTTCACGTAACATGCCGTCGATACGAAAACGGATCGACAGCACTTTTTCAAAGGTCTCAATATGAATATCAGATGCACCTTCTTTAATTGCTTCAGCCAACATGGCATTGATCAATTTAATGATGGGCGCATCGTCTTCCGATTCCAATAAATCTTCTGTTTCAGGCAACTCTTCAGCAAGAGAGAAGAAGTCATCACTGTCAGAGCCTAAATCTTGCATTAACTGTCGCGCTTCCGATGAATCACGTTGGTAGGCTTCTGTTAACTTCTGCTCAAACTCACTTTCACTTAATTCAATGGGCGTAAAACAGCAACCAAGCACACGACGGACTTCAGCAAGTACCGCAGCAGAAAGTTGTCCACTGAAATAGAGTTGCCAACCTTGCTCGGCAGCTTCCACCACCACATGGTGGCGTTTAGCAAAAGAGAAAGGTAATCGGAACGTTACCGTTGATTCTGTTTCTAAAAACCCATCAGCCATTAGTGCTTCTCCAACTGAGAAACAAAGGCACGCACTTCAGCAGGCAGATCCATATCATCACCGTACTTAGGCAGTACAGGCATATCAGCATCCATTAAACGCATGCCTTTATCTGCTTGGTATAATTGCTGGGCACGAATGTAGTTGTACTTACGCTGAGTTAAACCATCAGCACTCATTCCATCACGTAAAATCGTTGGACGAATAAATACCATTAGATTGGTTTTTTCTGTTTGATCGTTGGTTGAACGGAACAGTGCACCTAATACAGGAATATCACCTAAAATTGGCACTTTCTGCTCTGACTCAAGAGTCTTCTCTTGCATCAATCCACCCAGCGCAATCATATTGCCGTCTTTTACCAATACTGATGTGCTTAATTCACGCTTATCAAAACGAATATCAACCGCACCGTTAGCATCAGCAACTTGTGACACGACTTGTTCAATCTTCATTTGAACCGAGTCACCCTCGTTAATTTGCGGCGTCACTTTCAGCTGAATACCGACATCTTTACGCTCAACCGTGGTAAACGGATTATCGTTGTTTGAACCTGTTTGTGAGCCTGTCGTAACCGGTACTTCCTGACCTACCGAAAGGTTAGCTTCTTGGTTATCAAGCACAGTGATATTCGGTGTTGAAAGCACATTTACGTTTCGGTTTGCTTGCACCGCTGTTACTAATGCAGTCCAATCACCTAATGCGATAGCCGCAGCAGCACCTTTCACACCACCAAGGAAGGCTGCCATTGGTGCTAAATCACCACTTTGTGTGGTCACGATAGGCGGTAATTGCTCACCAGTATTTGGATCGGTGCGGTTTTGTGTTGTCGTTTTATCTTTCGCTTGCTCTTGCGCAGATAACAAGCCTCCAATTGGCGCACTGGTGTTACCAAACTGGATCACACCGCCATCTTGTGAGCCCCACTGCACGCCAAAGTCCACACCCGCACCTTCTTGTACTTCTACAATCATGGCTTCGATATGAACCTGTGCACGACGAATATCTAGTTGAGAGATAATCGACTCTAGACGCTTCATTACATCACTTGGCGCAGAAATGATCAGCGCATTTGTCTCAGGATGCGCGGAAATCATCACTTCATCTTTGCTTGAACCACTCTTAGCTGCTTGAGGTGTATTGCTCTTATTGGCTGCTTGGATATTTTCAGAGACACCTTTTAGTACATCGACCATGTCTTCTGCTTTGGCGTATTTCAGATAGATAACACGGCTATTACCGCTGGCTGCCATTTCTCTATCTAACTTATGAATAAGTGCTTTAAGGCGGTCACGCACTTTAGGATCGCCTGAAATCAGCACTGAGTTAGTACGCTCATCAGCCACCACTTTCGGGATCAAAAACTCTGGTGTTGATTTGGCGTCAGCACTTTTATTTAGCGCTTCAACAATGCGTACCATTTCAGCCGCAGATGCGTTGTTAAGAGAAACAACCGTAATGTCTTTGTTACCAGCACGGTCAACGCGTTCAATGATATCGGCAAGGCGATTAACTACCGCAGCACGGCCTGTGATCATGATGATATTGGCAGGATCGTAGTGCACAACGTTACCCGCACCTGCATTATCATTTAGCTGGCGAAGTAATGGGGAAAGTTCACGAACAGAAACATTCTTGACGGCAATAACACGAGTTACTACGGCATCGCCTGGGACGTTACTGTCGTTAGCACCAACCACAGGGATCGCTGAGGTTTTCGCATCTTTATCACGAATAACTTTCAGCACGCCATCTTCCATCTCGACCACAGCAAAACCATACACTTCTAGTACGTTAAGGAAGAAGCGGTAGTATTGCTCATCATTTAATAGGTCGTAACTACGTACGTTTACCTGACCACGAACCGCAGGATCGATGATGATGGTCTTATGAAGCGAACGTCCAACAATATTGATGAACTCTTGAATGTCTGTCCCTTTAAAATTGGCACTTAGCTCATCAGCCATTGCCGAGCTACAAAGTAAGCTACTTGCAGCTAACCACAGGGCGCTTTTCCCCATTAATTTTTTCACAAAAAACTCCTGCGTTTATCGCATATTTATTTCAAGCTAGGCACTGTCTTTTATTGCAGCTCTATATGGATATCATGTACTTGACCATCACGTTCAACCGTCAAAGTAAAATCTGTTGCTGATGATAGTTCAGCCCATAGTTTTGCCATTACGCTTGGATCAGTCAGGCTATTACCATTAATACCAACAGCTAAATCATTCGGCTTTAGACCCACTGCATCAAATAAAACTCTATCTTTACCTGGATTCACTCGGTAACCCTCAACGTCATCCCCTTTTTTCACTTGAGAAAGACGAATATAGCTAAAGAGTGTTTGTGGTTGGGCTAAGATCTTTTTCTTAATTTCAGCAAGCTTTTCAGCATCACCCGTCGTCGCCATTGATTCTGCACGAACAGATGTTTTCGCTGTATGACTTGCGTTATCTGTTGGTTTTGAGAATTTTAAACCTTCTAACATGACAGTTTCATCACGACCGCTGTTACTAATGATAACTCGATCGTTATAAACTGCTTTTAATGTGACACGCGTACCATCAATCACTTCATTCACAGCATACGTATTTTGTTTGCCATTATTGGTGATCACTGCAAACGCAGCCTTTGGATTCGTACTAGCAAGGACACCTACCAATTTCAGGCTCAATCGTGTCTGTGGCGCATCTTTCTTGACAGTGGTTTCTACCGGCTTTGGCTGTTCACTATATTTGCCGAATAGATTCATCGACAATAAATTGCCAACATTTACCCCTGACTCAGTCGCGCTAACATTCACTGACTTAGCTTGCCATGGGGCAACCGTGGCTGGCGGTGCGAGTAACATCCACATAATACGACCAGAAATCCACGCTAAAATCACCACTAGAAGCCACGTTAGTAGTCGAGTAAGTGCGCGCTGAGAAATCGGACGCTTTGCGGTCATCGAAGGCAACCATGTAGGTACTTGCATAGTGGAAATCCATTTAACGAATATCGGGTATCGTATAAATCCCCCCAATATAAACAGGGGTTATAGTTAGTCAGTTTTATATGATCTCTTTTTAACATCTTGATTTCTATTCATTCTTTGTAAAAAAAAGAAAATCAATTAAAAGACTAACGATTATTTGTAATAAATTCCTGATGGATGATTGAAAACCCCGATTAATATCACCATTTATTAGAAATAAGTGATAGCTGACGCTATTAAGACAATGTGATATTTTATCGCCCCTTTAAATAAAGGAACCGTTATGGGTCAAGCAACATCAGAACCTAAACAGGTTCGCCTTGATAAATGGCTATGGGCTGCCCGATTTTATAAAACTCGCTCCGTCGCTCGTGCAATGATTGACGGTGGTAAAGTGCAATATAACGGCCAACGCTCTAAGCCAAGTAAAATGGTTGAAGTCGGCGCAGAAATAAAACTGCGCCAAGGTAACGATGAGAAAACCGTTATCATAGAAAAGATCTCTGATACCCGCCGTGGTGCACCGGAAGCACAATTGCTGTATCAAGAAACAGCACAAAGTATTGAATTACGGGAACGCCATGCTCAAATGCGCAAACTCAATGCTTTTGATAATCCGAGTCCGATCAAACGACCAGATAAAAAACAACGTCGTGACATCATGAGATTCAAAAACATCAACACATCAGAATAAAAGGTTGCCAGCCTTTATCAATTCTCGTTGGTAGTAGCAAAGTGCTTTATATCAAGTAAGCCAAATGCTGGAACCATGAGTATTTATCCTGTTCATTTAAATACTGGTTATAACGCATTTAGATGCAATACCGAACATGATGCAAGGTTGGCACCACAGCTGGAGATAAAGAGAAAATGACTAAAGATTATTTAAACCGTTACCTATTTGATGGCGTGTCAGTACGTGGTGAATTAGTACAGCTTGGTGATACTTACCAACAAATCATCTCAAGCACAGAATACCCTGCACCAGTAAAAACACTGCTGGGTGAACTACTTGTTGCAACTAGCCTACTTACAGCAACATTGAAGTTCGAAGGCTCTATTACCGTGCAAGTGCAAGGTGATGGTCCAGTTAGCCTTGCGGTTATCAATGGCGATCAAAACCAGAAGCTACGTGGTGTTGCACGTTGGGAAGGCGATGTTAAAGAAGGTGGCTCTATCCATGATCTAATGGGTAAAGGCTACATGGTGATCACTATCATCCCTACTCAAGGCGAGCGTTACCAAGGCGTTGTTGGTCTTGAAGGTGACACACTTGCAGAATGTTTAGAAGCATACTTTAAAAACTCTGAGCAGCTAAGAACACGTATCTGGCTACGTACCGGTGAATTTGAAGGTCAACCAAAAGCGGCAGGTATGTTGCTTCAAGTAATGCCTGACGGTCAAGGTAGCGAAAGCGACTTCGAGCACCTAGAAACCATCACAGAGACAGTGAAAAACGAAGAGCTATTTGGTCTAGCTGCACAAGATGTATTGTACCGCCTATACCACCAAGAAGAGGTGAAGGTGTTCGAACCTCAAGAAGTCTCTTTTGAGTGTGGTTGCTCTCGTGAGCGTAGTGGTTCGGCAGTGATCAGCCTACACCCAGATGAGATTGAAAAAATCTTAGCTGAAGACGGTAAAGTATCACTTCATTGTGATTACTGTGGTACTGATTATGACTTTGACAGCATTGATATCGCAGCACTTCGTGAGAACGCAACGAAGGCAGACGACAGCCAAGTACATTAATTCTAGCTTCATATTAAGCATGAAACATAATTACAAAACCGGCATAACAGCCGGTTTTTTTATACCTAAAAATCAATTTCATTCCCATCCACTGAAAGTTAACCACTAAAAACCGCTGCTTTTTTCACCAAAAATAATAACTCTACCCTCTAGCTTTATCGTTTAACCGCCCTGTAAACTAACTAAAAAACACCAAAATCACATTTTCAATAACCTTAATTTAAATATGGTTATTTTATGATGAATGTCCCTGATTTAGCCCTTTATGGTTGCTAGCATGGTTAATAGTTAAACAACATCTTACCCAAGGAGCGCCAATGAACACGATGTGTGTCGATAATAAGGTTGCAACAAACATGGATCTATCCCAGTACGGTATACTCAATGTTACAGATGTAATTCGTAATCCTTCTTACGAAATGTTGTTTGAAGAAGAAACGAAAGCAGAACTAAAAGGGTTTGAGAAAGGCATTGTCACCGAATTAGGTGCCGTTGCTGTCGATACAGGGATCTTCACCGGTCGTTCACCACAAGATAAATTTATTGTGAAAGATGGCACCACGAAAGATACCCTATGGTGGTCAGATCAAGGCAAAAATGACAATAAAGCCTTAAGCCAAAGCGCTTGGAATAATCTAAAAGCCCTCGTTACGACACAACTGTCTAATAAGCGTCTTTTTGTGGTAGATGGATATTGTGGCGCTAACCCAGATACACGTTTATGTATTCGTGTGATCACTGAAGTAGCTTGGCAAGCACACTTCGTCAAAAATATGTTTATTCGTCCAACTGAAGCAGAGCTCGCCTCCTTTGAGCCTGACTTCGTGATAATGAACGGCTCCAAATGTACTAACCCTAAGTGGCAAGAGCACGGCATGAACTCCGAAAACTTCACCGTGTTTAACCTTTCAGAAAAAATGCAGCTGATCGGCGGTACTTGGTACGGTGGTGAGATGAAAAAAGGTATGTTCGCGATGATGAACTACTTCTTACCGCTAAAAGACATCGCCTCTATGCACTGCTCCGCCAACATGGGTGAAACAGGTGATGTTGCAATATTCTTTGGTCTATCAGGCACAGGGAAAACCACCCTATCAACAGATCCTAAACGCGCCTTGATCGGTGATGATGAGCATGGCTGGGACGATAACGGTGTATTCAACTTCGAAGGTGGTTGTTATGCCAAAACCATCAACCTCTCAAAAGAAGCTGAACCTGATATCTACAATGCCATTCGCCGTGATGCGTTATTAGAAAACGTGACGGTGCGCGGTGATGGATCTATCGATTTTAATGATAATTCGAAGACAGAAAACACCCGAGTGTCTTACCCGATCTATCATATCGATAATATCGTTAAGCCGGTTTCAAAAGGTGGTCACGCGAATAAAGTGATCTTCTTATCGGCAGACGCTTTTGGCGTGCTACCGCCAGTATCGAAACTTACCCCAGAGCAAACTAAATACCACTTCCTATCCGGCTTTACCGCAAAATTGGCGGGCACTGAGCGTGGTATTACCGAGCCAACCCCAACCTTCTCTGCCTGTTTTGGTAATGCATTCCTGACCTTGCATCCAACTCAGTACGCAGAAGTTTTGGTAAAACGTATGGAAGCTGCAGGCGCTGAAGCCTACTTGGTTAATACCGGCTGGAATGGCACAGGTAAACGTATTTCGATTCAAGATACCCGTGGCATTATCGATGCGATTTTAGATGGCTCGATTGATACTGCGCCAACCAAGCAAATTCCGATTTTCAACCTCACCGTACCAACAGCGCTACCTGGGGTCGATCCTGAAATTTTAGATCCTCGCGATACCTATACCGACCCACTGCAATGGGAAAGTAAAGCAACAGATCTAGCCAGTCGCTTTATCGCAAACTTTGAAAAGTACACCGATACCGCAGAAGGCGAATCTTTAGTAAAAGCAGGGCCGCAATTAGATTAAAACCCAATATCAAGCCCCTACTTGTTAGGGGCTTTTTTCTACTTACTTAGCACTGCACCATGATGTTGTACGAAAACCAAACTGACACCACTTGCCAATCTGTACTATTTGCGCCAACCTCATAATAGATAATAATTATCTTAATATCGTTTATGGGTTTTCAAGGATGAATTATGCGTTGGATAGCCAAAGTCATTGTCACAGTATTACTTTTGTCAGGTCTATCTTTAGCAGCCCTCATTACGCTCTTACAAACCCGCCATGCCACGCCTATTATCAACCATGCATTGGCCTTGTTCTCGGATTACCAATTAACGGATACCGACATTCAATACGACATTCAGCGTCCATTGGAAGTCATATTGCACAATCCAACACTGACAGAAAATCAAACTCAATTACTGTCAGCTAAACGCATCACATTGTCGCTATCATCTCGCTCTTTTGCTTTAAAACAAACCATCTTTGCGAATGTGGTGATCAATGGCATTGAAATGGATACACAACAGCTCAGTGCTTTTAAACATTTATCCGATATATCCATTGATCGCCTAGCGATAAATGATCTCAACCTCAACACCGCCAACATGACAATCAAGCATGCTCAGCTACAGCTTGATAACTGGCAATATCGCAGCACTAATTTACCTTGGTGGAAACAGTTTGATGGCGTCTTTCAATTAAGTGCACCTGAAATGACATGGCACCATCTCAGCCTTAATAACGTGCTTTTAAATGGTAAAAAGGATCAGCAACTGTGGCACTTATCGGGTTATTCTGGTCAGTGGCAGCGCGCAAAATTCAATGGACAAGCCCAGTATGATGAGCGCTCACAGCAACTCACACTTGATCAAATCACTATTACCCAATTACACCTGCAACAATCACAACCACTGCCAGCGTGGGAGCAATGGATCATTGATGCTACCCCTATTGAGCATATCGTGATCAAGCGTGCCGACATGCTTGATACCAGCATTGAGCAAAGGACATGGGCTGCTGATAACATTAATTTATCGTTAGAAAATTGGTCGTGGCCGCAGAGCTACTGGGAACAAGATGATGCTCACCTATCGGTAAGTGCGACGAATGCTAAATGGCAAGATATTGTCTTAGAGCAACCAATCATCGATTTACACTTCACTCCAGAACTGATGACTAGCCAAGGCATCTCTGCCCAATTGCTTGGGGGTTATATGCGTGTCGATGGTGCATTATCACCTGATGCTATCAAGCTAAAAGCGCTCACCTTGTCTGGTTTAAAGGGGCTACTTCCACCGCATTGGCAAGAGAAAGCACTCGCGTTGGTATCAACTCTTTCTACGTTCACCATTGATAATGTTGATATTAATAACCTACAACTCACTTCCACCGATGCCACACTACCTTTCCAACTAGCAGGAATTAATATCGAAGGGAAAAATACGGTTGTAAAACACAACCAGAAATGGGGACTATGGCAAGGTGATATTCAAGCCAGCCTTGGGTTTGCCAGTATCAATCAGATCATTTTCACCGATCCCATTGCTGAGATGAGTAGTCACAATGGTGATTGGAAAGTCAGTAAGCTTGTTTTGCCATTCAATCATGGCATGTTAACTGCCGATGGAGAAATTCAATTAGCGGAAAAAGGGAAGCCTTGGCAATTATCAGTAACCAATGACAGCGTACCAGCTAATGTGATTTATCGTTGGCTACGACTCCCCTTGCCATTAAATGGTGCGATAGATGGCACCATGAAAGCACACGGCCTGGCTGATAATCAGCGTAGCTTTAACTACAGTCTTTCAGGACAAGCTGATCTAACATTTAGAGATATTCAGCTAGATAACATTGCGCCAACCCAGCTGTTTTCAGAATGGAGTAAAAAAAGCGATTTACTCGACTTAGTATTGCCAAAATACAGCAGTGATCTTGCTAATAATCATCAAACATTAACTCTGTTACCACTGCATATCACGGCAGACCGAGGAAAAATTACAGTGCCCACTTGGCTTGCCAGTAATGAGCACTTTAGCTTGTCACTCTCAAGCCAATGGGATTTAGCAACGCCAAAACAGCAACAGATGGAATGGGTATTAAAAGAAGACTGCCAACAACTAGAGCGTCGTTGGCAAGCAGGTCAAAGAGAAGTGAATTCGTTTTCAACGTGTAATGGCAATATTAGGTAAGTACCGGTAAAACAAGAAGCAACATTATTGCCACTATAAACATTTACATCGACACTGATGCGCCCTTTTCGACCTTTAGCTAAACGATCGATATCACCACGTAAATTCTCCACTGTACTGACGGCTTTTGGTCGTTCAGTCACAGGAGAGGAATAACGAATATGGCTATCGACTAAGATGATATTACCTTCCAAGCCACGCTCTTTAAGCAATAACCAAATAAAGCCCCAACCAGCCAATGTTGCCATCGTGAAAATACTCCCGGCGAACATAAACTCATTGGGGTTTAAATTGGCGTTAAATAGCGCACTCACTTCAAACCGATAACCCGTATATTGGTTGATTTTAATTCCCATCTTATCGCTGATCGGGATCTGCTGTTGCCACAAAGTCTGTAGCTCATGGCACCAATCAGGATGGCGAACCACTTCATTAAGCGGCTCTAAATGTTTAAGCATTTGCTGATGGCGAACAGGACCGCGTTCATCACTTAGCTCACCCTCACTGGCAAAACCATTTTTTAAATAAAACGGAATAGCATCTTCGCGCGCATTACACACCATACGCTTCGCACCATCTTGTCGAGCAAGCGATTCCAGCGCCATTAAAATCAAACCGCCAAGGCCATGATGGCGCACCTCAGGATCAACCGCCATAAAACGCACTTGCCCTTCATTGTCAGGCGTTAAATATAAACGCCCAATCGCCACCACCTGATCACGGTTATTGATGATCATACGATGCTCACTCAAATCATCATACGCATCACGCTCAGAGCCTTTTGGCATCTGCCAAGGCTCTCGTAGCATTCGCCAACGAAAATGGTAATAATTCGCCAATTGCTCATCTGTTTGAGGCGTCACGAGTCGAAACATGAATTCCCTCTCTTTCCATTCTCGGTTTGGAGTATTTGCTTATGTTAAACTTGTAGCCAGAACGTCACAGGACCATCGTTATTCAATGCCACTTGCATATCAGCAGCAAAAATACCTGTTTCAGTTTGAATTTCTTTAGCCTTACATTGTTCGACAAAGTATTCGTAAAGACGTTCAGCTTCAATAGGTGCAGCACCGCTTGAAAACCCAGGACGCATGCCTTTTTTGGTGTCTGCCGCTAAGGTAAATTGTGAAACCACCAACACGCTGCCACCCGCTTGCTGCACGTTTAAATTCATCTTGCCATCGTCATCGCTAAAGACGCGATAACCTAAAACTTTATCACGCAACTTTTGCGCTTTTGCTTCATCGTCACCTTTTTCGACACCAAGCAGTACCAATAAGCCCTTACCTATCGCTCCGGTAATGTGACCATCAACAGTCACGCTCGCTTCACTTACACGTTGGATCAGTGCAATCATTTACGCTTCCTCTTTCTTGCTCGGCTCAACGCTCTGCGGTTTATCTTCGTGGTGCAATGGTAACTGACTCGATTGCTCCCAGAAACCACGTTCACCTAAACTTGCCGTAATTTCTGCTCCCAGCAACACAATGCACCAACATAAATAGATCCAAACAAATAAGATAGGAATGGCTGCCAGTGCGCCATAAATCATTTGATAAGAATGGAAATGCGCCAAATAAATCGCAAAACCTTTTTTACTCAATTCAAATAAAATACTGGCACTTAACCCGCCGATCAGGGCATGACGAAACGTCACTTTGCAATTAGGAACTAACAAATACAGCAATAAAAATGCCAAGCTCGACATCATGGAAGGAAACCAGCGCAATGACTGTTGTAATACGCCATGTAACGCCTGATGTTCCAGTAATGCCAGTGAGCCAAGGTATGAGCTAACCGCGATACTAGAACCTAACAGAATCGGTCCGAGGGTCAAAATCATCCAATAGATAGAAAATGAAATGATCCAGCGACGTTTCTTTTTTATTCGCCAGATATAATTAAGGGAAGTATCTATCGATGAAATCAACATCATTGCGACCACAAACAAAGCCGCAACACCTACAGCAGTCATCTTACCTGCATTGGAAACAAACTCGCTGAGGTAAGTTTTCACTACCGCCCCCGCCGCAGGCACAAAATTCTCAATCACAAAATTTTGCAGTTGCTCGCCAAGCCCAGCAAAAACAGGGACCGCAGATAGCGCCGATATCACCACCGTGATCAATGGCACTAACGACAATAATGTCACATAAGCCATAGAGCCAGCAGTCACGGTTAAGCGATCATGATTCACTCGCTGGATTAAATACGTAAAATAATCCACCATCAGACGGATTCTTGGACCAAATTGCAACTTCGCCATTTGTTTGTTGTCTGCCTTATAACTTTGTTCTATTAATCATATACATTTAAAGAAAAGACATTAAATTCCGTCTACTCTCAATTCATTCTTTGCGTCTTATCAATCCAACTTTTGCACTCCGCCCATTGTGTCGATTGATAGTTAACAAACGCTGCATGTCTTACTAGGAGCATAACATGCCTTATTTACTCGCTATTTTACTTAGTGTCAGCCTACTTTCGGGTTGTCAGTCAGCTTACTACTCCGCCATGGAACAAGTAGGCGTCCATAAACGTGACATCATGGTTGATCGCGTTGAAGACGCAAATGCCGCACAACAAAATGCGCAGAAGCAATTTACCAGCGCATTAGAAGGGCTAAAAGCATTAAATAACTTTCACGGTGGTGAGTTAGAAGCCGCTTATAACGACGTTAACGATCAATACAAAGACAGCGAAGCTGCCGTCAATAAAGTAAAAGATCGTATTGCTGCGATTGAAGATGTGGCAGATGCACTGTTTGATGAATGGAACGATGAACTTGCGCTTTATAAGAGTGCAACGCTGAAACGTGATAGTGCAAACAAGCTACGCGCAACTAAAGCACAATATCAAAAGATGCTAGCAGCAATGAAACGTGCAGAGCAAAAGATGGAGCCTGTATTAGATACGCTTCGTGACAACACGTTATACCTAAAGCATAACTTAAATGCAGCAGCGATTGGCTCGCTACAGGGTGAATTCAACTCACTACAACGTGAAATTCAACAAGCAATCCGTGATATGAATAGCGCGATTGCAGAATCTAACCGTTTCATTGGTCACCTTAAAAAGTAACACAAACAATAGTGAGTCAACTTAGGTTGGCTCACTGCCTACTCCTTTCATCTCTCAAGCGACACACTCTTTCTTACTCCTACTTTCTGCTTTCACTTTACTACCTGTCTTTTTCAAATCCCAGATACAACAATCCCCCGATTGTTACCAACCGAGGGATTGTTTATGAATTAATGATCAGCGTTCAGTAATTACTTAGTACGGCTTGCACGCTTACGATCGTTTTCAGTAAGAAGCTTCTTACGAATACGGATGCTTTCAGGCGTTACTTCTACTAGTTCGTCATCATCGATGAACTCTAGTGCTTGCTCAAGTGTGTACTTGATAGCAGGAGAAAGTACCTGAGCTTCGTCAGTACCAGAAGCACGAACGTTAGTTAGCTGCTTACCCTTCAGACAGTTAACTGTTAGGTCGTTAGAACGGTTGTGAATACCGATGATCTGACCTTCGTAAACTTCGTCTGCGTGCTCAGCGAATAGACGACCACGCTCTTGTAGGTTAAATAGAGCGTAAGTTAGCGCTTTACCTGTTGCGTTAGAGATCAGTACACCGTTGTTACGCTGACCGATTGTACCGCCTTTGTGTGGGCCGTAGTGATCAAACGTATGGTAAAGAAGACCTGAACCTGAAGTTAATGTCATGAACTCAGTTTGGAAACCAATCAGACCACGAGAAGGCATCATGAAGTCCATGCGAACACGGCCTTTGCCATCTGGTGCCATATCAGTTAGTTCACCTTTACGAAGACCGATGTTCTCCATGATACCGCCCTGATGCTCTTCCATCACGTCGATAGTCACAGTTTCAAACGGTTCTTGTAGCTCACCATTCTCATCACGCTTGATGATAACTTCTGGACGTGACACTGCTAGCTCGTAGCCTTCACGACGCATGTTTTCGATCAGGATAGATAGGTGAAGCTCACCACGGCCTGATACGCGGAATTTATCTGGGTCAGTTGTTTCTTCAACGCGAAGTGCCACGTTGTGAACAAGCTCTTTCTGTAGACGCTCAAGGATGTTACGTGAAGTTACGAACTTACCTTCTTTACCAGCAAACGGAGAGTTGTTTACTTGGAAAGTCATGGTTACTGTTGGTTCGTCAACAGATAGCGCTGGAAGTGCTTCTGGTGTGTTCACATCACAAATAGTGTCAGAAATCTTAAGCTCACCAAGGCCAGTAATCGCGATGATGTCACCTGCTGTTGCTTTTTCAACATCGTGACGCTCAAGACCTAAGTAACCTAGTACTGTACCTACTTTACCGTTACGCTTAGTACCGTCAGCACCTACCACACATACTTGTTGGTTAGGAACAACAGAACCACGAGTTACACGGCCAACACCGATAACACCAACGTAAGAGCTGTAGTCTAGCTGAGAAATCTGCATCTGCAGCGCGCCTTCAACGTCAACGTTAGGCGCTGCTACGTTGTCAACAATCGCTTGGAACAATGGTTCCATGTTCTCGCCAGTTTCGCCTTCTTCCATTGTCGCCCAACCGTTTAGTGCTGAAGCGTATACCACTTGGAAGTCTAACTGTTCGTCAGTTGCACCTAGGTTATCGAATAGGTCAAATACTTGATCCATAACCCACTCAGGACGTGCACCTGGGCGGTCAATTTTGTTGATTACAACGATTGGCTTAAGACCGTGTGCGAACGCTTTTTGCGTTACGAAACGAGTCTGAGGCATTGGACCGTCAACAGCGTCAACGATAAGAAGTACAGAGTCAACCATCGACATGATACGCTCAACTTCACCACCGAAATCGGCGTGTCCTGGGGTATCTACGATGTTGATGCGGTAATCATTCCAGTTAATCGCTGTGTTCTTAGCTAGGATCGTGATACCACGCTCTTTTTCGATGTCGTTAGAATCCATTACGCGCTCTTCGGCTTCGCCGCGAGACTCTAACGTGCCAGACTGCTGAAGCAGTTTGTCAACCAACGTTGTTTTACCGTGGTCAACGTGCGCAATAATTGCGATATTTCTTAATTTATCGATCTGTGGATTAGACATGGGTTCACATTCACTCAGAACATGCAGCATCTCGACTAGAAGCTACTTGATTAAAAAAACGGCTCATAATCTAACAGATTTTACGCCAAAACCCACGAAATATGTGATTTATATCACCAGCTTTTTTTCAGCCATGCGCTAGAGCCGCATTTTTACTCGCTTTTTTGCTAAATTTTATTTTTTCCAAACCTTGTATTCAGCCCCTAAATACCCCTAAAAACTGACTTTTCTTCATAATTCACGCAAAATCTTCCCCAGACAGAACATAAGTCTCATTTAACAATAAAAAAACACTTTTTTAGGAA
This sequence comes from Photobacterium lucens, assembly GCF_009873615.1. Classification (GTDB taxonomy): domain Bacteria; phylum Pseudomonadota; class Gammaproteobacteria; order Enterobacterales; family Vibrionaceae; genus Photobacterium; species Photobacterium lucens. Next base: position 32,937 of record NZ_SSMG01000127.1, read on the forward strand.
CATTATGAATTGACAATAATTTTTAACATCGCGATAGTAAGCATGTTCTATTATTGTTAATAACAGCCAAAACGCACCAAAACAGTGCATTGATGTTTCATAATAGTGCAAGAATGGATTTATTAAGTCTTAGAAATGCGCAAGAAACCACATTTTTAAGGCTTTTAAAAGTTGGCATGGTTTTAGCTAAAGAGTATTCAGCTCTGCTCATTCCATTGATGAGCAATCATAGATTTGCGGCCATGCCCTTATATAACACCGGAGGTTACTCAAGATGTCAGTAGAAAACGTACTAGCGCTGATCCAGGAAAACGAAGTTAAATTTGTAGACCTACGTTTTACCGATACGAAAGGTAAAGAACAGCATATCTCGATCCCAGCTCATCAAATTGATGCTGATTTCTTCGAAGAAGGTAAAATGTTCGATGGCTCTTCAGTTGCAGGTTGGAAGGGTATCAACGAATCAGACATGGTAATGATGCCTGACGCATCAAGTGCTGTGCTAGACCCATTTACTGAAGACGCTACACTAAATATCCGTTGTGATATTCTAGAGCCAGCTACAATGCAAGGTTACGACCGTGACCCTCGCTCAATTGCTAAGCGTGCTGAAGAGTTCATGCGCTCTACAGGTATCGCAGATACTGTACTTATCGGTCCAGAGCCAGAATTCTTCCTATTTGACGATGTGAAGTTCAATACTGACATGTCAGGCTCTTTCTTCAAGATTGATGACGTAGAAGCGGCATGGAACACAGGTTCTGATTTCGAAGGTGGTAACAAAGGTCACCGTCCTGGCGTTAAAGGTGGTTACTTCCCAGTAGCACCAGTTGATTCATCACAAGATATCCGTTCTGCTATGTGTCTAATCATGGAAGAAATGGGTCTAGTTGTTGAAGCACACCACCACGAAGTAGCAACAGCAGGTCAGAACGAAATCGCTACACGTTTCAACACGCTAACAACAAAAGCGGATGAAATTCAAATCTATAAGTATGTTGTTCACAACGTTGCACACGCATTCGGTAAAACAGCGACTTTCATGCCTAAGCCACTAGTAGGTGATAACGGTTCTGGTATGCACGTTCACCAATCTCTAGCAAAAGACGGTGTTAACCTATTTGCTGGTGACAAGTACGGCGGTCTTTCTGAAACTGCGCTTTACTACATCGGCGGTATCATCAAGCACGCACGTGCAATCAACGCATTCGCAAACCCAGCAACTAACTCATATAAGCGTCTAGTTCCTGGCTTCGAAGCACCAGTTATGCTTGCTTACTCAGCACGTAACCGTTCTGCGTCTATCCGTATTCCAGTAGTACCAAGCCCGAAAGCACGTCGTATCGAAGTTCGCTTCGGTGATCCAGCAGCTAACCCATACCTAGCATTCGCAGCAATGCTAATGGCAGGCCTTGACGGTATCCAAAACAAGATCCACCCAGGCGAAGCAATGGATAAAGACTTGTACGACCTACCAGCAGAAGAAGCAGCTGAAATCCCAACAGTTGCAGAATCGCTACAAGGTGCACTACAAGCACTAAGCGACGACCGTGAGTTCCTAACGTCTGGCGGCGTATTCTCTGATGACTTCATCGATTCTTACATCGCACTGAAATCTCAAGACGTTGAGAAAGTAAACATGACAACTCACCCACTAGAGTTTGAACTTTACTACTCTGTTTAAGTAATCACTTAATTACTAAACATTAAATACTTAGGCCTGCTTCACAAGCAGGCCTTTTTGATCTTGTTGTCACTCACAAACCAACGACAATGAAGTATCTTATTCACGACCACTGTGGATCGTGCAAACAAACTTGGAGTTAACGGATGAAACTCTCTCGTTTTTTTAAGCTACTCGGCTCTGTGCTTATTGCCCTAATATGGACAGCCGCAAGTTCAGCCCAAGCCTCTACCATCTACTCATGGACAGATGAAAATGGCGTGGTGCATTTTACCGATCAACCTCAAACACCCGATGCCACCGCTTACCCTTTAAGCGTGACCGAAGTCAGTGGCAATATTGAACAAACCGCAGATGCCATTGCCACTCAAACCACTGATGTTGCCGTGGTAGAAGAGCCAGAAAAAACCATTACTTTAGTCTCGCCAATGCATGAGCAAACCATTCGTAATAACGAAGGTATCATCAATATTCATGCCGTCACCAACAGTAAACTTAATAACCAAACCCAAGCGCAATTGGTGTTAGATGGCGTGGTGAAAGGCGATCCTCAAACTGAACTCACTTGGACATTAGATAACGTTGATCGTGGTAGCCACCAGCTACAAATTCAACTAGTTAAAGGCGGCAAGGTTATTGCATCATCAGACAGTATTACTGTTTATCTGCATCGAGCCACAGTGAAGGCAAACAAGCCAAAGCCAGTACAGCCTCGCTAACCCACAGTTTCACCAATTAACAGTGCCCGATCAGCAGTAAACAGGTTACACTCAAATGCACCAAACTGGTGCATTTGACCGAAACAACCATCATCATGGTTGTAGTAATCAACAAGGATGCTGATTGTGACTGCTGCATTTACCCCTGTAATTATTGATAACCTTGTTACTGCTGTGCTTCTGCTCGATGAAGCTCTCACGATAAGATTCGTAAACCCTGCAGCAGAGCAACTCTTATCTTCAAGTAAGCGTCGCCTACTCGGCACGGTTTTACCTAATTTATTACAACACTCATCACTTGATCTCGATTTACTGTCCGGCACACTGCAAAGCGGTCAAGGTCTCGCTGATAGTGATGTCACTTTTGTCATTGACGGGCAACGTTACTTGCTCGGCTTAAATGCCAGCCCTATTTCATGGCAAAAAGAGCTGTTCGTGATGCTGGAACTAAAGCCCATCGATCAACAGCGCCGTATCAGTCAAGAGCTCACTCAGTTAGCTCAACAACAAGCAGCTAAAGAATTAGTCCGTGGTCTTGCCCATGAAATTAAAAATCCACTAGGCGGACTACGTGGTGCGGCACAATTGCTGGAAAAAGTCCTACCCGATCCAAGCTATACCGAATACACCCAGATGATCATTGAGCAAGCTGATCGTCTGCGTAATCTGGTCGATAGGTTACTAGGTCCTCAGCGACCTGGAATAAGAAAAGTCGATAACATCCATCTTGTATTGGAAAAAGTCCGGCAATTAGTCTGCCTTGAAAACGATAACAATATCATCATTGAACGAGACTACGATCCGAGCTTGCCCGATATTGAGATGGATGCCGAGCAACTAGAACAAGCCCTGCTTAATATTGTCAGTAACGCTGCCCATGCGCTGAAAAAACAAGGCGGTGGTGTTATTAAGCTCAAAACACGCACCGCGCACCAAGCCTTAATCCAAGGCAAATACACCCGTACCGCAGCCAAAATAGAAATTATCGATAATGGCCCCGGTATCCCAGCAGAAATCCAAGATACCTTGTTTTATCCCATGGTAACGGGTAATGCCGATGGCACTGGACTTGGGCTTTCCATTTCACAAAATTTAATCGATCAACATAATGGCAAAATCGAAGTGATCAGCTGGCCAGGACACACCAACTTCACTATCCATTTACCAATACAATAATAATTACAGGAGGATAAGGATGAGCAAAGGACTAATTTGGGTTGTTGACGACGACAGCTCTATTCGCTGGGTAATGGAAAAAACCCTTACGGCGGCAGGCATGAAATGTGAAACGTTCGCTAATGCTGATAGTGTACTTGAAGCGCTAGAGCGTAGCGTGCCTGATGTACTGGTATCAGACATCAAAATGCCGGGCACGGATGGATTAACCCTGTTGAAATTACTGCAGCAAGATTACCCACTATTACCTGTGATCATCATGACAGCGCATTCCGATCTAGATGCTGCAGTAAATGCCTATCAACGTGGCGCATTTGAATATTTGCCTAAACCGTTTGATATTGATGAGGCGGTGAGTCTCGTGGAGCGCGCTGTCAGTCATAGCCAAGAGCAAAAACGCCAGCAGCAACCAGAATCAGAAACCAAAGCAGTGCCCGAAATTATCGGTGAAGCTCCTGCGATGCAGGAAGTCTTTCGCGCCATTGGTCGCCTGTCTCGCTCATCCATTTCCGTGCTCATCAACGGTGAATCAGGCACAGGTAAAGAGTTGGTTGCCCATGCTCTGCACCGCCATAGCCCTCGCAGTAGCAATGCTTTTATTGCCTTAAATATGGCGGCAATTCCTAAAGACTTAATTGAATCAGAGCTATTTGGTCATGAAAAAGGGGCATTTACTGGTGCAAATAGTGTTCGCCAAGGACGCTTTGAACAAGCCAATGGTGGTACCCTATTTTTAGATGAAATCGGTGATATGCCATTAGATATTCAAACCCGTTTACTACGCGTGTTAGCAGACGGGCAGTTCTATCGTGTCGGTGGGCATTCTCCGGTCAATGTCGATGTGCGTATCATTGCCGCAACCCATCAAAACCTAGAGCGATTAGTGGCTGAAGGTGATTTTCGTGAAGATCTGTTCCATCGCCTGAATGTCATTCGTGTTCACTTACCCTCACTCAAAGATCGTCGCCAAGATATCCCACAACTGGCGCGTCATTTTCTCCAACGTGCTTCTAACGAACTAGGGGTTGAAGCCAAAACCTTGCACCCAGACACCACCAAGCAACTAGCAGCACTTAACTGGCCGGGTAACGTTCGTCAGTTGGAAAATATCTGTCGCTGGTTAACCGTCATGGCAAGCAGTAATGAAGTGCTACCTAATGATTTGCCGCCTGAATTACTCGAAACACCGGTAAGCCACACTTCATCGGAACAAGACACACAGCATTGGCACCATGGTTTAGAAGTTTGGGCTAAACAAGCCCTACAGCAAGGCAATGAAAACTTGCTCGGAGAAGCGCTGCCACAATTTGAGAAGATCTTACTCGAAACTGCGTTGCACCATAGTCATGGTCACAAACAAGAAGCCGCACGCTTATTGGGCTGGGGAAGAAATACACTGACTCGAAAACTAAAAGAGCTTGGTATTAACGATTAGTCGTTATAGCTTAGATGATAGTTGCAGGTGAAGACGATCACATTTAGCTGCAACTATCATGTTCAGGCTATACACTTTGCTTATACTTAACCCTCAGTTTTCACCGGAATAACCATAATGATAAACAAGCATCTTCCTTTGACGGACATTCACCGTCACCTTGATGGCAATATTCGCCCTCAAACCATCCTCGAATTAGGCCAACAATTTAATATCACGCTACCAGGTCATGATCTGGAAAGCTTACGTCCACACGTTCAAATTGTCGAAGCAGAGCCAAGTTTAGTCGCTTTCCTATCAAAACTTGATTGGGGTGTTGCGGTACTGGGTGATCTAGATGCTTGTCGCCGTGTGGCTTACGAAAACGTTGAAGACGCCCTACGTGCACAAATTGATTACGCAGAGCTACGCTTCTCACCTTACTACATGGCAATGAAACATAACCTGCCAGTAGCGGGTGTGGTTGAAGCGGTAATTGACGGCGTTAATGCAGGCTGTCGTGATTTTGGTATCAAAGCTAACCTGATCGGTATTATGAGCCGCACCTTTGGCGTTGATGCTTGTCAGCAAGAGCTAGACGCACTGCTGGCTCATAAAGATAAACTGGTTGCGATTGATCTAGCTGGTGATGAATTAGGTCAGCCAGGCACACAGTTCAATACTCACTTTAAACAAGTACGTGATGCTGGCTTACGTGTAACGGTTCACGCAGGTGAAGCAGCGGGCCCTGAAAGCATGTGGCAAGCAATCAACGAGCTAGGTGCAGTACGTATTGGTCATGGCGTTAAAGCCATTCAAGATCCAAAGTTAATGGATTACTTGGCTGAACATAAAATTGGTATTGAATCGTGCATCACCTCAAACATTCAAACCAGCACCGTCAGCAACATTAAAGATCACCCAATCAAGCCTTTCCTTGAGCACGGTATCTTAGCAAGCTTAAATACTGACGATCCTGCAGTTGAAGGTATTGAATTACCTTATGAGTATGAAGTAGCGGCTCCTGCTGTTGGTTTAAGCCAAGCACAAATTGAGCAAGCACAGCGCAACGGTTTAGAAATCGCTTTCTTAACTGAAAGTGAGAAACAAGCCCTTCGAGATATGGCTGCAAAGCGTAGCTAATTGCCCACCACATTAGCAACCAAAAAATAACCCAAAGCCCCATCCGAGCAGTGCTGGAATGGGGCTTTTTCAGCAAATTTAATAAAATTAAATCACGCGTGAGAACTGTTGCTGACGAGCACGATCGCGTAAGTATTTATCGAAACACATACAGATATTACGGATCAATAAACGACCTTTCAGTTCAACAAAGATATGTTGTTCATCGACTGAAACCAACTCATCGTTGATAAAGGTTTTTAATAACGCTAAATCTTCAGCAAAATACTGATCGAAATCGATATTAAATTCCGCTTCAATCGCTTTTTTATCTAGTTGGAAGTTACAAATAAGGGCTTTGATCACTTCACGGCGTAGTAAGTCGTCTGCATCTAACGAGACTCCTTTCCACAGTGCGTTTTGTTTTTCTTCAATGTCTCGGTAGTAATGCTTTAGCTCTTTTTGGTTTTGCGCATAACAATCACCAATCATAGAAATGGCTGATACCCCCATCCCTAATAAATCACATTCACCTTGAGTGGTGTAACCTTGGAAATTACGGTGCAAAATACCTTCACGCTGGGCAATCGCTAACTCATCATCAGGTTTTGCAAAGTGATCCATACCAATGAATTGATACCCAGCCCCAGTTAGGGTCGCAATCGTGTCTTGCAGAATACCGAGTTTTTCTTTGGCACTAGGTAATAACTCTTCACTGATCTTACGTTGTGCTGCAAACAGTTTTGGCATGTGGGCATAGTTAAATACCGACAAACGACCAGGATTCATCTTCAGCACTTGCTCTAGGGTTTGAGCAAACACCTCGCGATTTTGCAGTGGTAAGCCGTAAATCAAATCAAGGTTAGTTGAACGGAAGCCCAGTTCACGCGCACGTTCAACCATCGCAAAGATAAACTGCTCGTCTTGCTCACGGTTTACTAGCTTTTGCACGTCTTTATTAAAATCTTGCACCCCGATACTTAGGCGGTTAAAGCCTTCACGGCGTAAGTGATCAAGAATATCGAGTTCGATTTCACGAGGGTCAACTTCAATACTGATCTCAGCATCATCATCAAAATTAAACGATGCACGTAGGCTGTTCATTAAACGGCTAATTTGCTCAGCTGTTAAGAAAGTCGGTGTGCCGCCGCCCCAGTGTAATTGGCTTACTTGGCGATCACCTAATAGCGTTGCACGTTGTTTGATCTCTTGCTCTAGCGCATCAAGGTATTGGTCGGCTTTGTGTTGATGACGAGTAATAATTTTATTACAGCCACAGTAGTAACAAAGCTTGTGACAAAACGGGATGTGAATATAAAGTGATAACTTACGATCTGGGTATTGCTTACATGCCATCTCAAATTCAGCAGAGGTAAAGGCTTCATTAAACTCTAACGCAGTTGGGTAAGAGGTATAACGTGGGCCTGAATAATTATATTTTTCAATCAGGGCCTGATCCCAAATAATCTGCTCATTTGACATGACATATTTCCAATATTGTAGGGAGAATTAAGAGTTAACTGTGCCTATCGTATTACCAATTCAGCACTGACAGTTTATAAGACAATACAACCATCGCCTAATCAGATTCAGCGATGGTTGTAATCGTTCAGATCAAATCATGAAGACTTTGTTGACAGGATAGCGTCGAGCTCTACCGCAATGGTTTCTTGTAGTCGAGTCTCAGCTTTCATTCGCTCGAGATCAAAACGCATCCGTGTACGTTTCTCTGTTTGTTGACGGGCTTCACCACGTGGCATGTCTTTCACTACCTCGTATAGCTCATAAATTGCAGGGTAAGTCGCAGAAAAATCTACGCTCTTATCCGCCTGCAAGGCTTCCATCAACTTATACAAACGAATCGCCGCTTCAGACAAATCACACTGTCCTTGTTTGGTGGCTGCGGCAATAACAAATACGCTCTCTAAAATCGTATTATTACGCGTTTCAATAGCCTCTTTTTGTTGCTGTTCAGCACGGGCTAAAAAAACTTTATGGCGTTGATTTTGTTGGTATAGCTTAACTAATAAAAAGCCAGCATACATACCAAGCGCGGTCACAATTGTGCCACCAATAACAAGCAGAAGCGTCAAATCCTGCAACGGTTACTCCTTACCGAACTTATCTAAATCCATGTTTTCAAATTGATCGAGTAAATCATCGTCCGACTTCGCCGCTGGGCGGTAATCGTCTTCTTCGAACAATTCAACTTCATCTTCTTCCATTAAACCAAGCTGCTTCATTAGCTGCTCGATGCGATCAAGTTTTTGATCGACTTGTTTTTGCAAGCCTGCACCTAACTTCTCGCCTGCATCTAGGCGATCAAGTAGTACCATTAGCTGTGCATCGTTTTCTAGCATCGCTAATTCTTGCTCAGCAGAGAGACGACGTTGCTGTTTGGTCATTGGCTTTTTCGGCTCAACAATCAAAGGTACTGGTTTTTTACTACCTAAACGTGGGTCTTTCTTCTGTGCAGCATTACGCTGTTTTGCATCTTCTGCAGCAGAATGGCGGCTACCAGTTTTTAAGCCTTTACGCTTACGTGCTTTTTGGCGTTGACGAGATTCAATCTCGATTTGGCTTGGGGTTTTATCACGGTATACCGCTGGGCCTTCAGAGCCAACCTTACGGCCTCTTTTCTTACGGGTCATTACTGGGTTTTCCTCAGCAAAATCACATCATTACCAACAAACTCAACTTCTAAGCCATCACGTTTAGCTAAAAAGCGAAACGTATCACGGCTAAAAAAGCTGACGTGGGTTGGATCGTTCTTATAATGCCAGTGTTTAAAACCGTCGGCATCGGTTGCTAGCTTTGTCATCAAACCAAGCCAACCGCCCGGTTTGATCATACTCAGCAGCAGCCCCCATTCCTTCGCAGGCTGATAAAAATGTTCAATGGCCTCTGTACAAGTGACAAAGTCATATTGACGCGTTAATACACTCGGATCCGGTGCAAAATACGGGTCATAGATCGCCATATTATATCCCATTTCTTCCAACATAATCGAAAGCGTGGGACCAGGGCCACTACCAAAATCTAATCCCTCAGAGGCACTAGCAGGTAAGCGTTCCACAAGTGGTGTTGCAACACGACTTAAAAATTGGCGATAGCCCATATCTTCAGGGTTATTTTGGTGCTGATCGTAAACCGCTTTTTCTTGCTCTGGCGTAAGTTGTGCGTTCGGATCGGCAAAAATCAACGCACATTGCTGACAGCGAAAGTAGCTACGGTTTTTATCTTCTGCAAATAACACATGCTGTTCACTATGACACAGTGGACAAAGTTGCATGATCACTCTCCGGTGTTGCCGATTATTAGCAAAATCGGAACTGGTGTAAAATCGAACGGGCTATTCTATACCCAATCGCACTGAAGATGTAGTTTTGCTGACTAATTGTGCAATTTAATCTGTAAATACGAGAAAGGTAGATAAAAGATCAGCAAGTTAATTGCTGTTAGTGGAAGTTTTCAGAGATCAGAAAAGAAAAAAGCGACAGGTTTTCACCTATCGCTCTATGTGAACCACTGGTTCCATATTCTTTCTAGTCGATCCTAACTAGCGTGTAACATCCCGGTTAAGCAAAGTTCCATTTGTTATTGATGCTTTCCTTGCGAACTTTGTTGTTCGTCATCATCCTGATGAATTTTACTCTTCCATGTCCTATCCGTAGCGTTTCAACTCATCCTGAGTTGGCGATCCCTTTCGCTCATTATCTTCCTGATAATAATTCCACCATCCATGTGTGTACGTTATCCATTTCGTACATTGTATTGCTCAGACATCTTGTCTTTGCAAACCTTATCCTTAAGTGTCGTCCTGACAATCCAATTCGCGTCTTGCGTCAACCCTAGTCATCCTAACTAGACTTCCTGTGAATCCTTCGAGCTCCTGCTCATGCCATCCTAGCGCTTCCATCCAATGCCGCTCTCCCTGTCGACATGAGATAATTTACCTTAATCTATTCTTGAAACAATGTGCCGATATCACACTTTAAATAGTGAAAAACACCAATCTAACGCAACCCATTGTTATTAATAACGATTACATTTTTGAGCACAAAAAATAGAGCAAAATAAACCTGTACGAATGGCAGATCTCTCACAAGCTGTTGAGCAAATAAGACAGAGACAAAAAATGGCTCTGAACAAACGTTGAGAAAAACGATTAAAACAGCAACATAGCGACAATAAAAAAGCAGCCATCTGGCTGCTTTTCTTAAATCGTATTAAAGATGATTAATGTAATCCACCGACATATTGTGACAATGCATTAATCTCTTCATCACTGAGCTTCGCAGCCACTGAACGCATCATCGCATTCATGTCGTTGGCACGATCGCCAGAGCGGAATTTCTCAAGCTGAAGTTTCACATACTCTGCATTCTGACCCGATATTTTAGGGAAACCAGATAAGCTGGTGCCATTACCACGAGGACCATGACAAGCAATACAGGCAGCGACACCACGCTCGGCATCACCAAAACGGTATAGCTGTTGTGCTACTTCAATCGACTCTTCAGAAGAGGTGTTATCTGAAATTGGCAAAGAAGAGAAATAAGCAGCAAGATCAGCCATATCTTGATCAGTTAGTGCTGCGACCATACCGCCCATCACAGGATCGTTACGACCTTGTTTACCGCCAGTCGACATTGCCAACTTAAACTCTTTCAATTGTTTTTCAATGTATGCAGGATGTTGTCCAGCCAGTTTCGGGTATTGCTGCATCGCTGCGGCGTTACCATCAGTGCCGTGACAAGCTGCACACGTTGCGGCTTTCGCTTTACCTGCTTCGATATTGCCTTCTTCGGCCATCGCCGAATAACTAGCAAGAAGGGTTAATATTAATATTAATTTCTTCATGACATTCCATTTATAATTATAGGGCTTCCACTACCACAAGTAATGCTTAGTTACATGGTATACAATACGACCACAAACCAAGCTCGGTTTAACATATTTTACACAATTTCACATAAAAGTAATCAGTCGACTACATGAAGACTTGACGGAGTTAACAGTGAATCAACCTCTCAACTACAGAAATACAAGTTTTATCACAAGTGCACCGGATATTCGTCACTTGCCACAAGATGCAGGCGTTGAGATCGCATTTGCTGGTCGCTCCAATGCGGGTAAATCAAGTGCACTAAACCGTATTACGGATCAAAAGAACCTTGCTCGTACTTCTAAAACCCCAGGCCGTACTCAGCTGATCAACATGTTTGAAGTTGTTTCTGGCTGTAACTTGATCGACTTACCGGGCTATGGCTTTGCTCAAGTACCACTTGAAATGAAGTTAAAATGGCAAAAATCGCTAGGTGAATACCTGCAACGCCGTGAGTGTCTGCAAGGCCTAGTGGTACTAATGGATATCCGTCACCCAATGAAAGATCTCGACCAACAGATGATCAGTTGGGCAATTGAAAGCCGTTTACCAGTATTAGTACTACTTACTAAAGCAGACAAACTGAAAAGTGGTGCGCGTAAAGCACAAGTGCTAAAGATCCGCCAAATGACACTAGAATTCGGTGGTGATGTGCAAGTTGAAGCTTTCTCTTCACTAAAAGGTATCGGTGTGGATCAAGTTCGTCGCAAACTTGATGAATGGTATGCGCCAGAATTAGAGCGTCAACGTGTACTTGCCGCTGGCGATGATGAATTCCCAGAGCATGACGCAGAATAAGATTTAAATGCCTAGCTCTAAGGAAGGAGCTAGAAAAACTCCCCACCATCATGGTGGGGCAATGGGAGAGAAATAGGAGGTCGTTTTAGTTTTGTGCAACGACCATGAATGATTTCCCTTCACGACGCAATCCCTTCCCTTTAACTGACTCCAGTTGCACTAATTTTTGAGACTCTCCACCCGTTATATTACCCAGTCTCAATATAAATGTTCTCTATCCTTGCTTTCATTAGCACATTATTTTCTTAACAAAATAACAACGTAAAATGTTAATAAGCTGATTTTTATTTTGGAAGTTTATTACAAACCTGCCATCCTAAAAAATAAGCAAAAAAAAACCACTCCCAAAAGTTCAGGAATGGTTATTTCATGGATTTGTTGCTGAGTTGATAATCACACCAGCTCTTAACAGCAAATATGAACAAGAAGCTGTATTTAGTATAACGCCTGTTTTTATTTTTTAAAGTATTTACTCTAAAAAACTAACGAAATCATCATCAGTAAAAATATAAAATGGGTAATTAACAGGCTAAATAGCTCGCAAAAACCATATTTAGTCCATTTATTGATGATAAATAGTACAAAAACGGGCAGGTGTAATAAAGAAGGAAAACAATAAAAGAGAGAGATGAAGCGAGATGGAAAAGTTGACTAGCGCCCAATAAAAAACGCCCCGGTCCAAAGTGAGACCAGGGCGGCTGAATCAGCCAAATCCAATAACGTGAAACAAAAGGTCTGAAAGATAGAACATCTTACCTCTGTACCCTACGTCTGTAACTGTATATCAAATGTGCAGTTTTTGGAACCCCTTGATGTAGTTTTTTTTCACTTTGTTGTAAGTAAATTTTACATTTGCGTTTTTATTGGGCGCTTATTTTTAACAAAAAAAATAGCCAGCGAATGGCTGACTATTTAATGATAAGTTTGATGATTACAACTTGTTCTTAGTGCGCTTGATCCCAGTTATCACCGAAACCTGCATCAGCGATCAATGGCACGTCTAATGTAGCTGCTTGCTCCATCAATGCTTTCACTTCAGCTGTTACCGATTCCAGTGCAGATTCTTTCACTTCAAACACCAATTCATCGTGTACTTGCATTAATAAACGGACTTCATCTTGAGGTTGTTGCTGTACCCAATTATCAACTGCAATCATCGCAAGTTTAATAATGTCGGCAGCCGTACCTTGCATTGGGGCGTTGATCGCTGCACGCTCTGCTGCTTTACGACGTAGACCATTACGAGACTTAATATCAGGCAAGTACAAACGACGACCAAATAACGTCTCAACATAACCTTTTTCTGACGCCGTATTACGAGTGCTTTCCATGTACTCCAGCACACCAGGGTAGCGCTCAAAGTACACATTCATGTAATCTTGCGCTTCGTTACGTCCCATATCTAGCTGCTTCGCCAAACCGAATGCACTCATGCCATAGATCAAACCAAAGTTGATCGCTTTGGCACGACGACGTTGCTCACTGCTTACCTGCTCAATATCTAAGCCAAGGATTTCAGCAGCTGTTGCCGCGTGGATATCTTTGCCATGACAGAAAGCATCCAACAGCGCTTTATCACCTGATAAATGCGCCATGATACGTAATTCAATTTGTGAATAGTCGACCGCTAAGATCTTGTAGCCACTTTGTGCCACGAACGCTTGGCGAATACGGCGGCCTTCTTCATTACGTACTGGAATATTCTGCAGGTTTGGATCGCTTGATGATAGACGACCTGTTGCTGTAACAGCTTGATGGTAAGAAGTGTGAACTCGACCCGTTGCAGGGTTAACCATCTTAGGTAGTTTATCGGTGTAAGTAGATTTCAGTTTTGCAAGTCCGCGATATTCTAAAATCAACTTAGGCAATGGGTAATCAAGCGCCAGCTCTTGTAGCACTTCTTCATTGGTTGAAGGTGTTCCCGATGGCGTTTTCTTCAGAACCGGTAAGCCCATCTTCTCGAACAGGATCGCTTGCAGCTGTTTTGGCGAGCTTAAATTAAATTCTTGCTCAGCGAGCTCAAACGCTTTTTTCTCAAGCTCATCAAGACGTGCTGCAATTTCTGTCGATTGAGCACCAAGCAACATGCTATCGACATACACACCCGTACGCTCCATACGTGAAAGCACAGGCACTAATGGCATTTCAATAGTTTCAAAAACGTGCTTAAGCTTGTCGTCAGCTTCCACTTTTGGATATAACGCATTGTGTAAACGCAGAGTAATATCAGCATCTTCTGCCGCATAAGGACCTGCTTGCGCTAAATCGATCTGATTGAACGTAAGCTGTTTTTTACCTTTACCGGCGATCTCTTCAAAACTGATGTTCTTATGCTCTAAATAACGCAGTGCTAGGCTATCCATGTCATGACGACCAACAACACTGTTAAAGACATAAGATTCCAGCATGGTATCAAACACAATACCCTGCATTTCTATGCCGTAACGCGCCACAATGCTGGCATCAAACTTTAAGTTCTGACCAATTTTGGCTTGGTTTAGATCTTCAAGCAGCGGTTTTAATTGAGCGAGAACCCAATCACGATCAAGCTGTGTTGGTGCATCAAGGTAATCATGAGCCACTGGCACATAGGCCGCTTTACCTTCTTCAATGGCAAAAGAAACACCGACCACATTGGCGGTCATGTAGTCCAAACCATCGGTTTCAGTATCAAAGGCAAAGGCTTTCGCTGCTTTTAATTGTTCAAGCCATACGTTGAAAGCCGCTTCATCAAGAATGATTTCATAACCACTGCGATCAATGGTTGGGGCAACCGCTTTTTTCTCAACTGGCGCATTGCCAGATTGTTCATCTGCAACAATACGGCCATCGCTACCTTCTAACATTTCGGTTAGCCAACGACGGAACTGCAACTTACCAAACAACTCAGTTAAGGCGTCAGTATCTGGCACACCTTTACGTAGTTCATCAGGTTTAACATCAAGCTCAACATCTAATTTGATCGTCGCAAGCTTGTATGACATGTAAGCGGCTTCTTTATTATCAAGCAGCTTTTTTGCCATGGTTTTAGAACCACGGAAACCCAACGGCGCAATGTCATCTAAGTTGTCATACAGCGCATCTAAACCACCGATGCCAGTTAATAATGCTTTTGCGGTTTTCTCCCCCACACCCGGGACACCTGGAATGTTATCCACTTTATCGCCCATCAGAGCCAAGTAGTCGATGATCAACTCAGGACCGATCCCAAACTTATCCACAACCCCTGCAGGATCCATCACCACATCAGTCATGGTGTTGATCAAGGTAATATTTTGATCCACCAGCTGTGCCATATCTTTATCGCCTGTACTGATGAGTACTGGCATACCTTGCTGTGAGGCTTGAGTCGCCAACGTACCAATCACGTCATCGGCTTCAACACCTGAAATCGAGATCAACGGTAAGCCCATGGCTTTGATCACAGCATGTAGAGGCTCGATCTGACCACGAAGATCATCCGGCATTGGAGGACGATTAGCTTTATATTCAGGGAACATATCATCACGGAAAGTTTTACCTTTCGCATCGAAGATCACCGCAATATGCTCTGTAGAGAACTGGCGTAACATACTACGCAGCATATTCACAACACCATAAACAGCACCAGTAGGCTCGCCGTCAGAGTTGGTAAAATTAGGTGCAGCATGGTAAGCACGATAAAGGTATGAGGATCCATCAATCAGGATCAATGGATTTTCTGGAATAGTTGCCATAGGGTTATTCTTATATCCAAGCGATAAGTCGTTCAAGTTAGCTCTATTATCGACCATATTAGGCGCTGAGCGACAGAAAAAATGCAATAACTCATAGAATGCCATGCCCTGAGGCAAGTGTTAACCAATGATTTCTACAACCCTTCCGTTTTCTGTGGATAACTTTGTTAGTATTTAATTTATGCCAGTTGATCGTTTTTTGCATAATTTTAAAAAGTTAGAATGATTTTATTTTTTATCATACACTTATGCGTTAACGGCAAATTAGATCCTCGATCCCAATTTGATCAATCATTGTGGAAAACCTTCTTTGGATAAACTTTTATCCCCTAATAATCCAATAAAAATCAGACGATTTGCTTAGTAACAACGCCAAAACGAAAGGAATTGCGGTAATTTTAAGCGAGTAAAGGCTTTTACAGCGTGAGTTATCTGAAAATCTATCGTGGTATGACGTTGATAAATGTTATGACGATCCTATCAATGTCAGTCATGCATCAAAGCCGAAAAAACGATCAAACAAGTGGAAGAAGACGAGAAAAGAAAAAGCGACGCTACGTAATGTGGCGTCGCTCAGCAGAAGTGGTGTTCGGTTATCAGCCCTACACTAATAACACGCTACCTTAGCTGTAGTACACTGGAAGCAATGTGAGCAATGTCGTGCCATCAAAACGATATGATTATGTTCCATCCCTATCGCCTGATTGCACGTTAATAATAACCATTCTCAATTAACTTGCAAGTACTTTATTGAGAATAATTGTCATTTAGGCGTTATTTTTTAACCAATACTTTGCGAAAGTGTAATCGATAATCCAGCACTCCCTCTTTTTTTTCTATATCTTCAATAAGATAGCCATTTCGCATTAATAATCTCGCCATTGCAGGAAAGCGGTTTCTCGATTTGACCGTGAGTTGTTGATAGCCCTGCTCAATAACCCACGCTTCTTGCGCTTCTAACAATGCTTGTGCCACCCCGTGACCACGCCCAGCAGGCAATACGCCACCGAGCCAGCTATAAAATACTTGCTTATCTAGCGCATAACCTATTTTCACTCCAACTAACTGTTGTTGGTTTTCAGCAACTAAGATCAAAGCTGGTTTGGTTGCTAAACGCGCCGTTAACTCCGCCAAAGAAATAGGAGCGGCAAATTCCACAATACGATGGAGCACCGCAAGGGCTTCTTCGATGCTTGCTTCTCTTATCTGCAAATCCATGTTGTTATTCTCCATCATTGAAGTGAAAAAAAGCCGATCATGGGATCGGCTTGGTAATCTTTATTTCATCCCAATCATTATTGATTGGTTTTCGCTGCCACGAAAGGCTGTGGCGATACTGCGGTTAGTTTACCAATTAAGTAATTGAGCAAGACACCGTACATCGGCACAAACAAACCTAAGCTGATGATCAGTTTAAAGCTGTAATCTACCAGCGCGATTTCCGTCCAGTTTGCTGCCATAAATGGATCTGGGCTATGGTAAAACGCAATACCGAAGAAAGCGATGGTATCAATAGCATTACCAAAAATAGTAGAAGCCGTTGGTGCTACCCACCATTGCTTTAACTGACGTAGACGGTTAAACACCGACACATCTAAGATTTGCCCTAACAAGTAAGCCATAAAGCTTGCAATCGCAATACGAGCAACAAACAGATTAAACTCACCTAAGTGACCTAACCCTTGATATTCACCTTGGAAAAACACGACCGATAAGACATACGACACCACTAAAGCGGGCATCATGACGCGAAAAATGATCTTACGTGCCATGCCTGCTCCAAAAATGCGGACAGTCAAATCAGTAGCAAGAAAGATAAAAGGAAAAGTAAATGCGCCCCATGTGGTGTGATAACCAAATACGGTAAACGGGAGTTGCACTAAGTAGTTACTTGATGCGATCACCAAAAGGTGAAATAGCACTAAGTAGCCTAAAGCTTTACGTTGTTGTTGCGGAGTAAAAGAAGGTGTTGCGTTAGATTGAGATAAAGCAGTCGTCATGTGAGACCTTTTTGTCAATGGGGGGAGGGAACCCAAACATACTTTGTTGCCAGCGTTTTATCGCCAACAACGACCAGGTCGGCGATTATACAGAAACCAGCTTGCTTGCCTAGCTTTTGATCTTACCAGCAAAATTAATTTAATAAGCTCGCAATAAAGGTGAGTGTTTCTTCATCGTCGTCACTCATAGCTTCAAGCCATAACGCCCCACTGTAATGCTCACCTTTTAACAGCAAACGACAACCTTCAAAATCAATCAACCAAATATGCAGATCTGCATTGCTCTCTTTCTCTACCACAGTCGCATCAATGGCGAGTAAGAAGGATCCTGCGATCGTATCAAAACTATCGAAATCAAATTCAGGACTTTTAATCGATAAAAAACGTGCGTCGCGATCAAACTGACGAATACCGAATAGGTGACTTGTTACTGCTGTCATCATGACTCCTATTTATACCCAAGTGACTTGGGTCTATTACTTTAAATAGTGGCTTTCAATCCCTGTTAGCCCTTGATGTAACCAAGTGTTAATTAGCATTACAAAGGTTAAGGTTGCTCTAGTATTCCACTTCTCATCATGGTCTTATTAGGCTGCTGCTAGAGCACGTTATCGCGAGTCCCGTCGCATGACCTAGCAGTCCGGTGAAATGAATATTCCACCAAATACGCAAGCTGTTTTGTCGTGACCAAACACCCTATTAAGGCTGTTTCTTTAACGCATTCTAGCCGGGCTTACCATGAGCCCGGTTTTTTTATACCTGTCTTTTATGCTATCTGCTTAGTGTGGCTCATCAATCGCCAGTAAATGATCGCGGATCAAACCAAGAAACACCTCACCATATTTCTCAAGTTTTCGCTGCCCAACCCCGTTTACTGCCAGAAAATCGCCGTTTGATGTCGGTAATCGCTCTGCCATTTCCATTAAGCTAGCATCATTAAATACCACGTATGGTGGCAGATCTTCTTCATCAGCAATGGCTTTACGCAATTTACGCAACTTGGCAAAAAGCTTTTTATCGTACTGACGATTCACCAACTTGTTCACTTTCATCGTACGGGCAATGTTATCCAGCCGAGGTACTGCAAGCTCTAAGCTGACTTCTGCACGCAATAAAGGACGGGCTTTTTCCGTTAGCTGCAACACCGAGTTACGACTAATATTTTGAGTTAAGTACCCTAAATGAATTAACTGGCGTAATACACTAACCCAATACTCATGGCTGTAATCACGACCGATGCCATAAGTGCTGAGTTTGTCATGTCCATGCTCTCGAATGCGTTGGTTTTGCATCCCACGCAGCACTTCCACAATATAGGTAATACCAAAGCTTTGCTGCACACGGTAGACACAAGATAACGCTTTTTGCGCCACCTCCACCGCATTGAAACGCTTAGGCGGATCTAAACACACATCGCAGTTACCACACGGCTCATCACGGTGCTCACCAAAATAATGCAATAATACCTGACGACGGCAGGTTTGCGCTTCGGCAAAAGCGCCCATCGCATTGAGTTTATGTCGCTCAACATCTTTTTGTTGCCCTTCTGGCTTTTCATCTAAGCAGCGACGTAACCACGCTAAGTCAGCAGGATCGTAAAACATGACCGCTTCAGCTGGTAAGCCATCACGCCCTGCACGCCCTGTTTCTTGGTAATAGGATTCGATATTGCGGGGAATATCAAAATGCACCACAAAACGGACATTGGGTTTGTTGATCCCCATGCCAAAGGCAACGGTAGCCACCACAACATGAATATCATCACGTTGAAAAGCCTCTTGCACATGTACACGTTCGGCATGCTCAAGCCCAGCATGATAGGCTTCGGCACGAATACCATTGTCTCGCAACTTCTCGCTGATCTGCTCTACCTTTTTACGGCTATTACAATAAATGATACCGCATTGGCCTCGCATCCCTTCGATATAGCGAATGATTTGCGTCAGCGGCTTGTGCTTTTCCCACAAGGTGTAACGGATATTCGGACGATCAAAACTGCCCAAATACTCATGGGGCTTCGATAAGCCCAAACGCTGGATAATGTCATGACGGGTGGTTTCATCAGCGGTCGCAGTAAGTGCCATCACGGGCAGGTTATCAAACGACTGCTTCAGCAATCCTAACGCCGCATATTCAGGTCTAAAATCATGTCCCCATTGGGAAATACAGTGGGCTTCATCGACGGCAACCATGGCAAGCGGCACATCACGCAAGCGATCAATAAAGTCGTGGGTTAACACGCGCTCCGGTGAGACATATACCAGTTTCACGTTGCCGGCTTGCATCGCTTCAAACACCGCAAAAATGTCATCACGGCTCATGGTGGAGTTAATGTAAGCGGCAGCAACACCATTGGCTTTGAGTTGGTCGACCTGATCTTTCATCAAGGAGATCAAAGGGGAAATAACCAAGGTTACTCCCTCTTTTAATAAAGCAGGGATCTGGTAGCACAAGGATTTACCACCGCCTGTTGGCATGATCACCAAACAATCTTCATCACGGTTAACGGCATCAATCACATCCTGTTGACCCACGCGAAATTGCTGGTAACCAAAAACATCTTGGAGAACAGATTCACAACAAGGAGCAGATAACGCAGAACAAGGTTCACTGTGACAAACGGATGACATGGTAAGGCTCTTGGCTAAACAGGGCGTTCATTCTATACCTAAAGTCCCCATTGATGCGAGGCACTAACTGGGCTATCAATGAAAAACGCAGCCCTGTTTTTCTCTAACCTTTTCTCCCACAATAAAAATAAATACTGGAATAATCACCACTTCACTATATATACTGCTAAAGAATAAAATTTAACCAACTTTAGATTTGGAGTTTCATGGAAGAGAACAACAATCTAGCCAAACGTGGCATTATTCTCGCCATTGCGGCCTACACCATGTGGGGCATCGCACCGATTTATTTCAAATCACTATCACAAGTCACTGCCTTGGAGATCCTGAGCCATCGGGTGATTTGGTCATTCTTTTTTCTCGCCCTGCTTATCATCATTGGTCGTCAACGCCATCGTGTTAGCGCGATCTTAAAGCAGCCCAAAACCCTCTTTTTGCTCCTCATCTCTGCTCTATTAGTCGGCTGTAATTGGCTCATTTTTATCTGGGCAGTGAATAACAATTATATTTTGGATGCCAGCTTAGGGTATTACATCAACCCACTGCTCAACGTGTTGCTTGGAATGCTTGTGTTAGGGGAAAGATTACGCCCGCTGCAATGGGGAGCGGTACTGATTGCTGCCATTGGCGTGATTGCAGAACTGATCCAATTTGGCTCACTCCCTTGGATTGCTTTTGCCCTTGCGATCAGTTTTGGCTTTTATGGGTTGCTCCGTAAGAAAATCAATATTGATGCTCAAACCGGTCTTTTTATTGAAACTTGTGTGCTGCTACCGCTAGCAGCCATTTACCTTATCTTTATTACTGATAGCCCTACTGCCAATCTTGGTCAAAACCCACTAAATCTAAACCTACTCTTACTGGCCGCAGGGATTGTGACCACCTTACCGCTACTGTGTTTTACTGGCGCTGCCACCAAATTGAGATTCTCGACCTTAGGTTTCTTTCAATATATTGGCCCAAGTTTAATGTTTATTCTCGCCATTTTTCTTTATCAAGAACCGTTTAAATTAGAGCATGGGCTCACCTTTGGCTGTATTTGGTTCGCCCTGTTGTTATTCAGTGTTGATGGTATTCGTACTCACCGTTTACAGTCATCTGGGGGGAAACGACACCGCAAAGCACCGTGATGTGAAAGATCATTTGATATGTATGATATATCTCTCATTTTTATTACCTAAATCTATAAATTTAAAGTATAAAATAGTGTTCAGTTACGTCATTTAGCCCACTCAGAAGGATCATCTATGCCAAGGTTTGCCCCACCTTTTGCCCTGTTATTGAGTGCTTGTTGTTTTTCATTACCTGTTTTTGCCAATGAAGCATCGCAAGCCTCTGATAATATTGAGCCAGAGCCAACCATTAGTCAGCAATCTCAGCAGCTAGTGAAGGGTAAAGAATGGATGATCGCCACTGCTAATAAATATGCCAGCGAAGCAGGAGCTGATGTTTTAAGTAAAGGCGGCAGTGCAGTGGATGCGATGATCACTGCACAATTGATTTTAGGCTTAGTAGAGCCTCAATCGTCAGGCATTGGTGGCGGTGGGTTCTTGGTTTATTGGGATAACGACAACAACCAAATGACAACCTTTGATGGTCGAGAAACCGCACCTTTTGCTGCCACTCCCCGTTTGTTTCAAGACAATCAAGGTAAACCGCTAAAATTCTATGATGCAGTAGTTGGTGGGCGCTCTGTCGGCACACCGGGCACCATTAAACTCTTGTGGCGAAGCCACGAGCAGTACGGCAAATTAGCGTGGAAGAGCCTATTTTTACCGGCGATTAAATTGGCAAAAGATGGCTTTATTGTTAGCCCTCGATTAGCGGCAATGGTTGAGCAAGATGCACAGCATTTAAGTCGTTATCCAGCAACCAAAGCCTACTTTTTTGATAATGATGGCAACCCTATAAAAGCAGGTACTAAGCTAACAAACCCAGCTTATGCTAACACCTTACGCCAAATTGCTGATTACGGCCCCAAAGCGTTTTATCAGGGTGATATTGCCCGTGATATTGTCGAAGCCGTACAGCAAGCAGAAGGCAATCCCGGGGTATTAAATACCATGGATCTTGCCAGCTATAGCGTCAAACAACGAGAGCCTATTTGTGCTCCTTATCGTCAATATCAAGTGTGTGGCATGGGGCCACCAAGCTCTGGTGCACTCAC
This sequence comes from Photobacterium lucens, assembly GCF_009873615.1. Lineage (GTDB taxonomy): Bacteria > Pseudomonadota > Gammaproteobacteria > Enterobacterales > Vibrionaceae > Photobacterium > Photobacterium lucens. The sequence goes on from NZ_SSMG01000127.1 coordinate 55,251, forward strand.
TTTAGGGCAAATCTTGGCAATGCTAAACCATTATCCGCTGGCGAAATTAGGCGCTGATAATGCCGAAAGCTGGCGCTTAATTGGTGATGCCTCACGCCTTGCGTTTGCCGATCGTGGTCGCTATATGGCTGACAATGATTATGTACCCATGCCAACCCGAGGCTTATTAGATCCAACTTACATAGCGCAACGTGCGGCATTACTGCAAGGCAAGCAAGCATTAACCAAGGTAGAGCCGGGCACACCACCATGGAATCATGCGCAGAAACAAACGAGTAATGAGGCGATTGAGCTGCCATCCACCACCCATCTCTCTATTGTTGATAAAGAAGGTAATGTGGTATCGCTCACCTCTACCATTGAAAACAGCTTTGGCTCACGTTTGATGGTCCGTGGCTTTTTACTTAATAACGAGCTCACGGATTTCTCATTCCGTAGCCAAATTGATGGTGTCCCTGTTGCCAATCGCATTGAGCCGGGCAAGCGTCCACGCTCATCGATGACACCGACAATAGTGATGAAAGATAATCAACCGGTACTAACCATTGGCTCACCGGGTGGCAGCCAGATCATCGGTTATGTCGCCAAAACGCTGGTCGCTTACCTTGATTGGGGCATGGATTTACAGCAAGCGATCAATCTACCGAACATGAATAACCGTTTTGGCACCTTTGAATTAGAGCAAAACACCGCAGCAACTGCGTGGGCACCGAAACTCGAAAAACTGGGTTATAAAACGCAAATCAAAGATCTGAATTCGGGTATTCAAGCCATTAGCATTGCTCCAGAGCTACTCACCGGTGCCGCCGATCCACGTCGAGAAGGCAAAGTGATCAGCCGATAATCCCACGTATCCATCATCAAAAAATCACAAAAAAGCCCAACACCGAAATGTGCTGGGCTTTATTTTCTTTAAGTGATTAATGCTCGCTTAACACTACTTATTACATTGGTGTTAGCTTCGCGTACTGGGTCACCAGCCATTTAATGCCTTCACCATTAAACGCAACTTGCACACGACTTTGTGCGCCACTGCCTTCAAAATTAATGATGGTGCCTTCACCAAATTTAGGATGCTCAACACGCTGACCTAAATTAAAGCCCGTCTCATTAAAGTTGTTATTGACTTGCGCTTGGCTAAAACGACCACTGCTGGCTGGACGTGATACTTGCGCTTTCATTCGCACTTCTTCTACGAACTGCTCGGGAATTTCACGAATAAAGCGTGATGGTTTATGGAAGTTATCTTTACCGTATAGACGACGCATTTCTGCATAGGTGATATACAGCTTTTGCATCGCACGGGTCATACCCACGTAACACAAACGACGCTCTTCTTCTAAACGTCCCACTTCTTCGGTGGTGCGTGAACTTGGGAACATGCCCTCTTCCACACCAACCATAAAGACCACAGGGAACTCTAGACCTTTGGCGCTGTGCATGGTCATCAGCTGTACCGCATCTTCAAAGTCATCCGCCTGACCATCACCTGCTTCTAACGCCGCATGGGCTAAGAACGCCGCTAATGGGCTCATGTCTTCAGCTTCTTCTGGGATCTCAAACTGACGGGTCGCGGTCACCAATTCTTCTAAGTTCTCAATACGCGCTTGTGCTTTTTCGCCTTTTTCTTGCTCATACATCGCACGTAAACCGGAATTGCGGATCACTTCGTCAGTTTGTTGGTACATAGGCAATTCAGCGGTGTCGTCTTCAAGTGCATTAATAAGCTCAATAAAACGACGTAGAGCATTACCCGCACGACCCGCTAATACCTGCTCTTCCAGCAGCGCAATACTTGCTTGCCACATGGTTAAACCACGATCGCGCGCTGCTAAACGAATGGTTTCTAAGGTGCGATCGCCCAAACCACGAGTTGGGGTATTAACCACACGCTCAAAGGACGCATCATCGTTACGGTTTGAAATCAAACGCATGTAAGACAAAGCATCTTTAATTTCTTGGCGCTCGAAGAAGCGCATACCACCGTAAATACGATACGGCAGACCTGCTTGAATTAGTGCTTCTTCCAATACGCGAGATTGGGCGTTACTACGGTACAAGAAAGCCGTTTCGTTTAAGCTACCGCCTTGATCACGCCACTCTTTGATTTTGCCCACCGCAAAGCGTGCTTCATCAAGTTCGTTAAACGCAGAGTAAAGCGAAATCGGCTCCCCTTCACCGCCTTCGGTCCACAGCTTCTTACCCATGCGCTCATTGTTATTGGCGATAAGTTCGTTAGCTGCATTCAGAATATTGCCTGTTGAGCGGTAGTTTTGCTCAAGGAAAATCGACGACGCTTCGTTAAATTCATTTAAGAAACGTTGAATATTTTCTACTTTCGCTCCACGCCAACCATAGATCGACTGATCATCATCACCGACAATCATCACATGGCAATCAGGCCCTGCCATTAAGCGTAGCCACGCAAACTGAATGCTGTTGGTATCTTGGAACTCGTCCACCAAAATATGCTTAAAGCGCGCTTGATAGTGTTCACGAATATGCTTGTTATCACGCAATAACTCGTAAGATCGCAGCAATAACTCGGCAAAATCTACCATACCCGCACGATCACAGGCTTCTTGGTAAGCGCTATAAATACGCAGCCAAGTTTTCTCTACCGGATCGTTATAAGTCTCGACGTGCTTAGGACGTAAGCCTTCATCTTTTTTGGCATTGATGTACCACGCCGCTTGACGGGCAGGCCAATGTTTTTCATCTAAATTCTGCGCTTTGATCAAACGGCGCAATAGACGCATCTGATCGTCAGAATCGAGGATATTGAAATCTTCGGGCAGACGAGCATCAAGATAATGAGCACGCAACATGCGGTGACATAAGCCGTGAAAAGTACCATTCCACATCCCCGCACTGGAGCCTTGCATTAACTCATTAATACGACCACGCATTTCTGCTGCCGCTTTATTGGTAAAGGTCACCGACATGATCGAGTACGGTGACGCTTGCTCTACCGATAACAACCAAGCAATGCGATGAACCAGCACACGTGTTTTACCACTGCCTGCACCCGCTAGTACGAGGTGGTTACCCAACGGTGCTGCCACCGCTTCTCTTTGTTTATCATTGAGCCCATCTAATAGGAGTGAAACGTCCATCGCTATCTACTGGTTATTTATACAATGGTGATGATTATAACAGCACGAAAAAAGATTGCCTCGATATCTTCATCTTTCCTGCCTTACTCTACCATTTACAATCTTTATAATTTTTTTTCGCAATAAAGTGACAACTTCCCCTTTCCTATAAGACAAGAGCGTTTTAACGCCAACCAAGAAAAGTCTCGTCACCACCGACCAATGTTAAGAGGAAGTATTATGAACAAGGTAAACAAGTTAGCATTAGCATCAGCAATGACAGGTTTAATCGCATTAGCCGGTAGTGTTGCCTCTACCTCAGCCGTGGCTGGAGAAGCGAAAGAAAAATGCTATGGCGTAGCAAAAGCAGGAAAGAATGACTGTGCCACCAAAACCTCATCTTGTGCGGGCACATCAAAAGTAGATGGTCAAAAAGATGCCTTTATTGCAGTACCGAAAGGCATGTGTGCCCGCCTTCACGGTGGCTCTACAGAGTCAGCATAAATGAATAACTCAAGGTTAACGGATCTGATTGGGGTGGGCTTACGCTCACCGCATCATCAAAATTTTATCGAGCAGTTGCCAAGCGTGGGCTGGTTAGAAATTCATAGTGAAAACTTTTTTAACCGCCATACACCACAGTATCAGCAACTCATGACAATCATGAAGCATTACCCAATCAGTTGTCATGGTATTGGGTTATCACTGGGCTCTGCCGATCCGATTAACCTTGAGCATATAAAACAACTCAAACAACTGATTGAAGTCGTAAACCCAATCATGGTTTCCGATCACCTCAGTTGGAGTTCAATTGACGGTCAATATTTTAATGATTTACTGCCGTTACCTTATACCGAACAAGCGTTAGATCTTTTTTGTCAGAAAGTTGTGCAAGTTCAAGACTTGCTTAATCGACAACTACTTATTGAAAACCCATCCAGTTATCTCAGCTTTGCACATTCTGTCATACCTGAATGGGAATTTTTAACCGCCGTACAACAACGCACAGGATGTGGTTTGTTATTGGATTTAAATAACATTTACGTCAATAGCTTTAACTATCAGTTTGATTGCCAAACCTACTTAAATGCCATTAACCCAGAAACAGTAAAAGAGATCCACTTAGCAGGCTTTACCGTCAAACACTTTCCGCAAGGAGAGATCTGGATTGACACCCATAACCAGCCTGTTAGTGAGCCAGTGTGGCAACTTTACCGTCAATGGGTAGAGCAGCACGGTAAACATTTTCCCACCTTGATTGAATGGGATGCGGATTTACCACCATTAGAAAGATTACTCGCTGAAGCGGCTAAAGCTGACGTTATTCTTAAACGAGAACATCATCATGAAATATGCTGTAAAGAACAATCTTCACCACATCCAACAATCCTTTGCCAAAGCCCTGCAATATCAAGATAGCTCGGTGTCTCAAGCGATCAATGCCAACCACTTTAGTGCTGAGCAGCGACTACAAATTTATCGTAATAATTTTATTCTTAGTCTCACCGAGATCTTAGCGGCCGTGTATCCCACTGTAAAAGCCATGATTGGACATGATTGTTTTGTCCAATTAGCAAGGCTACATATTCTTCATTCACCACTGAATGAAGGTGATGTCTGCATGTATGGTGAAGGGTTTCATGTCACGATCGCAAAAAGCCCAACGGTCAATAAAGCTTTGCCTTATCTGGTCGATCTTGCGCAATTGGAGTGGTATCGAGATGTCGTAAGCCGCATGCCTACCCAGCAGCATCAATTTCCATTAGAAAAACTACAACAGCTGCAAAACAGTGATGATCTTGATGCTTTTGGTCGCCATTATTTTCATATTCCAGCTGCAACCTATGTGATGAATAGTCCCTATAACGTGGGTGCATTATGGCAACTGGTACAAAACGAGATGTTGGAAACAACACAAACAACACAAACAGCAACATCGGCTAACAACGATCCCTTTGCTGAGTTAGATATTCATCAGCCGCAAACCATCCTTATTCAGCAGCGTAACCGATACATTTTCACCCAAGGTATTTCTGCCCAGTTAGGCGCACTACTCATCCATTGCCAACAGCAAAAACCACTCAATAAAGCCTCAGATGAAATGCTAGCGCAGCTACCTTATTTACTTCAGTACCAATTAGTTGACGATATCTTGGAGGCTAACGATGGATAGTTTTATTCGCCGTATCGATCCCGTATTTTCATGCTTAACCACGCCACTGATCCCTGTGCTTTTGCTCTTTACTCGGCTATGGGTCGCATGGGTCTTTTTCCAATCGGGCATGATCAAGTTTTCTAGCTGGGATAGCACCTTATACCTATTTGAAAACGAATACCAAGTTCCCTTTATGCCTTGGCTATGGGCCGCCTATATTGGTACTGCCGTTGAAGTAATTGTGCCTATTTTTCTTACGCTAGGGTTATTTACTCGACCAATGGCGCTGTTACTTTTCGTGTTCAATGCCATAGCCGTGATCTCTTACCCGGTATTATGGGAGCAAGGATTTTACGATCACCAGCTATGGGGAATGATGTTATTGGTCAATATCATTTGGGGGGCGGGCAGCTTTTCATTAGATCACTTTCTCAATCGCCAAACTCCTCAACATTCATCTTGTTAACCAAGTCCAAACATGAAAAAAGCGACCAATGGTCGCCTTTTTATTCCACTTTATTATTGTTCGAGTCCAACTATCGTCAGAAGTTGTGAGAGCTGTGAGATCTCGACATCAGGCAACGTCAGTGCTTTCGATTGCTGTAAAATGGGCTTGTTTTGATCGTTAAACCAACAGGCTTGAAAGCCATGTTGTTTCGCGCCATAAACATCTGTTTTTAGATGATCGCCCACATGTAAAATCGAAGATGCCGGTAACTCTAGTGTCTGTGTCGCCAAGTTAAATAAATCCGCTTCAGGTTTGGCTAAGCCATCTTTCCCAGCTTGAAACACCTCAACAAAATACGGCGCTAAACCAATTTTTTTTGCATCCACATTGCCATTGGTTAACCCAACTAAAGGAAAATGCGTACTTAACGCTTTCAATACTCGGTGCGTTTCATCAGGAACATCAACTTGATTACGCACTTCAAGTGCAACCTCAAGTCCTTGTTGTGCCAATGCTTCAGCTTGTTTTAAACGAAATCCAAGCTGCATTAACCCAATCTTTATGGTTTCTACTCGCCACGCACTGACATCATGCTTAAGCATGGGATCAAGGACTGCCAATTGCTGTTTCAAACGCACCCATGGAGTAATATCACTCAGCGCATGCGGCGGGACTATCTGCGATAGCCACATAAACATCGCTTTTTCGACCCGAGCAATAACCGGACGATTGTCATATAAGGTATCGTCAAGATCGAAGGAAAATGCACGAATTGGCGTTAATTGACGGTAAAAATGCATGATATCTCTTTAATTAGCTGAAAATGACAACTACTTGCTACGTTTCTTCGCCCGAGGATGAGCTTCATCGTACACTTTTGCCAAATGTTGGAAATCCAAATGAGTATAGATCTGTGTGGTCGATAGATTCGCATGTCCAAGCAGCTCTTGTACCGCACGAAGATCACCACTGGATTCGAGCATATGGGTGGCAAAGCTGTGACGTAATTTATGGGGGTTAATATGGCTTGATACCGCCTGTTTTTGTCCCCATTCCGCCATCCTTTTTTGCACATTACGAGTTGAAATACGGTGTCCGAGTTTAGACACAAATAGCGCTTGTTCATCAGCTTGAGCGATTGAATCACGAACCTTTAGCCACTTTGCTACCCACTCACGAGCAAGCCCTGAAAACGGTACAATACGTTCTTTATCACCCTTACCGATCACCCGTAAATCCCCTTTGCTCAGGCTAATATTACGCAGATCGATACCGACTAATTCAGATAAACGCAAACCCGCACCGTACATCAACTCCATCATGGCTCGATCACGGATAGCTAAGGGATCGTCTTCATTTACATCTAGCAGTTGATTCATTTCATCAACATCGAGGTTTTTCGGCAATGGACGGGATTTACGTGGCGCAGCAACCCCCTTAGCAGGATTGGCTTTTAATACGTTTTGATGAACAAGAAAATCAAAAAAACTCCGCAATGCAGAAAGGCGCATGGCTAAACTGCTGGCCTTTAAGCCATCACGCATCCCTTTACTGGCAATTTGACGTACCCAACCTGCATCGACTTGCTGCCAACTCTCGACCTTTAACTCCACTAATTGCTCTGCAATACGGGTTAATTGACGCTTGTAGTTTTGCTGGGTATGTAAACTGAGTTCACGCTCACTACGTAAATACTCGTAGAAACGCTCAAGGGGTTGTTCCAAATTGCGGGGTAACATAGCTAGTCAATAACCTCACGGGTATATTGCCAATGCTCTATCAGGTGACTAATGGTTGTCGCTAATTGCTCAACAAACAAGGTATCCATCTCAGGTTGAAAGTGCCCACCATCGGCACTAGCAAAACTCAACACCCCATTGGCAGCTGAGCGACCTAATGGCAATACAATAAATGAACCTAACTGGGGCGGATGAGCAAACAATAATTCAGCCTCAGGACGACGTAAACGGCCTAAATAAGGGCGATCCTGCATCAAGCGAGAGCGATAAAAATCATTAAATCGGTGACGCGCTAAATACAGCAGTTCATCATCCGTGTCGAACAAACGCAGACTAACCGACAACTGTAACTGCGCGGCTAACACTTCAACAATAGTGAGTACCTGATAGATATTATGGCATTGTAATAATTGTATTTGAGCATTCGAGAACATCACCGACAATTCACCACTTTTCGTAGCATTTGCTAGCAATGTTGCTTGCTGTTGCTCTAATTCAGCAATCCGTAGTCGCAGCCGCTCAAGTTGAATATCGACTAAAGAGACCGTACCACGAGCTTGATGGGGGATCCGCACCTCACTTAACCATTCCGCTTGGTGTGAGAAAAAAGTGGGATTATTTCGCAAATAAGTGAGTACTGTTTGCTCATTCAGCACCTCGTTCAATTCATCCCCTGATGAACAAGTTTGCTGAGAAAGTGTTGTCATAGATTAAACTGTCCGTCAAAAACGTGTGCCGCAGGCCCGGTCATAAATAATGGTTTTCCTTCACCAGCCCAACGAATGTGTAAATCACCACCCGGCAGTGATACTTTCACATTTTCATCCAATAAGCCTTGGATTCGACCAATCGCTACTGCCGCACAAGCACCGCTACCACAGGCTTGTGTCTCTCCTGCACCACGCTCATACACCCGCAAGCGTACATTGTTGCGATCCAGCACCTGCATAAAGCCAGCGTTTACTCGCTCAGGAAAACGTTCATGAGATTCCAGTAATGGACCTAATGTATCTACATCTGCAGTATCGACGTCATCCACAACGGTGACACAGTGAGGATTACCCATGCTTGCGGCGCCACAAAACAGCGTTTGATCACCAGCACGTAAGATATAGGTTTTTTCAGCCTGTTTAGCCTTCATCGGGATCTTATTTGGCTCGAAAATCGGCACACCCATGTTCACTGTCACTTGATTATCGTTTTCAAGTTTCAGGATCATTTTGCCCGCTTTAGTACTGACCGAAATATGGTATTTATTGGTTAAGCCCTTCATCGATACAAAACGCGCAAAACAACGGGCACCATTACCACACTGCTCTACTTCACTACCGTCAGCATTAAAGATACGGTAATGAAAATCGGTTTCTGGATCGTAAGGCGGTTCAACCACTAATAGCTGATCAAAGCCAATACCACGATGGCGATCCGCTAAGCGGCGGATCGCATCTGGTGAAAAAAATACATTTTGTGTCACGCAATCAACAACGACAAAGTCATTGCCTAACCCATGCATTTTGGAAAAATTAATCTGCATGATGTTCCTTAATTTTTATTCTTCGTTGCAGCCATGATCACTCAACAATGTGCTCTAGTTGCCACAACTGCGCTAGCGTTTCACGTTCACGAACGAGATGTACTTGCTCACCATCCACCATCACTTCTGCAGCACGAGCACGGGTATTGTAATTTGATGCCATCACAAAACCGTATGCCCCTGCTGAACGCACCGCCAGTAAATCACCTTGCGCTAAACACAAGCTGCGATCTTTACCGATAAAGTCGCCGGTTTCACAAATAGGGCCCACTAAGTCATACACCAGAGCTTCGCCTTGACGCGGGATCACCGGCACAATGTCTTGCCATGCAGAATACAGTGTTGGGCGGATCAAATCGTTCATTGCCGCATCGACAATGGCAAAATTCTTATGCTCGGTATGCTTTAAGAATTCGACTTTGGTCAGAAGAACGCCTGCATTTGCCGCAATAGCACGACCCGGCTCAAAAATAAGCTCTAACTCTGGGTAGTTTTCTAAACGCCCCAATAGCGCTTTAGCATAATCGGCTGGAAGTGGTGGTTGCTCGTCGCTGTACGTCACCCCCAAACCGCCACCGAGATCTAAGTGCTCAATGGCAATCCCTTCAGCTTTTAGCTCATCAACTAATGCTAATAGACGATCAGTCGCGTCAATAAACGGGGTGATTTCGGTAAGCTGAGAGCCAATATGACAGTCCATCCCCACCACTTTCAGGTGTGGCAAGCTGTGCGCTAAGCGATACACTTCAACCGCTCGCTCAAAGGCAATACCAAACTTGTTATCACGCAGACCGGTTGAAATATAAGGGTGAGTTTTAGCATCAACATCTGGGTTAATACGCAGTGAGATAGGTGCAATCATACCTAATTGCTCAGCCACCAGATTAAGACGCTCTAGTTCAGGTTCTGATTCAACATTGAAACACTTAATACCTAACTCAAGTGCACGTTTCATCTCTGCAGAGGTTTTACCCACGCCAGAGAACACCACTTTCGCCGGATCGCCACCAGCGGCAATCACACGCTCAAGCTCACCTTGCGACACAATATCAAAGCCCGAACCTAAACGAGCTAAGACATTTAGCACGCCAAGATTAGAATTTGCTTTTACCGCATAACAAATAAGGTGAGGCTGCGTTGCTACAGCATCATCGAAGGCTTTCCAGTGACGCTCTAGCGTTGCACGAGAATAAACATAAAGTGGCGTGCCATATTGTTCGGCTAATTGCGCCAATGGTACGTCTTCAGCCCATAGCTGATCGTTTTGTTGGTAATTAAAGTGATCCAATGTTTTATCTTCCCTGTTGAGTAGCTGCTTTCAATTGCCACACTGTTCAATATCAGTGTTTATTTATCTTTTACTTTGCTTGTTCTTGCTGTGGTGCATCTTTCGGCATGTAGAGTGCCCCACTCTGCCCACAACCTACTAATGTTACGGTAGCCAACACAAAAATTGCTAATAAACCTTTACGCATAATTCAAAGCCAGTGATTATCAAACCAATGCCCTCTATAATCGCACCAAGAACAGGAAAAGCAATAGGACACAATAGGATGAATGACACTGAATTTCACCAATTAGCCGATTTAGCACTAATGCAAATCGAAGAAGGTATCGATGAATCCGGTGCTGACATTGAGCCAGAGACGACAGGCAATGTACTAACGCTAGAATTTGCTAACCGCAGCCAAATCGTTATTAACCGCCAAGAACCGTTACATGAGCTATGGCTAGCGTCAAAAACAGGCGGTTACCACTTTAAATATAACGGTAGCGAATGGCGTTGTACCCGCAGTGATGAAGAGCTATTTTCACTACTAAAACGTGAATGTTCTGTTCACGCCGGTGAAACAGTTGATTGGTAATGCCATCTGCCTATGCCACGGCAATAAATACCTATAAAAAAAGCCTTCATGTTGTGAAGGCTTTTTCATTTCAATCGCAAAAACGATCGAATATATGGCTTAACTATTTAGCATACCTGTAGAGCTCGCACCAAGATCCGGCTTTTTACGTGGCACTTGCCCACTCTTAAATGGCAATACTTGTAGCTTGCCATCATCGCTATGTACGATGTCGTAGAATTGCGGCAAGTTAAAGTTAATAAAGTTAGTTGCACTAAAGCGATCTTGCGCCGAAGTGTAAAAACGGTTCACGCCGTGCACCATCTCATCTTTATCACCACTACACTGACGGTACACTTCCATCTGGTTAGTTTCATCTAAGATATAGATGTTGTAGCCCTGCTCACAATCTTCAAAGAAGAATTGGATCAAACCTTCACTGGCGTACGCATCAACAATCTGTGGTGGATGCGGCTCATCCATTTTACCCATGACCACATGCGGTACTTCACTGACTTTATTCGATGAAATACAGCTATAGAAATCCACTGGGTTTTCCAAACGTTGGACTGATACACCACGACGTTCAAAGAATAATCCAAAGGTTTCCTCTGCGATACGGATCGCTTTAAATCGACGACGTTTCTCTTCTTCTACCGGTTTTAGACGCATTTCAATGCATTCTGCCACCAATTGGTACACCAAGTTACGGATCAAACCACGCATGTGTTTGCTGTAACAGAACACGTCAACCGCTTCAGGCGGGATCGCATCATGGTGCATTTTACCCAGCATGGTTTTCAGTGCATCTAACATCGCGTTGTCGCCGCTAAAGTTTAGCGTACGTACTTCATTCCACGAGTTACGGTAGATTAAATCCACACTACCGACTAAGCATTTTTGCTCAGGACCGTAACTGAAAATATCTGTCGTTTTAAAATCAAACCGTACCGAGCGGTTTTTTAACTCGTTTGTTGGATCGTTTTCTAAATTGATAAACAACCCTAACTGACGGATTTCACACGGGCTCGATAACGCCTGCAAACTTGGATTTGGACGACGAATTGGGAAAGTGTTACGAATATCGCTGACCAATTGATACAGTTTGTCTAAATCAAAATCAGCATCACGCACCACAGTATGAAGGTGAGTGGATTCTGTCAGCAGGCCGTTGAAATAACTCCACGCCACTAATTTTGATAAATAACGGTTATGCTCCAGCGAAGGTTGTCCCATGATCAAAAACGGGTCAATCGGCTGTTTATATAGATACCAACCGGCAGCATTACTACGCCCTTCAGGCACCTGAATAAAGGTAATGTCTTCTTCGTGTAAATCTGGTGAAATTTGCGGATTAAGCAGCGTCACTTTACCTGGCAGCACCTCAAATGCCGCATACAGTTTACGCGCCAAGATACTGATATCTTCAGGACTGATCGCAGAAGTAATGTTGTTACGACGCGCAAAACGGATAAGATTTCGATAGCTGAGCATTAACGCATCAAGCAGCTCATTATGGGCTTCTTTAACCTGCGCGACTTTCCAATCACGGCGGTGATCAAGCTCTTTGATAACGCTATCAGACCACTGCCATTGCTCGGTTAAATGTTTGAGCACTCGGCGACGCCAAGGCACAGAGCCTGCACTTGGTTCACGAGACAACTTTTCGTGAGTCTTTAAATAGAAACAGCGACGCACCAGATCAAGACGACGGTGATCGTCAATACGCTCAAGGTAACGCGTGACTTTTTCTAGCATTAAATAGTAAGCATCCATGCAGTATTCACTGCGATCTTCGGCGAAGAAACGACGCTTACCATCCAAGCTTAATAACTGGGTATGTGGGTATTCCCAAGAATACGCTTCCAGCAAAATGGCCTTTAATACCGACTTATAAGGTGAGTCGATACTTTTATAAAGCTGCCACAAACTGGAGCCAAAGTACTCTTCTGCAGGAATACGAGTTAAGCCACCAAAATCAATCCACTCATCAAGATTAATGTATTCTTGCTCAACAATATAAGCCACATATTGTTCATAGCACTCTTCCATTTCTGGTGGCACCATAAACCATAATAGTGGCAGCCCCGCTAAACACACAGCAGAGCGATAGAATTCGTCTAATAACAGTAAATGCTGGCTCGAACCACAGTTCTCACCTGTCATGGCTTCTGAGAAATTATGACGGAATCGATTTTCATCAATTAAAAAGAAGTTAGCTTCAACACCTTGCTCCATCGCCCATTCAGAAACAAGACGGCACTTGCTATCAAGCGTAGTACGCTCAGCAGGAGTAAGAGAAGTTCGGATACAAACCCAGATATCAAGATCGCTAGTTAAGCTTTGCCCCATAGACGAGGTACTGCCCATGGCATACAAGCCAGTGATAGGACATTCGTTATCGTTAAGCAATAGAGGTTCGACCGAGAGGTCGGCAGAATGGGCGCAATCATTCACGAACTGTTGTTGAACATCGCTAACAACAAATTTCGCGATCCCTTGCGGTACCTGTTGGTCAAGAAAACCAGGCAAAGCAGGGTGATTGTAATGAAGTAAGACAGGCAACAAGTCGAACACTTGCACTGATTGAGCACTCATCGCTAACTTTGCTCGCTCGATACGAACATCTGTTAATGAATCAAGCCTGCCTTTCAGCGTCTTAATATAATTTTGCAAATTACTCTTCCAAGAGCTACCAGCGTTGAAGCACCCCAAATTTTGCCATTAGGAAAATAAGGGCAGTGTTAAATATGAGCAAAAACGTGATCAATGTAACACTTTTAATACCCATGGTAAAGATAATGCCAATCGGGGTAATGCAACAATTCTGTATGGTTCATCCTTAAACTGTTACCTCAAATTAGTACAATGCTGAGTTACCGCCAGTCGATGGCAGATCATCAATTTATCATTTAAGGTAGATGTGATTAATATCACATTTTTTTAAACTATTAGCAACACAATAATATGCATATACTCGAATGAACAAGCAAATTATCATCGAGACGTCGCTAATGGTACGATGTGCCTAATAAAAGAATTATAACCTTGTATATGGATCCCCAATACTTATGACCAGTCAACCTATCCGCATTGCAACACGCAAAAGCCCACTGGCTATGTGGCAAGCAGAATTCGTAAAAGCAGAGTTAGAGCAAGCACATCCAGGCATTGTTGTTGAACTTGTCCCAATGGTGACAAAAGGCGACATCATTCTAGACACTCCACTGGCAAAAGTGGGCGGTAAAGGTCTATTTGTAAAAGAATTAGAAGTGGCGATGCTTGAAGGTCGCGCTGATATCGCAGTGCATTCAATGAAGGATGTACCAGTTGAATTTCCTGAAGGCCTTGGCCTAGTGACCATCTGTGAGCGTGAAGATCCACGTGACGCATTTGTGTCAAATAAATACAACAGCATTGACGAGCTACCACAAGGTGCCATCGTCGGTACATCAAGCTTACGTCGTCAATGTCAGCTACGCGCACAACGCCCAGATCTTATCGTTAATGATCTGCGTGGTAATGTGAATACACGCCTACGTAAACTCGATGATGGCGAATACGATGCCATTATCTTAGCCTGTGCTGGTCTTAAGCGTTTAAAAATGGACGATCGCATCCGTAGCGAAATAGCCCCAGAAACAAGCCTACCAGCGGTGGGGCAAGGCGCTGTAGGTATCGAATGTCGTTTAGATGATACCCGTGTACGTCAGTTGCTTGATGCACTTAACCACCAACCAACGGCGACACGTGTTTTGTGTGAGCGTGCGATGAATAACCGTCTACAAGGTGGTTGTCAGGTACCAATCGGTAGTTATGCTCTACTAGAAGGTGATGAAATTTGGCTACGTGCCCTTGTCGGTGAGCCTGACGGTAGCAAGATTGTTCGTGCAGAAATTCGCGGTCCTATTGCACAAGCTGAGCAGCTAGGTACAACCCTTGCCGATCAACTTCTTGCAGATGGCGCAAAAGAGATCTTAGATCGCTTATACGGTAACGCATAATGACAGTGCTGATCACCCGCCCAGCTCCCGATTGTTATCAATTGGCTGAGCAACTGAATGCTACGGCGATCAGCGCGCTTGCCCAACCCCTGTTAACCTTAAAAGCCGGTGATGGACTTCCATCATTATTGCGACAACTCAATGAATTAACTGCTGGTGACTATATTATTGCAGTCAGCCATCATGCGGTGGCATTTGCGCACGATTACTTGATATCACAAGGTGCAGCATGGCCAAAAAACGTGCATTATATAGCAGTTGGCCATAAAACTGCCGCAACTTTGACAAAGTTAAGTGGTCAACAAGTATCATCACCAGCACATCGCTGTGATAGCGAAGGCTTACTCGCCTTACCCGAACTGGCTAATATGGCTGGTCGTAATGTCCTTATCTTACGCGGTAATGGTGGTAGAGAGTTGATCCATCAGGCACTAACAGCACGTCAGGCCGTAGTTAACTATTGCGAAACTTATCAGCGATGTTGGCTGGATCTCGATGGCGAGAAGCTAATACAACAGTGGCAACATCAACATGTGGATACTCTGGTGATCA
Source organism: Photobacterium lucens (assembly GCF_009873615.1). Lineage (GTDB taxonomy): Bacteria > Pseudomonadota > Gammaproteobacteria > Enterobacterales > Vibrionaceae > Photobacterium > Photobacterium lucens. Next base: position 70,622 of record NZ_SSMG01000127.1, read on the forward strand.
CCAGTGCCGAGCAACTGGTTTTTTTAACTCAGAAGATCCCAACCCAACATTTGACTTGGTTTTTCCATTGCCACCTTCTCGTCCCAAGTCAAAGAGTGGCAGAGCAAGCAGCAACGCTTGGCTTTGTGAATATTTCCACCGTGGGCAGTGCTTCTAATCACGCACTGTTCACGTTCCTAAGCAACTTTAGCTAAACGGAATAATTAGGATGACAGACAAATCTAACAACAATAAAGCAGCGGAACAGTCAAAGCAGGATAAACCAACCAGCGCACAAACTGCAGCGCCTGCTAAAGACTCATCAACAACAACCAATCCAACAAAAGCACCTGTAAAAGCTGACAAAGCAGAAAAAAAATCAGGTAGCAAAACCGGTTGGGTTGCGATTGCATTAGTTCTCGCGCTAGGTGGTGGTCTGTACTACCACGGTCATCAGCAAGGATTGCAGCAGCAACAGCATATTGATGCGCTACAACAGCAAATTGCTGGTATGAAAGCCGCTATGCAAAACGAACAAAAAGAAACGATCGGTATGATTAACGGTGGTTTCCGCAGTACTGAAGCAAGCTTTAACCAGCAGCAAAAATCCATTGATGCACTACAAACCACAGTCGCAGAACTAAAGGGTAATAATCCTAACGATTGGCTACTGGCTGAAGCTGACTACTTAGTGAAAATGGCAGGTCGTAAACTATGGCTTGAGCATGATGTAACCAGTGCAACCCTGCTACTTGAAGCCGCTGATCATCGCATTGCAGAGCTTAACGATCCAAGCTTGAAGAATCTTCGTCAAGCAATGAGCAACGACATCACTACACTGAAATCATTAACAACAGTTGATCGTGATGGTCTAGTACTGCGCTTAACAAGCTTAGAAAATACGGTTGATTCACTACCACTTGCTAATGCTATCTTGCCGAAAGCAGAAGCTGAAGAGCAAGCAAAGACAGTAAGCCAATCGGTTGATGATTGGAAAACAAACCTAATGACATCGCTGAAAAACTTTGGCGATCACTTCATTACTTACCGCAAGCGTGATGGCAACGTAGTACCACTACTATCACCTAAACAAGATTTCTACTTACAGCAAAACATCAAAAATAAGCTAGAGACAGCGATCAATGCGGTTTACCGTGAGCAAGGTGAGGTTTACAAGATTTCGCTAGAAACAGCGAAGAAATGGGCTGAGCAATACTACGATATGTCATCGCCTCTGACACAAAACTTCATCAAGAGCCTTGATCAACTCGCGCAACAGCAAATCACGGTGAACTACCCTGAGCAACTGCAATCTCAACCAATGATCACTAAATTAGTGAACCAAGTGCTACGTAATAAGATGGCAACCATTGGTGATACAGCACAACCGGTTAAACAAACGAAACCTGCGGTAAAGCCAGCACCAAAAGCGAAAGCGCCTACAACAGCGCAAAAGCCTGCGGCAGAAGAGCCAGCTCAAGCCAAGCTGGAAACTACAGTAACTCAGCCAGCTGAAACGAAAAACCCAGGTGAGAACAAAGCGAAGGTAACCTACAGCACGGAAACCACAGTGGAGGCCAAATAATGATCAAATTATTGTTATTGGTTATCGCACTGATCGCCGGTATCGTCGTAGGTCCTGAGCTTGCAGGTAACCAAGGTTATGTTCTCATTTCAGCAGCAAACCAAACCATTGAAATGAGTTTAACAACGCTGATCATTTTGATTGTGGCGTTATTTGCAGTGTTCTTACTGCTTGAGTTCATTCTAAAGCGTCTGTTCTCACTTGGTAGCTCAACCCGCGGCTGGTTCAGTGGTCGTAAAGTACGTAAAGCGCGTATCCAAACCTCAGAAGGCTTATTGAAAGTCACTGAAGGCAACTGGAAACCAGCAGAGAAGTTATTGGCAAAATCAGCTAAATACAGCGATGCACCATTGCTTAACTACCTAGCAGCCGCAGAAGCAGCACAAGGCTTAGGTAAAACAGAGCAACGTGATGAGTACCTAAAACAAGCTGCGGAATTAGATAGCCAAAACCTAGCAGTGGCATTAACCCGTGCCAAGCTTCAAATTCGCCAACAACAATTTGAGCAAGCACTGGCAACCCTGCAAGAAGTCCAACAAGAGCACGCTCGTAATCCTATCGTGCTAGGTCTACTGCAAGAGTGCTACTTAAAGCTTGAAGATTGGAAATCGCTACTCACTTTGATCCCTCAGCTTACTAAAGCAGGCGTGATCACCGCAGAAGAAGCTGCGGCTCTTAATGAGCAAGCACAATGCGGTCAAATGCAGTACCTTAGTCAACAAAATGGTACTGATGGTTTAGTGGGTTACTGGAACAACATGGGTCGTAAAGACAAACAGAATCCAGCACTCGTGGCATGCTTCATCAAGCAAATGATGGCACGTCATGCCGATAACGATGCTTACCCTGTTCTTCGTGATGCGCTGAAGAAGAGCCAAGATGAGCGTTTGATCAGCCTTGTGCCTCAGCTAAACTTGCCAGATCGCCACCCTGCAATTGTGAAGTTACAAGAGTTACTACGCCATGACGGTAACAATGCAGCGACACACAGTGCACTCGGTCAGATGTTAATGGCAGAAGGTAACTGGCAAGAAGCCAAAGATCATTTTGAAAAAGCTGTCGCAGTACGTCCTGACATGACTGACTACGCTCACCTAGTGGCAACACTTGAGCAGTTAGATGACAAACAAGGCGCCGCAGCCGCTTCTCGCCAAGCATTAGAATTAGCTCAACCAAGCAAATAAGCTTCACTAGCTTACATTGAAAAAGCGTCCGAAATGGACGCTTTTTTTTCGCCAAATCAAAGATAAGTAACATTTTTAATAATTAAATGTTTCTATATGTAAACAGCCATTTCAAGGTATATCTATCCCATTGTGATAATTGCTTAAAAACGCTTCAATAGCATCTCCATTTCCTTAACATTTGGATAACTAAGCTATGGATATGCTTCCTTGGTTAATTGTTTCAGGTATCGTGATTTCAGTAATTGTATGCGTAATGACCGCTGTACTAATTAAAAACGCTGACTAATATACGAAGCCATAAAAAAAGCCTCCCAGAATGGAGGCTTTTTTGTTAGATCTGAATTTATAATCCCAGCGATTTTTTGGCTTTCTTTAGCTGCTTTTCAAACTTTTTCACGGTTTTCGCCGCTTTTTTTAACTGCTTATTTTTCTTCTTCGCTAACTTCTTCAGTTTTTTCGCTTGCTTTAGCTTTAAGCTATCAGGCTCTAAAGCTTCTTCTGCAATCACAGATACCATTTCAATATGACTTTGCCCGACAGCCGTCGGTGCTGGCAAATTATGAATATTAGGCGCTGTGATAGCCTGAGGAGCTGGCGGCACAGCAAGCTTTGCAACACGACGAGGAGCAGCCTTTACAGCACTAGTCAGACGGCTAGGTTTACACAAATAATCTTTATCACTCGCCACACGAGTACAACTTGCACACATGTAATTTGGCTCGCTCACAATCTTACTGATAGTTGCAAACTGATCGGCAATTTCTGCTCGGCGATATTTACATAAGGTCTTAGCCATGAATGCTCCTCTAGCCAACAACGAACCTTTTTATCAACATTAAACGATAATGATTCGTAATACCAGTGATGCATTGCGATTTTATTTGCCCTATTTGTAACTATTTATTGGTAACAATCACTTAGGCTTTCATTGCTGCTTTTACGTAAATATCAAAGCGGTTTTTCTTGGTCTCAATTGCCATTGAAGGTTTCGCTTGAGCGAGAAACTCAGCATAATCTGGGCGTTTCACTACCACACGTTTAGTGGCTAGCGCATAAGCCGGCTCAAATAAACCATCGGCATCTAAATCCGCACCTACTAAGGTTTGGAAAACGCGCATTTCTTTTTTCACTAACGCTGATTTTTTCTTATGCGGATACATAGGATCAAGGTACACCACATCTGGTGCTACAAAATCTGGATCTTCAGCAAGGTTCACCAAAGCATCATGGCTAGAAGCATGTAATAGCTGCATACGCTCGCTAACCCATGCACCAATTTCAGGATCGGCTTTTGCGCGCATCAAACCATCATCAAGCAATGCAGCGACCACAGGATGACGCTCGACTAACTGCACCTTACACCCCAGTGTCGCTAACACAAATGCATCACGACCAAGTCCTGCTGTGGCATCAAGCACGGTAGGATTCACTCCACCTTTTAGGCCAACCGCTTTCGCAATTGCCTGACCTCGACCACCACCAAATTTGCGACGGTGTGCCACTGCGCCACTAACTAAATCAACAAATACTGCGCCAAGTTTTGGCTCATCTAACTTACGAAGCTCTAACTGCTGAGCGGTTAGCACCAACGCAAAACAGCTATTTTCATCATGGCTTAACCCCCAACGTGAGGCTAATTGATCTAACTCAGACTGACGTTCAGGAACTTCACAAACTAAGGCAAGCTGCACAGCATTCTCCGGTATAAAAGCAACATCTGGATGTGACCACACACCCGATCATAGGGCGCGGATTATAGCACTACAATTGTACCTTTGCTCTGGTATCACACCATCAAATAAGTATAAGATACGCCAACAAACCCGATTTTCTGCGTAGTGAAAGGAACGATTATGACGCCATCCATTCGTATCGATGATTTAGATCGCGATATTCTTAATGCCTTAATGAATGACGCCCGTATTCCTTACGCTGAAATGGCGAAACGCTTTAACGTAAGCCCTGCCACCGTGCATGTACGAGTCGAGAAAATGCGCGCAGCGGAAATCATCACCGGAACCGAGGTGATCATAAACCCGAAATTATTGGGCTATGATGTTTGCTGCTTTATTGGCATTAACTTAAATGCTGCCCGTGATTATCACTCAGCCCTTGCCAAGCTAAATGAGTTAGATGAAGTGGTTGAAGCCTATTACACCACTGGAGCTTATAACATCTTCGTTAAATTGATGTGCCGCTCAATTGAAGAGTTACAGTATGTGCTTATTGATAAGCTGCAAGCGATTGATGAAGTGCAATCCACTGAGACCCTTATCTCACTGCAAAACCCGATCAACCGTAATGTGAAACCATAAAAAATAGCTTTCAAACGACAATAAAAAAGCGAGCATCATGCTCGCTTTTTAGATCTGGAATATCGCTTATTCAGGCTTTTGCGTTAGACATTCGCCACGCGCTGCGCCTTCTTGAGCTAACCACTCAGCAACTGTTTTCGCAAAGTAAGTTAAGATACCATCCGCACCTGCACGCTTAAAGCACAGTAGTGATTCCATGATGGTTTCACGCTCTTTAAGCCAGCCATTTTGAATCGCTGCCATGTGCATCGCATACTCGCCTGAGACTTGGTAAGCATAGGTTGGTACTTGCAGTTCACTCTTCACACGACGAACCACATCAAGGTAAGGCATACCAGGTTTCACCATCACCATATCAGCGCCTTCATTGATATCCATTGCCACTTCTTGCAATGCTTCATCGCTGTTTGCAGGATCCATTTGGTAAGTCTTCTTATCGCCACCTTTTAGGTTGCCAGAAGAGCCAACAGCATCACGGAAAGGACCGTAGTAGTTCGACGCGTATTTCGCAGAGTACGCCATGATTTGGGTATTAATATGACCCGCTTCTTCTAATGCTTCACGAATCGCACCAATACGACCATCCATCATGTCTGATGGTGCAACCACGTCAGCCCCAGCTTCTGCGTGTGACAATGCTTGCTTGATCAAAACTTCTGTCGTGATGTCGTTTAGCACGTAACCTTCATCATCGATGATGCCGTCTTGACCGTGAATGGTGAACGGGTCAAGGGCGATATCGGTGATCACGCCAAGCTCTGGCACATGCGTTTTCAGCGCGCGCACTGCCGTTTGAACTAAGCCTTCAGGGTTGTAAGCTTCTTCTGCTAACTCTGATTTAAAATCTTGAGAAACCACAGGGAAAAGTGCAATCGCAGGAATGCCTAACTTAGCAAGGTATGCCGCTTCTTCCAGTAGCAGATCAATCGATAGACGCTCAACACCCGGCATCGACTCTACCGTTTCACGACGATTTTTGCCCATCAACACAAACATTGGATAAATCAAATCATTCACTGATAGTTGATTTTCCGCCATCAAACGACGGCTAAAGTCATGCTTACGCATACGGCGCATACGACGACCAGGAAACGCACCTTGAATAGATACTGACACGACAAACTCCTCGCTAAAAAATAGGATTAGATAATATCACTCAGACTGACGAATGTGGCTTAAATCGAAAAAAAAGCCTGACTATTAACATAAGACTGCGCAATGACGTGCTCTGCGGTTTCACCACGACACTCGGCGATCACGGCAGCAATATGTGGTAAAAACTTTGGCTCATTACGGCTCGATTTTGGTTTCGGACGATAGTCTCGTGGGAGTAGGTACGGACAGTCGGTTTCAATCATTAAGCGGTTTGTAGGAATATGGCGTACGACTTCGCGTAGCTCTTGTCCACGGCGCTCATCACATACCCAACCCGTAACCCCTATGTGTAAATCAAGATCTAAGCATTCCTTTAACTCTTGCTCAGAGCCAGTAAAGCAATGCAGTACTGCCGCAGGTAATTTATCTCGCCAAGGCGTCAAGATTTCAATAAAACGTTCATGGGCATCACGGCAATGCATAAATACTGGCATATTCAGCTCAGCCGCTAACGCCAGTTGCGCTTCAAAGACCGCTTCTTGCTGTGGTCGAGGAGAAAAATCACGGTTGAAATCAAGCCCACACTCGCCAATCGCCACCACTTCAGGTTTTGCAGCTAAAGCTCGAATATCGGGTAGCGACAGATCAGTCACTGACTTTGCATCATGAGGATGAACCCCAGCGGTTGAATAGCAGTAGTGCGGCCATTGCTGCGCCATTTGTTGCGCCTCAATGCTCTCTTCAATACTGGTGCCCGTAATAATTAAATGCTTCACACCCGCTTCTTGAGCTCGCGTGATCACGTCCGCACGGTCTTTATCAAAACGGCTATTTGTTAAGTTCACACCAATATCTATCATCTGTTTATCCATTCTCTGCGCAGTAATATCTACAAGCTCAGTATATCGAGCCTGTTCTCTCAGTGCCAAACCCATATTTTAGGTATAAAAAAACCGACACTCGGGTCGGTTTTTTTCATCATCACATAGTACAAAGTACTACTTTACTGTTGCTCTTCGTGCTCTTCCGTATCATCGTACTCATCATGATCACGTACATAGAAACGTGAGAAGAATAAGCCAACTTCAAACAATAAACACATAGGTACAGCCAACAAGGTCTGAGAAATAATATCAGGCGGTGTTAACAGCATACCAACGACGAACGCACCTACGATAATGTAAGGACGCTTGCTACGTAGAGATTCAGGATCGGTTGCACCGGTCCAACACAACAGAATGATCGCTACTGGAATTTCAAAAGCAATACCAAACGCCATAAAGAGCGCCAGAACGAAGTCCAGATAATTTGCAATGTCCGTTGCCACCTCTACCCCTTGTGGGGCGACGCTGGTAAAGAACTTAAAGACCAATGGGAACACAACGTAATAAGCAAATGCGACACCTGCGTAAAACAGCAAGGAGCTGGAAAACAGCAAAGGCATGATCAGCTTACGCTCGTGCTTGTACAAACCAGGCGCCACAAACGCCCAAACTTGGTACAAAATCATTGGCACAGCAATAAACACTGAGGTAACTAAAGTCAGTTTTATCGGTGTAAAAAACGGTGATGCCACATCGGTCGCAATCATGGTTGCACCAGCAGGCATACGCTCTACTAACGGTGCAGCCAAGAAGGCATAGATGTCATTGGCAAACCATACTAAACACAGAAAAACCACCAGCACGCTCATGATAGAACGCAGTAGTCGCGTACGTAGTTCAAGTAAATGACTAAATAGCGGCTGCGTATCTTCGACAGTCGACATAGTGATGTAATTTATTCCTGCTTGTGTGAAGTCGTTGCTGAGGTTTGCTCGCTTTTATCAGCATAAGGGCGCTGAACATCTGAAGCCGCTTTTTTAAGCTCATCTACAGAGTCTTGCAATTCCGGCGCTAAGTCCTTCATCCCCATTTGTTCGGCTTTTTTCAGATTTGCCTGCAATTCCTGAATTTTCAGTTCTTGCGATAGTTCATCTTTAACCGAGTTTGCCATATTACGAGCAGCACCTATCCACTGCGACACAGTACGTATCGCAACGGGTAGACGTTCCGGCCCCAGTACTACTAATCCCACCACGGAGATCAGCACTAACTCCCAGAACCCGATATCAAACACGTGTTAAACCTGCTCTTTGTCTTTTTGACTAGTTGTCGTCTGATCCGCTGGCTTGTTCTCGTCAGCAATTTTCTTTTGCTCGAAGTCAGCATCGTTGTTGTCTGACTCTTTTTTCGCAGCAGGTGCAGCTTCATCATCGCTGATTGCTTTTTTGAAGCCTTTGACTGCAGAACCTAGGTCACCACCTAGAGTACGAAGTTTCTTCGTTCCGAACAGAAGAACAATGATCAGGGCAATAATTAATAATTGCCAGATACTGATACCACCCATGCTTGTTTTACCTCAGCTTTATGTGGTTAATAACGAAAGTGCGTTTATCAACGCAACTATAAGTATAGGCGAGAGCCAAACCGATTATTTTCGGCAGGTACGCCATCCTAGTAACCAAAATAAACCACCGACACCGGCAGATACTGCTGGGTAAGTCGCTACTTGATCACCAAAGAGTATTGCAGCACACACCATAAAGGTGGCGCCGATACCAAAATAGAACCTTGCCTGGTTATGAGTGCGTCGATTCTCCATGAAATTATCATAGAGTTTATCGATCCGCTGATTCATTACCTTGCCTTGGCGCAAGCTGTCATAAAGTAATTCTGGCAGTTCAGGCAATTTTTCAGCCCAAAATGGTGCTTTACTTTTTACCGCTTCAATAATGGCTTGAGGGCCAACTTGACGCGACATCCAGTTTTCCAAGAACGGCTTGGCTGTTGCCCACAAATCAAGTTGTGGGTACAACTGGCGTCCTAAGCCTTCAACATACAACAAGGTCTTTTGTAATAGGACCAGTTGTGGTTGCACTTCCATATTAAAACGGCGAGCAGTATTAAACAGGTTTAACAACACATGACCGAATGAAATTTCGCACAGTGGCTTCTCAAAAATAGGCTCACACACAGTACGAATTGCAAATTCAAACTCATCCACATTGGTATCATGTGGAACCCAGCCTGAATCGACGTGTAATTCTGCAACCTTACGATAATCGCGATTAAAAAATGCCAATAAATTTTCAGCTAAATAACGCTTATCTTCTCGGTTTAACGTCCCCACAATGCCACAATCTAACGCGATCCATTGGGGATTTTCCGGGTGCTCATAAGAGACAAAAATATTACCCGGATGCATATCAGCATGGAAAAAACTGTCACGAAATACCTGAGTAAAGAAGATATTTACCGCATTTTCAGACAGTAATTTTAAATCCGTGCCGTTCGCTTTTAGCCCCTCAACGTCAGAAACTTGGATACCATAAATACGTTCCATGACAAGAAGATTAATACTGCTGTAATCGGTATAAACTTCCGGTACATACAGTGTGTCGTCCCCTTCAAAGTTACGACGGAGTTGAATGCTGTTGGCCGCTTCACGCATTAAATCAAGCTCATCGAGCAAGGTTTTTTCGTATTCACGGACCACTTCAACAGGGCGTAGTCGTCTTGCTTCTGGCTGGAGGCGAGAAACTATCTCTGCCATCCTGTACATCAGCTTAATATCAGCCTCAATAATTGGCTTAATATCAGGACGAATGACTTTAAAAACAATTTCTTTGCCGTTTTCTTTTAATGTGCCGGTATGCACTTGAGCAATCGATGCCGAAGCGAGTGCGACTTCATCGAAATCATCAAACCATTGCTCTAACGGCCCACCTAACGCTTGCTCAATAGTACGTTTTGCTAACTTACCATCGAATGGCTCAACTTGATCTTGCAGCAGAGCCAGTTGATCGGCGATATGCGGTGGAAACAAATCGCGACGCGTTGACATCATTTGACCGAATTTGATCCAAACAGGGCCTAACTCTTGCAACGCTAAACGTAATCGCTCACCCAATGGTTTATCTGGATATTCGTTTTTGATCCAAAACAGCGATTTACGTAGTTTCTTTGGAAGTTCAGTGCGCGGATCGACAGGGATAAAGTCATCCAAGCCATAGCGCAGTTGTACTTGAATAATACGGTACAGCCGTTTTATTTCTGAGTAACTCATCATTGCCAATTTATCGCTCAAGTAACTGGTTCAATCGGGCTTCAAAACGGGCAACATCTGATTTCAAGTCATCAACTTGATCGCAGAAATGCATCATTTCTAAAGGCTGGGGTAACAATCGCCATTCCTCTGTGATCACTTCAGCAAGGTCGCGTTGGCGATTTTTAATCCCTTGGCGAATAAATCGACTGCCTGACTTTACACTACTGACTAAAGTATGAGCAACTACATCACCAGTATATTCTGATAACTTGTCCTCAAAATCAGGTTTTAACCCGCTTAACAAACTGGAAAAGTGCTGTGCTAATTGCAGATCACCATCTAATGCCAACTTATCAGCTTTGATCAGCTGCGTTAGGTTGGCTTGTTGACGCAACTCAGGCAGAACCGACAGGTTTAATGCTAATTGGCAATCCACCTCACCTTCAAAGCCAGCCAACACATCCACTTGATGGCTAAAGACAAAATACATTGTCTTATTAAATTCATTCAGCTTAACGCTGATCACTTTGCCACGTAAACGAGTAAGACGACGCTGACTATCAGCATCGTCTTTAATTAATTGATTCAGAGCTGTTTCAACCGCACCGGTAACAAACGCATCTATTGGCATAGGATCCTCAGAACTTATAACCACGGTGCAAGGCAACAATACCGCCCGTTAGGTTGTAGTAGCTTGTTTGATCGAAACCTGCGTCATCCATCATTCCTTTCAAAGTGTCTTGATCAGGGTGCATGCGGATAGATTCAGCAAGGTAACGGTAACTTTCAGCATCATTAGCAATGATCTCACCCATTTTAGGTAATAGGTGGAATGAATACGCATCGTAGACTTTTGATAATGGCTCTAAAATTGGCTTAGAGAATTCCAATACTAATAAACGACCGCCTGGTTTTAGTACGCGGTACATTGAGCGCAGCGCTTTTTCTTTATCTGTTACGTTACGTAAACAGAAGCTGATAGTAATACAGTCAAAGTAATCGTCAGGAAACGGCAGCTCTTCCGCATTAGCTTGAACATATCCCACGTTACCCACAATACCGCTATCACGCAGTTTGCTACGGCCAACTTTCAACATTGAGTTGTTGATATCAGCCAAAATAACTTGACCGGTTTCACCCACGATACGTGAAAATTTCGCCGTTAAGTCACCAGTACCACCACCTAAATCCAGCACACGTTGACCTTTACGAACGCCACTACAGTCAATGGTGAAACGTTTCCAAACGCGGTGAATACCCATCGACATCAAATCGTTCATGATGTCGTACTTTGCTGCAACCGAGTGAAAAACCTCAGCAACCATGGTTGCTTTCTCTTCTTTGGCGACGGTACGGAAGCCAAAGTGAGTCGTATCTTGTGTGGTGTCCGTCATGTTCAATCCGTTTATAGATACTGATGACGCTTGGCGTCTACTTACGCAACGTCACCAGTATTAAATGCATTTATTCAACTGGGCTTAGTGTACTTGATGGTTGCTCTTTGCTCAAAGCGCTTTGCCCATCATTATGATAAATCCCCTTCCGAGGGCGCGGTAATATGAGAAAAGCCTCGGTATTCCGTCAGGTTAGATTGTGATTTTTCCACCAGCGGAGCACTAATATCACGTTTCACTTCAACCCCTAGCTGTTTAAAACTTTCTGCTTGGCGGATCACGTTGCCACGGCCTGTTGCCAGTTTATTCATCGCCCCTTGGTAGCTTTGATTCGCTTTTTCTAACGACTGCCCCATAGCTTCCATATCGTTTACAAATAAGCGTAGCTTGTCATAAAGCTTACTGGCACGCTCTGCGATCTCTTTGGCGTTTTGATTCTGTCTTTCATTACGCCACAAGTTATTAATAGTACGCAGTGCCACTAATAGCGTGGTTGGACTGACCAACATGATATTAAGATCCATCGCATCACGAATAAGCGCAGGATCAGCTTCAATCGCTGCTTGGAACGCAGGCTCAACAGGAATGAACATCAACACATAATCAAGGCTACGAATACCATGTAATTGATGGTAATCCTTACGGCTTAGCCCTCGCATATGAGCACGCATGGAAGCAACATGCTCACTCATGGCAAGCTCTCGTTCGGCAATGGTGTCAGCATTAAAGAAACGTTCATACGCTACCAGTGACATTTTCGCATCCACGACGACGTCTTTCTGTTGTGGTAAATGCACCACCACATCGGGTTGGTAACGCTTACCCTCTTCATTTTCTAGGCTAACCTGAGTTTGGTATTCATGCCCTTCACGAAGTCCTGAATCAGAGAGTACCCGAGCCAACACCACTTCGCCCCAGTTTCCTTGGGCTTTGTTATCTCCTTTTAAGGCTTGGGTTAGGTTAATCGCCTCTTGTGCCATTTGCTCATTAAGCTGTTTAAGACTATTTATTTGATGCACTAAGGTATGGCGCTCACGAGACTCTTGGGTAAAGTTATCATTAACCTGCTTTTTGAAACCTTCAAGTTGCTCTTTGAGTGGGCTTAAAAGCGTCTCTAAGCTCATCTTATTTTGCTCATCCACGGTTCGTGTTTTTTGCTCAAACAGACGATTAGCTAAACTTTCAAATTGAATGCGTAGACGCTCTTCGGCATTTTCTAATAGCTTAATTTTTTCATCCGCGGCTTTTTGCTCTTCAAAATGGCGAGCATCTTGCTCACGCAGATCGGCCTCTAACCCTGCATTCGCTAAACGAGCATTATCCAGTTGCTCTGATAAGTACTGCTTTTCATTTTGCAGTGCTTCAAAGTGACGCATCTTCTCTAATGCGGCAGCTAAGCGACCATGCATTTGACGAATTTCATGGGTCAGCCTGTCACGATCATCATCAAGCTCTTCCAGCTCTTGGTTACGTTCAGTTAATTGGCTTTGTAACTGCTGCTCTCGACTTTGTGCTAAACGTGCATCAGACTCTGCTTGCTGCTCAACTAACTGCAAAGTTTGTTCAAATCGCCCTTTATACCAGAATGCGGTGATCACACTGGCAACCGTTGCCCCTAACAATGTTGCTAATGCCGTGATAACGCCACCGCTTAACCATTCTGCCATCGTAAATACTCTATCTTCCTGACGGTTTATTTCTGTAATAAGGCTAAGTGGATACTGGATAAATGTCCAGCTAACGAGCATAACTCGCCATATTTATTCAACAAGCAAAGAGATTTGTTTGCAGTCGATCACAAGGTGTTATTGCCCTTGCTATTCAGCTATAAGATCATCTCCTACACTGTTTTCTTTTCACGTTTGCTTAATAATGGAATGTAATGAACGAACGTCTCGCCTTGGGCTATGGCATGGGAGCAGTGTTACTGTGGTCGACTGTCGCAACCGCCTTTAAAATCACTTTAGATTACTTTTCACCCGTACAAATGATGGTGATCGCCAGTACGGTTTCAGCGCTGGCACTCATCGCCATTGCTTATTATAAAAATACGCTCCACCAGCTAAAACAGACCTTTATTAAGCGTCCACTTTATTACCTCGCGCTTGGGCTGATAAATCCCTTTGCTTATTACTTAGTCTTATTTGAAGCCTACGATTTACTGCCCGCCTCACAGGCACAGCCCATCAACTACAGTTGGGCGATCACCTTAACCTTAATGGCAGCTATTTTTTTAGGGCAAAAGATTCAACGTAAAGATTGGATTGCTTGCGTACTGGGATATGGCGGTGTGGTGGTGATTGCAACTCAAGGCAATATTGCTGCCTTGAATTTCACCAGCCCGTTAGGCGTTGCGTTAGCATTATTTTCGACCCTGTTATGGGCAGGCTATTGGATTTTAAATACTAAAAACACTGCCGATCCAATCCTTGGCTTATTACTGGGCTTTTTAGTTTCACTGCCATTTTCTATTGGCTTGAGCCTGTATCTTGGCGGTTGGCAAAGTGTACCTTGGCAAGGCTGGGCAGCGGTCACTTATGTTGGTTTGTTCGAAATGGGGATCACCTTTGTTTTATGGCTCAATGCCCTACGGTTAACCCGTAATACGGCTAAGATCAGTAACCTGATTTTTATCTCGCCATTTATCTCTTTATTGCTACTTGCCACCATCATTGGCGAAACTATTCATCCATCTACATTGATCGGATTAGTGTTGATCATTGCAGGTTTAATCATCCAACAATGGAAAACGAAAAAAGCAGTTACCGTCGAGCCTTAAACGAAAAAAGCCTGTCATCTGACAGGCTTTTTCATCTTTAGAAACTTATTCGTTCACCGTTGCCGACATAGAATGCCAACGACGCCCAATTTTCGATGCCAGAATGACTAACCCCGGAACCAATAACCACATTTGCAATGTCATCAACATAGGTGACGAAAGATCTAAACGTTGCAGCAAGCTAACCATTACACCTGAGCCACTCATTTGGAACAAACCTAATAGCGCCGCTGCAGTTCCAGCACGATCGCCAAACGGTGCCAACGCCTTACCTGCCGCAGATCCTAAAACAAATGCAAAACCGAATGAGCACACAAAAATCGGTACCATAAATGCCCATGCTTGTTGTAGCGGGCTTAATACCAACATCATAGCGCCAGCGATCATTAAGACAATCAAACCAGTACGTAATGTTCGACGAGTACCAAAGCGATCTATAAACTTAGGCGCAATCATACACGCAATGATATTGAGTGCCGCATTAATACCAAACCACATTGTAAACTGGTTCATGTCTTGACCAAGGTGATTCATCAACCACACTGGGGCTGATGTGACATAAGCTAAGATCACAGCCATAGCTAACATACATAACGACGCATGAAATAAAAACGTCGGTTCACGTAGTACAGACCAGTAACGACTTAAACTAATGGTTGAGCCTGATACATCTGAGTGTGCTGGGCGTGTTTCTCTAAATAATGCCACCACAAACAGACCTGCGACTAAAGCAAAGCCCGCCATAAAACTAAAGTTTGAACGCCAGCCAAAATGGTGAGTTAGCCAAGTGCCTAAAAGAGGAGCTAGCGCAGGAATAAAACAAATCGCACCGTTTAAATAGCTGATCATACGACCGCTTTTTTCAGCGCCAAAACTATCACGAACCGCTGCAAACGCTGCAACTGACGTCGCACACGCGCCGAAGCCTTGTAGCAAACGCGCCAACAACAACAGATCTAAGCTTTGTGCTAAATACGCCATGGTCGAGCTAAAACCGTAGATCACGATACCGCCTAAGGCGATAGGTCGACGACCAATACGATCCGCTAATGGGCCTGCCAATAACTGCCCTAAGCCCATGCTAAACATGAACCAAGTGACGGTATCTTGCACACGAGTCGGATCAACCTGAAACGTACTTGCCATTGCAGGTAATGCCGGCAAATAAATATCAATCGCTAAAGGGCTAAAGAGGACTAAAGTTACCATTAAGGCAACAAGCCGAGTATCGGCAGAAGGTGAATTCGGTGTTGTCATGCTGCGTTCCTAAAAAATGATCGCGCAAGTCTACGGATTTCTCATAATGAATAAAAATGGTTTATTTTCAAAACCGCTTTTCCAAATTGGAATCCACCAGCTTTTAACGTTTATCAATCAATCCTCGGCTGGAATAATGAATAGTCTGTCATTTGTTATTGAGACAATTGAAGCGCATCGATAAACAAGCTAACGTAACAATATTAAGCCTGAATAGCTGAAAATATCACGACACCTAGCATAACCTCGGTGTTGTTGATGCTATTTAGGCACATTTGACCTAACTACCCTTCGATGGTGGTTTCTTGACAAGGACCTATACATGCAAGCAGTTATCGCACAACGTATTGAGCAGATCCGTCAGTGGCTTGAAGCAGAGCAACTCGATGCCCTACTGATCCCTCATGAAGATGAATATCTTGGAGAGTACATTCCCGATCATAACGAACGCCTTCATTGGTTAACCGGTTTCACAGGCTCAGCAGGTGCTGCCGTGATCACTCGTGACCGTGCTGCCATGTTTGTTGATGGTCGTTATGTTGTGCAAGTTCGCAAGCAAGTGCCGGGTGATGTGTTTGAATATTGCCATTTGATCGAGCAACCACCTGTGCAATGGGCATTAGAAAATCTAGCCGCAGGTAGCAAAATCGCCATTGATAACCGCCTACACAGTGCGGCATGGCTAAAAAACACTATCACAGCCCTTGATGGTGAGTTAGATCTGGTAGCGGTTAACGAAAACCCAATTGATGAATTATGGTTCGATCGCCCAGCACCTAAACTGTCGGATGCCGAATTAATGGGGCTAGAGTATGTGGGTCAATCAAGCGAAGAGAAGCGTGAACAAATTGCCGCACTACTTAAAAAACAAAAAGCGGATGCTGCTTTTTTAAGCCAACTTGATAGCATTGCTTGGCTACTCAATGTCCGTGGTGATGATGTGCATTGTCTACCCGTTCTGCTATCAGCAGCTGTGATCCACAGCGATGCATCGGTGGATTTCTACATCGATCACCACCGCCTACCAGAAGGTTTTGCTGCACATGTCGGTAACGGGGTAAATATCCGCGAGCCAGAACAACTCGCAGCAGGTTTAGCGGCATTTGCAGGCAAGCGTGTACTGTTTGATTCAGCGAACAGTAACGCATGGGCGGCTCAGCAATTAACGGATGCTGGCGCACAACTTATTGAAGCGGCAAACCCAACGCTATTACCGAAAGCGGCGAAAAACACGACTGAAATTGCTGGTATGAAAGCCTGTCACATCCGTGATGGTGTGGCGATTGCCAAATTCCTCGCATGGATTGATACACAAGTTGCGAATGGCAATCTATTAGATGAAGCCGCACTTTCCGATCAACTTTGGCACTTCCGTCAGCAAGATCCAACTTGTCGTGATGTCAGCTTTGATACGATTTCAGCATCTGCTGGCAATGCGGCTATGTGTCACTACAACCATATTAACCAGCCACAGCCAAGCAAACTGCAAATGGATACGGTTTACTTGGTCGATTCAGGCGGTCAATACCCTGACGGCACGACCGATATCACCCGTACTATCGCTATCGGTAACCCGGGCGATGAAGTAAAACAAGCCTTCACATTAGTACTAAAAGGCCATATTTCATTGGCTTCGGCACTTTTTCCGAAAGGCACAACAGGCTCTCAGCTTGACGCACTCGCGCGTCAGCATCTATGGGCGTATGGTTTTGATTATGATCACGGTACAGGTCACGGTGTTGGTCATTTCTTAAGTGTTCACGAAGGCCCACAACGTATTGCAAAAATGTACAACCCAACAGCATTACTGCCGGGGATGGTATTATCTAACGAGCCAGGTTATTACCGTGCAGATGCATTTGGTATTCGTATCGAAAACCTTGAACTGGTCGTCGATATTGAAACGCAAGGTGACATGAACGTGATGGGCTTTGAATCATTAACGCGTGCGCCTATTGATAAGCGTTTGATCGAGCCAACGCTACTAACTGACGTAGAGCTTGCATGGCTTAACAACTATCACCAAACCGTGTTTAACGTGATCAGCCCATCGCTGACAGGTAGTGATCTTGAGTGGCTAACACAAGCAACATCACCGCTAAGTCGTTAACGCTCCAATAAGAAAAAGAAAAGCCAGTACACATCAGGTACTGGCTTTATTTTTATCCCGAGTATGCAGGGTGCCAATCTTTCCACACCACTTCAAACCCCTGTTGCTTAACCGCGGTAGCGACATCTGCGACCGAGCGTTCATCACTGATCGCAAATTGTTCTAGCTCTAGCGTGTCATCAGCATATCCGCCCGGTTGGGTTTTAGAGCCCGCCGACATACTAGTGATCCCCAAAGGCAATACGTTATCGCGAAAATGCGGTGATTCTCGAGTCGATAACGACAGCTCGACTTCAGGATTAAACAACCGATAAGCACAAATCAATTGCACCAGTTGGCGATCCGTCATCACAGATTTTGGCTCTAATCCACCAGTACAGGGTCTTAAACGTGGGAATGAAATCGAATAGCGGCTTTGCCAATAGGTTCGCTCAAGATAAGCCAAGTGACTGGCAACAAAAAAACAATCCGTGCGCCATTCTTCCATGCCGATCAAAGCCCCAATCCCAATCTTGTCTATTCCTGCTTTTGCTAACCGATCAGGTGTCGCTAAGCGGTATTCAAAATTGGTTTTATTACCTCGCAAATGATGTTTCGCATAGGTTGGTGCATTATAGGTTTCTTGATACACCATCACCGCATCTAGACCAAGTTGGCGCAGCTCTTGATACTCATCTTGCTCAAGTGGCTGTACTTCCATTGCCAAATAACTGAAGTGCTGTTTAATTTGAGGAAGCGCATCACGAAAGTAATTCATACCAACTTTGGTTTGATGCTCGCCTGTAACCAGTAACACACTATCAAAATTTAGCGCTTTTATTGCCTCACACTCTCGTTCTATTTCCTGACTATCTAAGGTACGGCGTTTAATGCGATTTTCCATCGAAAAACCACAATAGGTACACGCATTGGCACACAGATTCGAAAGGTATAAAGGCACATAAAAACTCATAGTATGACCAAACCGCTGGCGGGTTAGCATCGCAGAGCGTTGTGCCATTTGCTCTAAGTAAGGCTCTGCCGCAGGTGAAATTAAAGCTTTAAAATCTTCTAAATCTCGCTTTGATTTGCCTAAAGCACGCTCAACATCGGTAGCCGTTTTGGCATAAATCGACAAACGGATATCATCCCAATCCATTTGCTGCCAAACATCCACAAAGCTCATGCTGGCTCCTTACTCATTAAGAAATGCCGTTAATGGGCTTGATGCAATAGCATGGTTCACCTTACCAGCAAGACCCGCTTCATAGGCCATGCGACCACTTTCCACGGCCAATTTAAAGGCTCGCCCCATTGCAATAGGATCACTTGCCGCAGCAATAGCTGTATTGACTAGTACCGCATCTGCGCCCATTTCCATCGCTTCTGCGGCATGAGAAGGCGCACCAATGCCCGCATCCACCACCACAGGTACTTGCGCTTGATCGATAATAATGCGCAGAAAATCGCGAGAAACTAGCCCTTTATTCGAGCCAATTGGCGCTCCTAATGGCATCACGGCAGCGCATCCTACCTCTTCTAATCGCTTACAAAGCACAGGGTCGGCATGACAGTAAGGCAACACCACAAACCCTTCTTTTACTAGCTGCTCTGCCGCTTTTAGCGTTTCAATCGGATCGGGCATCAGGTATTTCGGATCAGGGTGAATTTCTAATTTTAGCCAATTTGTCCCTAACGCTTCTCGAGCTAACTGCGCAGCAAAGATCGCTTCTTTAGCATTTTTTGCCCCTGACGTATTAGGCAATAAATTCACCCCTGCTTGGATCAGTGGCGCTAAGATATCGTCATCACGCTCAGCGATATTGACCCGCTTAAGTGCCATGGTCACCAGCTCTGAGCCTGTCGCTAAAATCGATTCAGCCATGACATCACGATTGGCGTACTTACCGGTTCCGGTAAACAGTCGCGATGTGAATGTTTTATCTGCAATGGTCAACATGTTAACCTCCTGCTATCGCTTGAAATAATGCGATCTGATCGCCATCAGCAATGACGGTTGTCGACCATTCACTGGCTGCAACAATACGCTGATTTATCGCAACCGCTGTACCTTGTATGGGTAAATCTAACTGCCTAACAAATTGATTAACAGTTTGCTCTGATTCGCAAGACATAGGTTCATCGTTCAGCCAGATAGTTATCATGGTGGTCATTTATCCAACCTCCCTTTGATCTTGTAAGCCACACACTAGGCAACCAGAAGCAGTATCAACTGATACCTGCTGCCATTTACCCGTTAAGCCATTAAATTGCTGCAATAGCCCAAATCCAACATTACCAATACCAGTGATCGCTTTTATCGCTGCCAATGCTTGTAAGGTGCCAATGGTGCCAACAACAGGCCCCATCACGCCATTACTACGACAATTTTGATCTTGTGGTGGTGCTTCAGCACTTAATGGAAACACACATTGATAACACGGTGAGATCTGCCTGAAATCAAAGGCTAATAACTGTCCTTGCCAACCAATAGATGCACCAGCAATTAGTGGTGTTTGATGCTGATAACAAGCTTGATTAACGGCATAACGAGTCGCCCAGTTGTCACTGCAATCGAGCACAATATCAGCCTGTTGTACTTCCATGGCAAGTTGAACACCTGCAAGCTTGGCTTTTACTGCACGCATTCGTACCAATGGGTTCAATGCTAAAAGCTGATCGCAGGCTGCTTGCGCTTTATTAAGTGATACATCGGTTTCTCGATAAATCACCTGACGCTGCAAGTTTGAACTATCAACCTCATCATCATCTGCAATCACCAGTAAGCCAACACCAGCAGCGGCTAAATACATCGCTGCTGCTGAGCCTAAACCGCCCGCGCCGACGATCAATACCTTGGCATTGTTAAGTGCAAGTTGCCCCTGCTCTCCCATGTCTTCCAGCATGATTTGTCGGTTATATCGAATAAAAGCAGTATCAGAGAGTCTGTCAGTTGTCATACATCACCTCCCGCTCAGATAAGCATTGATTGAGTTGTTCGACGGCAATAGCAGGTTCGCTTGACTGGGTGATCGCACGTACCACCGCAACACTACTCACCCCTGTGTCCCAAACCACTGGCACACGCGATAAATCAATGCCACCAATCGCCACCGTTGGAAACGCATTGCCAATCAATTGTTGATAAAGCTTTAAGCGGTGAACACCTTGCGGTAATGACGGCATTTGCTTAGTTGTAGTTGGGTAAATATGACCGAGGGCGATATAACTTGGATTAAATGCCATCGCACGTAGGATCTCGTAATACCCATGGGTTGAGATCCCCAAGCGAAGGTTGGCTTGTTGAATAGCATTGAGATCAGCAACAGCTAAATCTTCTTGTCCCAAATGCACGCCAAAAGCACCATGCTCAATAGCCAGTTGCCAATAGTCATTAATAAAAACCTGTGCATTTGCCTGCTGACCTAACGCAATCGCATGAGCAATATCTTGCTCTAAATCTTGCGCATTCGAATCTTTAATCCGCAGCTGAGTCATTTTCACATCCAATTCAAGTAACTGCTTAACCCACTGGATCGAATCCACCACCGGATATAACTTCAGTTTCTCACTATCAACAGGTGCAAAAGCTTCAACTGGCTGACATTGATCTTGCCAATCAATAGCTGACAGCTTTGGAAAATTCGTACAAATGATGTCAGGAAAGGTGTCACGCTCAATCGGCCATTGCCCCATCTGCGTTGATTGAGCATAGGCTCTTGCTAGCACTAATGCGTCTTCCAATGGGTAATTCAGCGCAAGTGCTGCCAGCAACATCGCTCTCTGTTGTGTTTGATCACCACACTCAACACTAAAGCAACCACGTACGTCACCATCGTGATGCCAAATATCAAGATAGCCACCGTTAACCGGCAAGCCACATACGACTAAATCTGGACGAGCCTGCACTTTCGCCTTGATCTGCGATAGATCCATATCAGAAGAGATCCATTGATCTTGAATCGCATAATCAATGGAGACAGTGGAGAAGGCTTGTTCAAAGCCCACTCGCTTCGTCTTCGATGGCGTCGCTACCTCAACCCAAGCTTGGCTTGAAGGCATTAGCATGACTTGCTCACCTAACTGATACTCTGCAGCTGTGGCTAATAAGGGCTCAATATGCATAACCAAGGGCGATAAAGCCTTCGGTAAGCTTAATGTGCTCATTTAGCACTCCTCTTTCGCAGGGTGATAAAGCTCGCTACCTTTCTCACGGAATTCTTGTGCTTTTTGCTGCATGCCCTCTAACTGATCGTCTAATAGCTTGATTGCTAGCTCATCAGATCGTTCAAGATCTTTTGCATAATCACGTACTTCTTGAGAGATCTTCATTGAGCAGAATTTAGGACCACACATTGAGCAGAAATGGGCAATTTTGCCTGACTCTTGAGGTAGAGTTTCGTCGTGATATGCACGAGCAGTTTCAGGATCTAAGCCGAGGTTAAATTGGTCTTCCCAACGAAACTCAAAACGTGCTTTTGATAAAGCATTATCACGCACTTGTGCACCGGGGTGTCCTTTTGCTAAATCAGCGGCATGAGCACATAGCTTATAAGTAATAAGACCAACTTTTACATCTTCTTTATTAGGTAAGCCTAAATGCTCTTTAGGTGTCACGTAACAAAGCATTGCACAGCCATACCAACCGATCATCGCTGCACCAATGCCCGAGGTAATATGATCATAGCCCGGTGCAATATCGGTGGTTAGCGGGCCTAAGGTATAGAATGGCGCTTCATGACAATGCTTAAGTTGCTCTTCCATATTTTCTTTGATCATATGCATTGGCACATGTCCAGGACCTTCAATCATGACCTGAACATCATATTCCCACGCAATCTTTGTCAACTCACCTAAGGTACGTAGCTCGCTAAACTGCGCTTCATCGTTTGCATCAGCGACGGATCCCGGACGTAGGCCATCACCCAGTGATAGTGAAATATCGTATTGCGCACAGATCTCACAGATCTCACGGAAGTGCTCGTAGAGAAAACTTTCTTTATGGTGTGCCAAACACCACTTGGCCATGATAGAGCCGCCACGGGATACAATGCCTGTTACACGTTTCGCCGTCATTGGTATATAACGAAGCAGTACACCAGCATGGATAGTGAAGTAATCCACCCCTTGCTCAGCTTGTTCTAGTAATGTGTCACGGAAAACGTCCCAGTTAAGGTTCTCAGCCACACCATTCACTTTCTCTAACGCTTGGTACATAGGTACCGTACCAATCGGCACAGGGCTGTTGCGGATGATCCATTCACGGGTTTCGTGAATATTACGCCCCGTAGAGAGATCCATTACCGTATCGCCTCCCCAACGAGTTGACCAAACAAGTTTCTCAACTTCTTCTTCAATCGATGAGCTCACCGCTGAGTTACCAATATTGGCATTCACTTTAACAAGGAAGTTGCGACCAATGATCATTGGCTCGGTTTCTGGGTGGTTAATGTTGGCAGGAATAATCGCACGTCCTTCAGCCACTTCTTTACGCACGAACTCAGGGGTAATTTCTTTTGGTAAGTTGGCACCAAAGCTAATGCCTGGATGCTGTTGATTTAATACTTCATCACGGTATTTCGCACGCCCCATATTTTCACGGATTGCGATATATTCCATCTCAGGAGTAATAATACCTTGGCGCGCATAGTGAAGTTGTGTCACGCACTTTCCTGCTTTTGCCCGGCGGATCGGTGCACGTTCACCAAAGCGTAAATCATCTAACGTCTTATCATCTAAGCGTTCGTTAGCATAATCAGAACTTAAACCGTCAAGGAGCTCTGTATCGTCACGATCTAAAATCCATTGTTCGCGAACGGTAGGCAAACCGCTGTAGATATCAATCGTCTTATCCGGATCGGTATAAAAACCCGAAGTATCGTAAACACGTACAGGTTCGTTTGGCTCAAAGATCGGGGATTCCTTGCTGCCACCAACCAAACTATCAGCAAGGGTGATTTCACGCATAGGTACACGGAGATCAGGTCGACTTCCCTGCACATACACTTTTTGTGAATTTGGGTATGGTTGAACCGTTAATGATTCAATAAATTGTTTCGCTTCCAGTCTCGCTTGCTTGCGATTCGACATAGCAGTTTCCTTGATTTTTCAATGTAGGGGAAAATGCTTGGCGGATGGGCGTAAACAAGAGGTGTGTACTTTATGTACAACTATGCAGATGCGTACAGTGATCCTAGAAGATATGTAGCAGAAGACATTCTCTTGTTCCCTTCGCAGGTATTAGCCTGATCAGGTTCAACGGATCCCGCAATGCGGTCTCAGCCATATGGCACTCCGACAAGTAGCAACGAGTATAGAGAAGCTGTAAAAGCGCAACAACCTTTATACTGAGAAAAAATGTGAAAAGTGACAGATAACAAAAAGCCGTGTATCAACACGGCTTCTTATTACATTCAGCATATTGCTCAAGATTATTGTGAAATTAATACATCACAATTAAGGTGATTCGCTAAAGAATCGCTTAAGTCACCAAAGAGGTGGAAAGTCGATTTGTGATACCCAGTGATCACAAGGTTCGCATTAAGCTCCTTGGCTAAGGCTTCAATATGTTTAGCTACATCACCATCTGCAGTATGAATCGCTTTAGCCTTGTAAGAAGAAGCAGCAATGAGTTCAGACAACTCTTTCATACGCTTTTTGGCAATAGCGTCATGCTCTTCTTGTAATTCAACTTCAACATCAATAAAGCTGACGTTGCCAATCCCTGGTTCAACATAAGCAACATGTAAATCAGCGTGATTCTGCTCAGCAATAACGCCAGCTTTCACCATCAATTTATGCGCATTTTTATCTTCAGGGTTAACCGCTAATAACACAGTTTGGTAAAGTGACATATCTAGCCTCCTTGAGCTAAGGCTCATTACAAATTCAACAATTGTGATTATGATGCTATAAATGTAGGTATACAACTAACGATGTGGCTGACGAATTAATATTCGATTGAATCAATGATTGCAATATTGGAGAGTTCTCACCTTTCTAACTAGCGATTATCATGACCGCTTTCTATCATTACCTGAAAATATAAACGAGATCCCAATGAGCCAATATTTATTACTAGGATTCATCGCGCTTGGTGGTGCATTCGGTGCCTGCTCACGATACCTAATTTCTGAGCTATGCGTAATGCTATTTGGCCGTGGCTTCCCATACGGTACTTTAACCGTAAACGTGCTGGGCTCCTTAATCATGGGGTTATTGATGTCTGCACTGAATCAAGGAATGATTGAAGCTGCGCCATGGCGACCAATCATCGGCTTGGGCTTCCTAGGTGCATTAACTACGTTCTCAACATTCTCAATGGATAACGTAGTACTTATGCAGCAAGGCGAATTCTTTAAAGCTGGTTTAAACATTTTACTTAACGTTATTGTCAGTATCGCCGCATGTTATGTTGGTTACCAAATCATGATGAAAAGCTAACTAGCAGACATAAAAAACCGCCTATTAGGCGGTTTTTTATGTCTTACATCTAGGATACGTAAACTTAAATAGCAATTTACCCAATAGCACGACATACCATCATTTATATCAAACTCAAAAAACTGCATCTTAATCATGCTTTATAGACAATCGAAAAGTCTAAATCGATAAATGCAAAAAAGCCCCGCTATTTCTAGCGAGGCTTCTTAATAAGTGGCGGAGCGGACGGGACTCGAACCCGCGACCCCCGGCGTGACAGGCCGGTATTCTAACCAACTGAACTACCGCTCCGACGAACATGGATGTTCTAATATCGCGAAGCCATGGATGGCTAAGAGCGATAACACCACATGCGATATCCATAGTTCAAATAGATATCTATTTTTTGCTTTCATCTTTTTCTTAAAAAGATGAAAACGAATAGGAAGCCTGGCGATGTCCTACTCTCACATGGGGAGGCCCCACACTACCATCGGCGCTATTACGTTTCACTACTGAGTTCGGCATGGGATCAGGTGGGTCCATAATGCTATGGTCGCCAAGCAAATTCGTTACAATCTTAGAAAGCTGATTCTCAAACACACGTTCAAGTGTTCTTGGAGTCCGTATAAAACCCCTTGGGTGTTGTATGGTTAAGCCTCACGGGCAATTAGTATCGGTTAGCTCAATGCCTCACAGCACTTA
>NZ_SSMG01000128.1 GCF_009873615.1 Photobacterium lucens
GAAAATGAATAACTTAACATTAATAATCAGTAAGAAATTGATTGCTATTGAATTTAAAACCTCATTATCGAGATAAAGTAATAGCAAATTATGACTAGGTAAAAAGCAAAAACAGCCAAGTCCTTTGACTGTCTTAATATTGAGTATCGCTAAGCTAAATCATCTTTAGTGACATTCACGCCTTTAATTTGGGCATAAACCTGCTCACCTATATGCAAATCTAACTCATCTGCTGCCCATGCGGTAATATTTGCCCATAAGTGTGTTTCACCTACACGGAGCTTCACTTCAACACGCTCATCTTCGGCATAATGAATTTTATCCACTCTTGCGGCCAAAATATTACGAATACTGGTTTGCAATGGCATTTCACGAGCAATCGAGACATCGTTTGAGAAAATACGTACCCTGACCCACTCACCACGTTGTTGATGCAAACGACTTACCCATAAGAAAGCGTCATGACTTAACATCACCTGTGTTAACGCATATTTAGGATGGTTGTAATTCACTCGAGCACTCAGCAGTGAGCTTTGTTCTTTTGCAGGTAACCACGGGCGCATCTCTGGCGAGCTCCACACAGAGTTAACATGACCAGAAATCACTACTTTGCCTTGGTTTAGCATCACCATAGAATCGGCAAGACGCAAAATCTCATCAAGGCTATGAGTCACATAAATAATGGGAGTGTTAACGCTTTTTGCTAATCGTTCTAGGTACGGCATTAATTCCTGTTTACGCGGCATATCTAGTGAGGCTAATGGCTCATCCATTAACAACATATCCGGCTTTGTCAGTAATGCACGACCAATAGCAACACGTTGTTTCTCGCCTCCAGAAAGTGACGAGGGGTAACGGTGTAATAACGGCTCGATACCAAGCAATGTGACTACATCATCAAAATGCGCTTCATCAGGCACTTTCACACCGTAATTTAAATTACCTTTTACGCTGTAATGGGGAAACAAACGTGCGTCTTGAAATACATAACCAATCTTGCGCTTATCAGGCGATAAGAAGATCTTCTCTATACTGTTATATAAGGTGTGGTCACCAAGTTTTATCTCGCCCTGATCAGGTTTAGTTAGTCCTGATAACACATTCACTAACGAAGTTTTACCTGCACCAGAGCGACCGAAAATCGCAGTGATCCCTTTCATCGGTACGTTTAAATCAACATCTAAAGCTAACTCACCAAGCTGTTGTTTAAACTGGATCTTTAATCGTTTATTTTCCGACATTACATCACTTCCAAGCGTTTTCTTGCCATACGAGTTAACCACTCAGAAGCAAACAATGAAGAAAGCGCAATCACAATCGCTACCACACATAAACGAGCCGCTTCACTTTCTGCGCCCGGTGTTTCAATAAAGGAATACATGGCTAAGGGGATCGTTTGAGTTTGTCCTGGAATATTCGACACAAAGGTGATCGTTGCACCAAACTCACCTAAGGCACGCGCAAAGGCTAAAATAGTGCCGGTCAGAATACCGGGGATCGTTAAAGGCAAAGTGATGGTCATGAACACTCGTAGTGGTGATGCCCCTAATGTACGTGCTGCTTGCTCTAGCTTTTTATCGACCCCTTCTAACGCTAAGCGGATCGAACGAACCATCAGCGGAAACGACACCACAGCAACAGCTAATGCCGCACCACGCCAGCTAAAACTGAAACTAAAGCCAAACCATTCATACAGCCATTTACCTATTACTCCTTGGCGACCCATAGAGATCAACAGCAAATAACCAATCACAACGGGAGGTAACACTAATGGCAGGTGGATCATCCCATCAAGTAAGGATTTACCCCAAAAATTACGGCGTGCTAATAACCAAGCACAAGCAATGCCGAAAGGAAGGCTACATAGCACTGCCACACTTGAAATTTTTAAACTCAGCAGCAACGCTTGTAATTCATAATCTGTAAGCAAAGCAAACAATCCTGTGTTTCAAACCACAAACCTATGCACTTTCAAGCACAGGGTTTTTAATCATAGCGGTAGCATAAGTAATCAGCTAACTAGAGTCAGTAACGATTTCCATAAAACATCGTAGTTGCTCTTAAAATAAACAAAAAAGCACCGAAATATCATATTCAGTGCTCTTCATGTCTTATTATTTTCGTCTTAAATGACATTTAGGCAAATGTGCTTACTTCACCGTACCAAAGCCATACTGCTTGAAAATAGCTTTAGCTTCATCATGCTGTAAGTATTGATAAAACGCTTTCGCCGCTGGTGTGTCGTTGCCTTTTACTAATGCCATTGGATAAGTAATTGGCTTATGAGAATCAGCTGGGAATGTCGCCACAATTTTCACTTTCTTAGAAATTTCCGCATCAGTTTTATATACGATACCTAATTGAGCTTCACCACGTTCAACGAGTACTAATGCAGATCGCACATTGTTAGCACGTGCCAATAGTGGCTCGGCTTGCTTCCATAAATGTAAAAATTCCAACGACTGCTTAGCATAACGCCCAGCTGGTACGTTATCAGGGTTACCTACAGCCAATCGAGTACCATCTAAAGCTTTGCTTAAATCCCAACTCGCAGTCAGCGTGATTTTATTTTGAGGGTAATTTGTAGGGGCTACCATCACCAAGCTGTTTTTCAGCACATCAACACGACTGCTATCAATTACAGCCCCCTGCTGCTCAACATAATCCATCCACTTTTCATTCGCAGAAAGGTAAATATTCGCAGGTGCACCTAATGCGACTTGACGTGCTAGGGCTGAAGAGGATGCGAAAGAAAGCGTTGTTTTTACACCTGTTTCTTGCTGGTATTTAGCCGCAATATCATTTAGCGCATTAGTTAATGATGAAGCAGCGAAAACGGTAATATTGTTATCAGTGGCGGAAGCTGAAATAGAAAAAAGTGAGAAAACAGCTGCGGTGGCTAAAACCAATTTGCGTGACATAAAGTGCTCCTATAAATTTCGATATATAGTAAACTACATATCGAAAATAACAAAGTTTTATCT
>NZ_SSMG01000129.1 GCF_009873615.1 Photobacterium lucens
CATTAATGATATGCAAGCTTTTCACAGTGAATTAAATAGAGCATTAAAGATATGATACGTTATTACATGTTACTCTCATGCTCTACGTTATTCTTCTTATTCTCTGTTAGTAACTATATCAATTTAGACCTTGGTAGAAATCTTAATGGGTTATGGCGAGCCTATGAAGTACATCCTTGCGGCCATGAAAAGCCTAGCATTACTGAAAGAAATTTAAAAATTACCGCCAATCAATACAACATAACTTTGATGAGTAAAGGCGGTAGTAACAACCAGATTATCGTATATGAGAGTAATGGCTGTATTGACGCCATCAATAATAATAAATTTAGCTTTACTTCTTATAACGCTGTATTGAACCAATCCTATCAGACATGGTTAAACACTCACCTCTCTGATACAAAGAAATATCTCAATACATTAGAACAAGGGCAATTCAAAGTGATTTACCAAAATTTAAATCTCGCTGTTATCGAATTTGAGCAGACGCACTCAACCGTGATCTACACCAAACTTACTTAAATTTGTTAACTCAGTTACAACGATGAACAAAAAAACATCAGATAAACGTACAAATTTTATATTTTTATTTTCTTT
>NZ_SSMG01000130.1 GCF_009873615.1 Photobacterium lucens
TGTAAAATGAATAATGTTTCAATTACCCATTAAAATATTATTGATATTTCATTGTTAATACAAGATTGATTTTAATATTGTTTAATTAAAAAATTTGTGATGGTAATAGAAAAATGTTGTCCGCTTTTTGTATTTCTTTCTTCAATTACTAGAATCTCATAAATGTGCTAGTCGTATTTGGCTGGAAATATTATATAGAGTCTAAAAAAGGAGACATTAATGTTTAGAGGTATTGTTCAAGGTCGTGGTGTTATTCGAGCCATTTCAAAAAGTGAAGATAGTCAGCGACATGGGATTGTATTCCCTGAAGGTATGTTGCAACTTGTTGATGTAGATACTGTAATGTTAGTAAATGGTTGTTCATTGACGGTTGTCCGTATTTTAGGCGATATGGTGTACTTTGATATCGACCAAGCATTGGGTACGACAACATTTGATGGATTAAAAGAAGGTGATCAGGTAAACCTAGAAATCCACCCTAAATTTGGTGAGGTGGTTGGTCGTGGTGGATTAACAGGAAATATTAAAGGCACTGCGCTGGTCACAGCAATAGAAGAGAATGACGCAGGTTTTTCTGTACTGATTGATATCCCTAAAGGGTTAGCTGAAAACTTAACAGTGCAAGACGATATTGGAATTGATGGGATCTCTTTGCCTATCACTGATATGTCAGACAGCATTATTACATTGAATTACTCGCGTGATTTGTTAGCGAACACTAACATTGCATCGTTAGCAAAAGATGTGAAAGTGAACGTTGAAATTTTAAATGAATGGTAGTGATTAAGTGCTGCAGCTAAATATAAGCGCATTATTATTAATGCGCTTATTTGTTTTATTTTGAAGTATCAGGCGCAGTACATAGATACTGTACTTTATGGAGTGTAAAAAGGAGGTGATGTGTGGAAATAAAAACACCGTCATTTCGTGTTGAAACGTTGGATGAATCAAAAACATACCATCATCATGAATATCCTCAGATTATTCTAGGACTAATGGGGAAAAGTGAACTTTCTATCGAGAATAGTTCAGTTTGTCTTTCTCCTGGTATGGGGTACCGAATCGATGCCAATGTTGAACATTGTTTTTCAGGTACATCCAATAACCAAGTCTTAGTGATGAATTTACCCCCGTTTATTTCAATGGCTGACGTTGAACAGTTCGGTAATAGCAATTTCAGCTTAGATGCACGTACTCATCAGCTTATTTCATTGTTAGCGACTGAATTAAAAGAACATGCAGATGATAGTTTGTTATCACAATCTATTAGTAACACCTTACAGTGCTTAATTAAGCGTAGCTTGATGCTCTTTGATGAAAAAAAAGTAGAACGATTGAATATGGTACTCATTGATAACTATATAGAGCAGCATATTCAGAAGAAGATCTCAGTGGCAGAGTTATCCAGCATTGCTTTTTTAGCACAAAGCCAATTTTATGCTTTATTTAAAGCGCAAATGGGGACAACGCCACATCAATATGTGTTGCGAAAACGGTTAGAGTTAGCCAAGCAGTTGATTGCTGAGCGTCAAAAGCCGTTATCGGAAGTTGCACAATTATGCGGGTTTTCAAGTCAAAGTAGTTTTAGTCAAGCTTTTCGCCGTTTATACGGCACTTCACCTACACGCTATCAGTATTTCATTCAATAAGTTATAAGCAGCACTACTTAGAAGCGTTACATAGTTGATTTAGCTATGTAGCGCTTTTTTTATGTGCTAGATCTCGGATTATCCACTATCGGAGGAAAAATAAAATATTGCGTAGGAATTCATAAGACGACATTAAATATTATCCATAATATCTACAGGCAATAACAAAGTAGTAACATGAGGGTGGCGTTCATTATGATCTCACTGTTCATGTCATAGAGGGAACCTGATGTTTAAAGCTGTTGATGTGCTCCAGCCCGCTTTTATTGAGCAACCACTTGATCAATTATGGTCGTTGATCTCACCTTTATATGCCATCGATGAATCTACATGGCTTACGCAACTCTTACCATTGGCAGAGCCAAGTCCACAAGAGCAAGCGTTTTGTAACGAGAAAGCTTCAGAGCTAATAAGCCGTGTTCGTAGTGATAAAAATGCGGTGCAAATGATTGATGCACTGTTGCTGGAATACAGCTTAGATACCAAAGAAGGTATCTTGTTAATGTGCTTAGCTGAAGCACTAATGCGGATACCTGATGCTGCCACTGCGGATGCTTTGATCCGCGATAAACTCAGTGTGGCAGATTGGAAGTCCCATCTTAAAAACTCCGATTCTTTGTTTGTGAATGCCTCAACATGGGGGCTAATGCTCACTGGCAAAGTGGTGACCTTAGATGCTAATCAAGATGGTACGCCAACAAATGTGATTAATCGTTTGGTCAATAAAATGTCTGAGCCCGTGATCAGACAAGCGATGCACCAAGCGATGAAAATCATGGGGCATCAATTTGTGTTAGGACGCAATATTGATGAGGCGATGAAAAACGGTAAACCGAAGCGTGAACAAGGCTTTACTTATTCTTTCGATATGCTGGGGGAAGCTGCATTAACCGCAACAGATGCTAAGAAGTACTATAACGATTATCTCACCGCGATTAAGGCTGTCGGTAATGAAAACCGTGCATATGTGAGTCAAACCTCTCGCTCATCATCTGATCCTACGGTATCTATTAAGCTATCAGCATTGCATCCTCGCTATGAGGTCGCTAATGAAGCCCGTGTGCTGGATGAAATGTATCGCTCGGTATTGGCATTATTAATCCATGCCCGAGAGCATAACGTTGGGATCACCATTGATGCGGAAGAAGCCGATAGACTGGAGTTATCATTAAAACTGTTTGAAAAACTCTATCGCTCAGATGAACTAAAAGGATGGGGACGTTTTGGATTGGTGGTTCAAGCGTATTCAAAACGGGCATTGCCGGTATTAACTTGGCTTGCTGCGCTTGCTAAACAACAGGGCGATGTTATTCCACTACGTTTGGTAAAAGGGGCTTACTGGGATAGTGAATTAAAGTTAAGCCAGCAAGCTGGATATAGCGGATATCCGGTATTTACGCGTAAAGAAGGCACTGATACCTCCTATTTAGCTTGTGCACGGTTATTGTTATCGGAGCATGTTTCAAATCTTATCTACCCACAATTTGCTACCCATAATGCACATACCGTGAGTGCAATAGTGGCAATGGCAACACATTCCGATTACGAATTTCAGCGTCTGCATGGTATGGGCGATGCGCTGTATAACCATGTGATGGCAATGCATCAAACATCAGTCCGGATTTATGCACCTGTCGGTAGCCATAAAGATCTATTGCCTTATCTCGTGCGTCGATTATTAGAAAATGGTGCGAATAGTTCATTTGTCCATCGATTGGTGGATGCTAACTGCCCAATAGATTCTTTAACTCAATATCCTGTTGATCTATTAAAGCAACGAAAAACACTTCATAACAGCTTGATCCCATTGCCGAAAGATATTTTTGGCTCTACCCGTCAAAACTCAGCAGGGGTTAACATTGATATTGAATCTCAATGTCAGCCTTTCGAGCAAGCCGTTCACGTTTTTGATCAGATAACATGGAAAGCATCGCCAATCATAAACGGCAATCTAGAAGCTATTTTAGCGGCAGAGCGAGTAACAATCACTGCCCCTTATGATCGTAGTGAAGTGGTAGGCGAAGTGGTTTATAGCACATCGGCACAAATTGAAACGGCGATCAGTTCAGCACACGATGCCTTTGCGATGTGGTCGCAAACGGATGCTTCTCAGCGTGCTCATTACTTAAATTTATTAGCCGATAAGTTAGAACTACATCAAGCAGAATTGGTGGCGTTATGTCAGCGAGAAGCAGGTAAAACTATTCATGATGCGATAGATGAAATTCGAGAAGCTGTGGACTTTTGTCGTTATTACAGTGAGCAAGTGGAAACACATTTTTCGCAACCTCAGCGTAGTACAAGTTTTGATGGTGTCGATCAGTTTGTGCGTTATCAAGGTCGTGGGGTGTTTGTCTGCATTAGCCCGTGGAATTTCCCTTTAGCGATCTTCTTAGGTCAAATTTGTGCAGCATTAGCAGCAGGTAATACTGTGGTTGCTAAGCCTGCCGAGCAAACATCATTAATTGCTTGTCGCGCGATTGAATTGTTACAGCTTACAGGGATACCAAAAGACGTTATCCAATTACTGACAGGTCAAGGACGTGACATTGGTCAGCAACTTCTATCGGATGAACGCGTAGCGGGTGTTGCGTTTACGGGATCCACACCGACTGCGCAATTAATTAACCGTACGTTAATGGCAAGAGATTGTGCACCTGTTCCCTTTATTGCTGAAACGGGCGGTCAAAATGCGATGATCGTTGATAGTACTGCTTTGCCTGAACAAGTGGTTAGAGATGTATTGCGCTCAGCTTTTGCTTCAGCAGGACAACGTTGTTCTGCATTGCGGGTGTTATTTGTGCAGCAAGATATTGCCGATCGGGTTATAGGGTTAATTCAAGGTGCGATGGCTGAGCTGAGTGTGGGCGATCCTCGCTTACATTCGACGGATGTTGGTCCTGTGATTGATATATCAGCAAAAGCCAAACTACTCACTCATATTGAAGAGATGAAAAACCACGCTCAAGTGCTATATCAAACACCGTTAGCCCGTGATTGTCAGTTAGGCGATTTTGTTCCACCAACAGCGATTGAGATCAGCAATATCAGTGTGTTAACCCAAGAGCACTTTGGTCCAATTCTGCATATTGTGAGATATAAGGCGAGTGAGCTTGATCAGGTGGTCGAGCTAATAAATAAAACTGGCTATGGATTAACCATGGGCATACATAGCCGTAATGAACGGACGTACAGTGAAATTGAATCACGCGCCAAAGTCGGCAATTGCTATATCAATCGCGATCAAGTGGGTGCCGTGGTTGGAGTACAACCATTTGGTGGTCGAGGGTTATCCGGTACAGGACCAAAAGCGGGAGGACCGCATTACCTATATCGCTTTATGCAACCTAGTGTTGTTCCAATTAATACAACTAATTATATCGATATGGGGGAAGTTGAATAATGATGCATGCTCAACAACAAATATCACTATCAACGAATGTGCAAAAGTCGCTACGAGGTAGCATTTTTGCTG
This sequence comes from Photobacterium lucens, assembly GCF_009873615.1. Classification (GTDB taxonomy): domain Bacteria; phylum Pseudomonadota; class Gammaproteobacteria; order Enterobacterales; family Vibrionaceae; genus Photobacterium; species Photobacterium lucens. The sequence continues at coordinate 5,125 of NZ_SSMG01000130.1, forward strand.
CTTCTATCTGGAATGATCTGGACTTTGAAACGCGAATCGCTATTCTACGCCGCTGGGCGAAATCGTTAGATAACCTATCAGCTATGATGGTTAACTTTCAGTGCGCCAATGCACAGGAAATGATTGCGACACCCCATGTAATGCCAGGGCCTACAGGAGAGAGCAATACCCTTTATTGTGTAGGACGTGGTGTGGTTGTTGTAACTGCTAACGATGATGTCGCAAACCATGTGGTCATCGCTCAAATTACTACCGCACTGGTGTGTGGGAATAGCGTGATGCTATGCCTATCGCCAGATCATCCCTTAAAAGCAGGTGCCATTCTCAGCCAATTAGCGCGAGCAGGATGTGTCGCCAATGTTCTTACTATTATCGAGAGTCATGATTTTGAATCGTTAATTCAGTCTGAAGATGTGGTTGCTGTCGCTTACTGTGGCAGTGCGGATCGTGCACTAGAAATTGCGCGCCAATTAGCTGCACGAGAAGGACAATTAGCACAATTAGTGGCAGAAACAGATGTAGTGAATTTACCGATTATTGGTAGCCAAAGTTACTGTTTACGTTTTATTACCGAACGTACCAGAACGATCAATATTACTGCCGTTGGCGGTAATGCAACCTTGCTTGAATTGGGTTGCGGAGAAGCAAGCTAACCTGACGTAGTTAAAAATGATCAAAGGCCTTTGCCATGAACAAAGGCCGATCAAAAGGAAGTACAACATGATTGAAAATAACTTCGCTATTACAGCGACGTTTATCGCATACCTACTTGCGATGTTAGCCATTGGTTATATGGCCTATAAACGCACCTCAAGTTCCAGTGATTACTTTTTAGGTGGACGCTCACTAGGGCCTTGGCCGTCAGCGATCTCTGCTGGTGCATCAGACATGAGTGGCTGGTTATTATTAGGTTTACCTGGTTACGCCTATATCGCAGGCTTTGAGTCTTTATGGCTTGCTGGTGGCTTATTATTAGGTACTTGGTTGAACTGGCTTATTTGTGCCAAGCGCTTACGTACTTACAGTATTACGGCTGATAACTCATTAACACTGCCTGAGTTTTTATCACGTCGATTCGATGATAATTCAAAGCTGATCCAAACCATTTCTGCCTTCTTTATTTTGTTGTTTTTCCTTTTCTATACCAGTGCTGGTTTAGTTGCAGGCGGAAAATTGTTTGAAACCGTATTTGGGCTTGATTACACCCTTGCACTGTTCATCGGTACGGTATGTGTCGTGACATACACCTTATTTGGTGGCTTCCTTGCGGTTTCTTGGACTGACCTAGTGCAAGGTTTGTTAATGTCTGCAGCTTTATTGATTGTGCCGATCACTGCAATGAATGCCGATCCTATCTATCTCATGGAAACGTTGCATAGCAAAAACCCAGAACTACTGACATTTTGGAATGACATTAAAGGTCAGCCGCTATCTTGGATGGTGATTTTATCGCTACTCGGTTGGGGACTTGGCTACTTTGGTCAGCCGCATATTTTGGCGCGTTTTAAAGCGACACGTTCTAATAAAGATATTAGTACTGCGCGTCGCATTGCAGTGATCTGGACAGCCCTTTCTATGATTGGTGCATTGTTAGTGGGCTTAACAGGCATTGTGTATGTTGATGGCAATTTAGGTGGCGAACTTGCTGATAGCGAGAAAGTGTTCATGCTATTAGTAAATGCGATTTTCCACCCTGTAATGGCGGGTATTTTATTAGCTGCGATTTTAGCAGCGATCATGAGTACCGCTGATTCACAATTGTTGGTTTCATCATCTGCACTAGCGGAAGATTTTTATAAGCAAGTATTCCGCCCGCAAGCATCAAGCCAAGAGATTGTGATGGTCGGACGTATTGCGGTGATCTTATTATCTATTGTTGCATTTATCTTAGCGTTGGATCCTGAAAGCTCAGTGTTAGCGTTAGTCTCTTATGCATGGGCAGGATTTGGTGCGGCATTTGGTCCTGTATTACTGCTTAGCTTGTACTGGAAAGGTATGAACCGTAATGGTGCGATTGCTGGTATTTTAGTGGGAGCTGTTACTGTAGTGGTATGGAAGCAACTGACTGGCGGTATTTTTGATTTATATGAAATTATCCCAGGCTTTATTTTCGCAACACTAGCTGTGGTAGTGGTAAGTAAAGCAACCGGTGCACCATCCGATGCAGTACAAAAGCAATATCAACAATACCAACAAAATCTGGCTGAGTTTGATTAATGCTGCTTTTTGTTACTAGGTTTTATAATTAAAATCCCGCCACAAGTTTGAGCCTGTAGCGGGATTTTTTGTTTTAGCATGCTAATACTGAGATGTTAATGCCGCTTTTAATCAATGAGTGGATAAACACCGTTTTCATCGTGGGTCTCTTTGCCGGTGATCGGTGGGTTAAACACACACGCCATCACCATTTCTTTATCTTTGTAAGCACGTAAATAGTGCTCATCGTGCTGATCAAGAATATACAGTGTGCCCGGTTTGATAGGGTAGGTTTTGCCACCCACGACTTCAATTTCCCCTTCACCACTCATGCAATAGACTGACTCTAAGTGATTTTTATAGTGGATATGGGTTTCGGTATTTTCAAAGATGGTCGTGATGTGGAAAGAAAAGCCCATCTTGTCATCTTTGAGCAACATACGAACGCTTTCCCATGTTTCAGAGGCAACACGACGCTCACTATCACGGCATTCATCTAATGTTCTAACAATCATGATTTGTCCTTAAATTATGATGCTTGTTTAAAGTCTTCTGCGACGATTTGCTCTACCGCATTTTCAAAAATCGTTAAGCCTTGCTTTAGCTCATCATGTGAGATGGTAAGTGGACTAAAGAATTTCACGACTTCATCATTAGGACCTGCAGTTTCAATCACCAAGCCATTTTCAAAACACGTTTTTGCTATTTGTCCGGCAAGCTCGCCATCGTTACATTCAATTCCGATCATCATGCCGCGACCTTTTTTCTGTACAAACAGATCGGCATGATCGTGAAGGCATTTATCTAATACCTTACTAATGATCTCAGAGCTGGCGGCAACATGTTTTTCAAGTGAATCATCCGCCCAGTAGGTTTCAAGGGCTTTGGTTGCCGTTACAAATGCATGGTTATTACCACGGAAAGTGCCGTTATGCTCACCCGGTTGCCAGATATCGAGCTCAGGTTTGAACAGAACGATTGCCATAGGTAAACCATAGCCACCAATGGATTTTGATAGGGTCACAATATCAGGTTTGATCCCTGATGGTTCAAAGCTAAAGAAAGTGCCTGTTCGTCCACAGCCTGCTTGAATATCATCCACAATCAGTAAAATATCGTGTTGTTTACAAATCGCTTCTAAACGTTGCAGCCATTGGTTAGAAGCGACATTCAAACCGCCTTCACCTTGTACTGTTTCAATCAATACTGCGGCAGGTTTATCCATGCCAGCTGAGTTGTCGGTAAGCATGGTTTCAAATAATTTAAGACCATCAATATCTGCATAACCTTCAAAAGGAATACGCGTAATATTGTTAAGGCTCATTCCGGAACCTTGACGATGATGTTGATTGCCTGTTGCGGCTAATGCACCTGCAGTACAACCATGAAACCCATTGGTGAAAGCAACAATAGAGCTGCGGTTTTTTACTTTACGTGCCAGTTTCAGTGCTGCTTCTACCGCATTTGTGCCCGTAGGACCGGTAAATTGCGTTACATAGTTAAGCTGGCGAGGGGCGAGAATATTGCGCTCTAATACTTCAAGGAAATTGGCTTTAGCTGTGGAGTGCATATCTAAACCGTGGGTGATCCCATCTTGTTCGATATAGTCGAGTAGAGCCTGTTTGAACACAGGATTATTATGACCGTAATTTAGAGAACCAGCACCTGCGAGAAAATCGAGGTAACGATCGCCTTGTTCGGTCTCAAGCCAGCTGCCTTTTGCTTTGGTAAATACGACGGGGAAACTGTTTGAGTAAGAACGAACTTTTGATTCCTGTTTCTTAAAAATATCCATAATATGCCCGTTTATTTTCCTTTCTGTTGAGTATGAGTTAAAGGGATGCGATACAAGAATTCCGTATCGTGTTTACCTTTAAAATGAATGTCTTCGTCTAAAAAAGTACTCACTTCGCCTTGCTCGCCATGGCGTGCATCTAGCTTTCTAAATAACGCCCACGATGCGCGGTTATCTTCTGTGATCGTGGTTTCAATGGCTGTGATAGGGTGCAATGCATCACGCGTTATTAGAGCTTGTAACATGTTAAAGGCAAGCCCATGGCCTCGATATTGGTGGGCTACCGCCACCTGCCATACAAATAAAGTACAAGGCTCATCAGGCTTTTTATAACCTGAAATAAACCCTGCAATCTGGCCATTACAACGTGCAATAACGCAGGTTTTATGAAAATGGGTAGATTGGAGAAAGTTACAATAAGAGGAGTTGGTATCGAGAGGGGGACAATCAGCGATCAGATTAAAAATCTCATCACCATCTTTCGCTGTTGGTTGTAAAAATGTCCACGTTTGCTTTATGTCTTCACCTATTTCGGAAGCATTTACCGAAGGTGTTGATATGTCCATATTAAGAGTCTATTCCTTTGAGCTCTAAATAGTTTGAAGTGTATTATTACCTACTATGATGACAAGTTGTTGATTAATTGCTAGAAATCTGTGTTTTACGTGAGGTGGATCTCGTTGTTTTATGTATGTAGCATGATAATAAGTATTTAGAGTACTAAATTAATTTTTCGTGTTAAGAGCGAAGAATAAAGAAATAGCGCAAGAAGGCACATTAATATGCAAGTTGTTTTTTATTGTGTGATAAAACGTGGATCACGTATTACGTGCAAATTTAATATTTATATTGGGTGAAAAAATACTGGAATGAGTGAGTTATTTTATCCAAATGTAGATTTTGATATGTCGCTGTTATTAGCATTGTATTTACTCTCCTGATTATCTTTTTCTATATCATTTTTGGACAACTCTTTTTGATATGTTTTTGCTCCTGCAAATAACAAGCAAGCAATAGTAGTGGTTAAACATGTTGATACAAAAAAGAACATTAAAATAGTGAGCATTGCTGAAGGTACCATTTAAAAGTTATAAGTAAACCGCGAGGTATACCTATTGTTACATTTGTACACTTTAAAGTATACCTTTTAGTGTTTATTTAATGCTTCTAGTGTCTATTTCGTATTTTTATTATTTAATCGTGGTTTTTATGAAATTTCATTTTCCCTAATTACTTTCTTCAAATACTGTTGTTTTTCTTCAAAAAGCGCATAGTAAAACTCTCATTTCTTGAAGGATTAAGGACACAATAATGTTAACTATGCTCAATGTTGATATTGATAATGCAGTGGCGTTTTCAATTGATGGCAAGGTCAATGAAGATGATATGAAGCGTATTTTGTATGATGCACAAGCTAAAACTGAAGTACATGGCAAGATTGTGATTTTCGAGCAGATCGATAATTTTGAAGGGATCGAGTTTTCAGCGCTACTTGAAGAAGTACGTTATGTGTTTCATGCGGGTATTTCGCACATTACCAAAGTTGCAGTGGTTGCTGATAAGCAGTGGATTGAAAAAATTGTCAAAGTGGAAGACAAGCTATTTCGTAACATCGATATTCAATTCTTCCAGCCAGAGGAAAAAGCTCAGGCGATCGAATTTTTAAAACAGCAATAATGTGAATGACAATAACCATGCACAATAACTGATCTTAGTATGTGCATGGTTATTGGTTTGCGTTTTTAAGCGTATATTTAGCGCTATATGTAGGTGTTAAACGCGCTTAAAAATAATTGACGTGTTGATCCCACCAAACGCAAAGTTGTTGCTCATAATGTATTGGCAATCAAGGTTGCGCCCTTCACCGCGAATGTAGTCTAAATCGCCACATTCAGGATCAACGTTGTCTAGGTTAAGGGTTGGGTTAAACCAACCGTTATGCATCATTTCTAGACTTAACCATGCTTCAATCGCGCCACAGGCGCCAAGAGTGTGGCCTAAATAGCTTTTCAGTGAGCTAATTGGCGTGTCATTACCAAAGATACTCGCTGTCGCTTGGCTCTCGGCAATATCACCTTTCTCAGTGGCTGTGCCGTGAGCTGAGATATAGTCGATAGCACTTGGTGATAAGTTCGCTTGCTGTAGTGCCATTTCCATACATAACTGCATGGTTTCTTTTTGTGGTTGTGTTACGTGGGCAGCATCACAGTTGCTAGCAAAGCCAACCACTTCAGCATAGATCTTCGCGCCACGAGCAACGGCATGGTCGTATTCTTCTAATACTAATGTGCCAGCACCTTCACCAATTACTAAGCCATCACGCTCGGTATCGTAGGGGCGAGGTGTTGCTTTTGGAGTGTCGTTTTTAAGGCTGGTAGCAAAAAGGGTATCAAAAACGGCAGATTCTGTTGGGCAAAGCTCTTCAGCACCACCTGCTACCATTACAGTTTGATAGCCGTGTTTAATGGCTTCATACGCATAACCAATTGCTTGGCTACCTGAAGTACATGCACTGCTCGTTGGGATCACACGACCACGCAGACCAAAGAATAAGCCTACGTTTACCGCAGTGGTGTGAGGCATCATTTGTACATACGTAGTGGCAGTAATTGCGCGGGTGCTTTTCTCGTTAAGCATTACACCAAAAGCACTGATAGCAGGGGTACTGCCAGTTGATGAGCCGTAAGCAATACCGGTTTGACCGTTAGTCAGTACATCGTTGTCTAATAAGCCTGCTTGGATAAGTGCGTTTTCAGTTGCCAGTGTCGATAGCTTAGATACACGTCCCATGGCACGGGTTTTCTTGCGCGTATAGTGTTTTGGCAGGGTGAAGTTTTCAATTGGCGCAGCCAGTTTGGTATTTAATCCATCATACAATTCATAGTCTTGCATGTAGATGGTTGCATTTTCACATGCACGCAGTTTTGGCTCAATCTGCTGCCAATCGTTACCAAATGCAGTAACCCCAGACATGCCCGTAACAACCACACGACGGTTCATACTAAACCTCCGTTCACTGAAATGACCTGACGAGTAACATAAGCGGCAATGTCAGACATTAAGTAGCTAACGAGTCCTGCGACTTCTTCTGGTTCACCCATACGACGTAGTGGTACTTGCGGTAAAGCATGCTCTTTTACGTGCTCGTCTACCATACCTGTGTCAATCAGTCCCGGTGCGACACAGTTGACAGTGATCTTACGTTTTGCGAGCTCTAACGCGAGTGACTTGGTCGCACCAATCACACCTGCTTTTGCAGCACTATAATTGGTTTGTCCACGGTTACCAGTGATCCCTGATACCGATGCTAAGGTAACAATACGGCCACCTTTACGCTTTTGTACCATAGGCATGACGCAAGGGTGTAACACGTTGTAGAAGCTATCAAGGTTAGTGTGGATCACGCCGTCCCATTCTTGCTCTGTCATTGCTGGGAATGCGGTATCTCGAGTGATCCCTGCATTACTTACCACACCGTAATAAGCACCATGTTCAGCAATGTCTGCATTAAGTTGTTCGCGGCATTGTTCGCGGTTGCTGATATCAAATTGAATTAAGCGACCTTCACCGCCAGCTTCTGAAATTGAAGCCAATGTTGCTTCAGCACCTTGTTTATCACTCATGTAGTGAACGGCGATTGTAAAACCATCTTTAGCCAGCTGTATCGCTATCGCGCGACCGATGCCTTTACTTGCACCTGTTACGAGGACGTGTCGAGTCATGCGTTCTTCCTGTTATTGTTGTCTGTTTGCATTTGTTCTAATTGTGTTTTTGAGGGAACAAATGCATTGAGTTGACTGCTTGCAACGATGTTATCGTTAACCATGATCTTGCAGTCAAAAACAGCCATGCCGTTATTTTCCATAATTTCTTCAGCATGAATGTCTAAAATTTCGTGTTCTTTGAAGGTGCTTAATTCACTGTGGTAGCGACGGCAACCTAAGAGAAAGCCGATCGGTGAATCATCACCTTTTTTCCAAGCGTGATAGCCTGACCAACCTGCGACACTTTGTGCCATAAATTCGATCCCAACATAGCCGGGAACAGATTGCGTTTGTGGATCGAAATACAGGCAATCAGGGCGGATCACCACACGGCAATGAATGTGCTTTTCACCTACGTCAATGAGCTCATCGACAAGGATCATTGGCGATTCATGAGGTAATAGTTGATGTAATGGGGGGCAATTAGTCATCGATACGTCCAATAATAAGGCTGATGTTGTTGCCACCAAATGCAAACGAGTTACTGAGCACTACGGGCTTGGCTAATGCCATCTCTGCAGAGGCTAATTGAATTGGGAGATCGTCTGCGACAACACCATCATTAATTTGCTTTGGCAGTGGTAAATTATAGCGAAGTAAGTGCCAACAAATGGCAGCTTCAATCGCGCTTGCAGCTCCTAGAGTATGTCCAGTAAGAGGCTTGGTTGAACTCACGGGGACGTGATTACCAAACACACGGGCAAGGGCTTTTGCTTCCATTGCATCATTTAAAGGCGTTGCCGTTCCATGGGCGTTGATATAACCAATATCGTTAGGCGTCAAATTGGCATCGGCTAAGGCTTTACGCATTGCTTCTTCCGCCCCAGAGCCTTCTGGATGTGGCGCTGAAATATGATGAGCATCAGAGCTATCGCCGATACCAAGCAATGCAATATGCGGTGCTGATTGATTTTCATCTGGGGTGCGAGCAAGCAGCATAAAAGCGGCTCCTTCACCAATGTTGATCCCGTTGCGATTATCACTAAATGGATTACACAAACTGCTTGAAAGAGAATCTAAGCCGTGAAAACCATTAAGGGTTAAGCGGCAAAGACTGTCAGCCCCACCGACAATTACCGCATCGACTAAGCCCGCTTTTAGCATGCGCTTTGCCGATAAAAACACACGACCGCTAGATGAACATGCAGTTGAAAGGGTGTAGCAAGGGCCTGTTAATTGGTAATAGTCAGCAATAAATTGCCCTGTATTACTCGGCTCTTGCTGGTGGTAGTGATACCCATTTGGGTAACTGCCAGTCTCTTTTTGTGTCGTTAGTGCTTGCTCACCATCACTGATCCCAGAGGTTGTTGTTCCAATAATTACCGCAATACGATCTTTGCCGTATTGCTTTATGGCGGCGTGGATCTCGGGTTCAATTTGTTGCAGCGCTGATAAGGCTAATCGGTTATTAGTCGTATCTTGGTGCGCAAAACGTGTGCTATCAATGCTTGGCAGTGCAGATGAAACTTTGCCAACGACAGTCTCTGTGCCGTCATTTAGCCAGCCTTGTACGGTTAGCATATCTGGGCTAATACCTTGGCGTAATCGTTGGTGGATGGTGTCATGTTCACAGCCTAACGCTGAGTTAAACCCACACCCACGAATATAAATTGGCTGTTTGTCGGCGATTGTTTGCATAGTGCTGGTATCTGGCTCTTTGATATTGGTTATTTAATGCTTTTCGTTATGAGTAAAAGATTATTTACCTGACTCATGTTGGCTTGATTGCAGTGTTTTAATACCGATCGTGTAATGCTGTTGATGGTTGATAAAGGTAATATCACCTTTTAGCGGATCGCTATTTTTATAATCAATATCTGCAATTATATCACCTTTATTATCAATTAATTGACGGTGATTATGGGTTTGTTTTAATTGCCAACCTACTTGTGTTAATGGGGCTTGCCAAGCATCCATCGGCCACAGCGTGATCATAATATTAAATAAGACCTGCTTAGGATCGGGTAGTGTTGCACCTAGCCCCGGCATAACATAGGTATCAATATGTTGATCTTGGTAATCAAGGCTAAGAATACGGGTTCCCCATGAAGAAAACCCTGCTAATGCCACTCGCTTTGGATCTACTTGAAGTTGAACTGGCAGCTGGTGGCTTTGTTTTTTCCATGTAGCGGTGATCAGCTGGCTGGCTGTTAATGAGTAACCCAGTTGAGCTGGTGTTGGTAAGGTCACGAGCGTATCGGGCGCAATTTCCACTTGGTTTTGTTGCACCATAGGTTTGCTGGCGCATCCGACTAACACCATGCTCGCCATCAATACGGCAATCATACCTTTAGCGTGTTGTTTTATGGTTTTCATTGCAAATAGCCTTATTGACGTTGTTGTGACGGTTTTACTTTGCTCATCGCCAACGGGGCTAATAGCCAAGCGATGATGATGCCTGTTAGTACAGTGATCCCAAAACTATGGATAGCTTGAGTATCACTCAATGCAAGTAAGCCAAATGACAAAACAGTGGTTAATGCGGATAAGGTGATCGCCAATAATGTGGTGATCCCTTGCTGGTGCGCTGTTTCTGCTTTTAGCTCTGCAAAAAATAGACTGTAATCAATCCCAATACCCAAAATTAAGATCAGCGCTAATAGGTTGAACAAGTTAAGTGGTGTCCCTGTTAGGCTTGTGATCGCAATACCCGCCATACCTGCAATCAAAGACGGAGCGATCATTTTCACCCCTTGTTTGATGCCATAACGCCAAGCTAGTAACAGATAAATCGCAAAGGTTGCTGCGATCAATAGCCAAGTCACATGCTCTCGGTATTGTCCGAACAGGATTGAGATCTCATCGGCTTTGTTTAAATACGTCAGTTCACTGTCATTATGCGTTAACTGTTCAATCGCACTTTGCTGTTGAATGTCATGAAGCAAAATCACTGCGCTGTATTTACTGACACCATTTTTATCTTTTAGTGCATCAAGCCACATAAAACGCAGTGGTGCTGAGATCGGTGATGCCAAGAAATGCGCCATGGTTAAAGGTTCAAATGTGGCGGTGAAGCTAACCGGCTGTGCCAAATTTAAGCTTTGGCTAAGAGCGGTACCTTGCTCTTTATATAGCTGTTTAACTAACTCGAAGTTAGTCTTTTGCTGCTCAAGCGTTGGAATATATTGGCCAAGGCTTTGATAGCTTTTTAATGCGCCTTGTTTGATCAATCTATCTAAGGCGTGATCGGTGGCTGCGATTTTATCAAGTAATACTTGCTGGCTATCAGCTTTTACTAGCAACATTTGCTGGCTACTGCTCACGCCTGTGATGGCTTTAATCGTCGCTTCTTGATGTTGTAACGACGCTGGCAGGGCTTGTAGTTGGCGAATATCATCGTTGTAAGTTGCTTTGGTTAAACCATAAATGGACAGCAGTGCTAATAGTATAGGTGTAACCCAACGGATACTGGGTTGCTGCCATAGATGCAGCCAACGACCTAATGTACCTGCGAAAGGAATAGCACGAGGTTTACTTGGTTTTGCTGCAAGGGTTGGATACCAACAGACCACAGTGGCGTAAGCGGCTGTTAAACCAATGGCTGAGAATAAAGACAGTTGCTGCAAACCAGGGAAGGGCGCAACTAACATACCTAAATAACCAATCAAGCTAGTGATCAAACCAAGTGTGATTGCGGTAAAGATGTGCTTTAAACCTTGTTGTGCATTCCAATGTTTACCTGCTGCTAAACGATCTGTGAGGTAGTGGAAAGCATAGTCGATGGAAACCCCAATCAAGCTGGCACCAAAGACCAAGCTAAACAAATGCACTTTGCCAAAAATCGCAACAGTAGTAACAAATGCTGCCACTAAACCACAGGTAATGGAAAGCAGGGCAAGGGCTAATGGTAAGGTGCTGCGGTAAACCGCGATCAATAAAATCACAATCCCTAGCAATGAGCCAAAGCCTATGGTGCTAATTTCATTTTCTGCGCTTTGTGTACCGTGAGCAGCGTAGAAAATCACCCCTGTTTGCTCGATTTCAAGCGGTGAATCTGTAAGTGAATACTTGCTTTCAATCTGTTGTTCTAAGGCGGTTAATGCAGGCAATTTACCTTGTAAGCCAATGTTATAAGCTGAGCCTTTGAGATTGGCGGTGATCAGGGCGTAATGTTTACCTTGATATTCTGTAGTCAGAAAGCCTTGCTTTAGGCTGAATTTACCGTTTTTTGCGGTGAGATCGGCAAGGTATTCACGAAACAACAAGAAAGGGTCGTTTTTAAGTTCAGTACCAGTAATGCCTGAGAACGGGTTATACAGCGTATGGATAACGTTTTGGGTTTGTTGTTCTGGGTGATGTTGCAGGCGATTTTGTTGCTCAGGTGTCAGTAATTGAAAGCGTTTCGGATAGTAGAGCTTTGCCCATGCTTGTTGCTGATCTTGGCTTACTTCGGCATCAATATGGCTGAACATATCAAGGGAAGGCAGGGCTTGGCTAAAGTCTTTAGCGGCTTTGAGCATGGTATCGCTGCCTTTACTGCCGACAACAAAGACCACCTTATCGCTCATGCTGGTGGCAATATGATCAAACGCTTGTTGTGCTATGGGATCTTGGCGATTTTCAGGTAATAACGCCAAGATGTTGGTTTCAATCGGGAGCTGTTTACGCGCAGTGAGTTGGTAGCCAAGGGCGGCTACCAAAATCAACATAATTGCAAGCCATAAACTGGCTAACTTAGAATTGGAAAACACGTTGTTCTTCTGATGTTAGTGTGGACGGTGTCGTTTTTTGTTGACTGAAGGTGATAATGGTTTTATCGCCACGAATTTCATCCAGTTCAAGTTCGTTAATGAACTTACCGCCTTCAATTTCAATTTTACTAAAGACTTTATCTAAAGGCGCGGCTTTAGGAGTAAGCACTAACTGCCATTGGTTGTGCGTTGTACTGTCTTTTATCTCTTTAAGTGATAAATCAAACTGCTCAGTAAGCTGTGATGTATCGCCTTTAAACAGTGATAAGAACACATGACTAAAGTAGAACACCATTGGGTTATCACTGGCTGAAAGCACCTGTGCTGGCTGGTTATCAAATTGCTGGCTGAGCTTATCTTGGGTTAATACCAGGGATACAGGCATAGGCTTAGTTTGATGCCACCACAGGCCGTTTTTCGCTGACAGTAAGAACTGACCACTTGATAGCAAGGGTTGATCAAACATTGCCATTTCACGCTTTTGAGTAAAATCACCACGCACAAGTGGCTCTGAAGATAAGCGCTTTTGTAGCTGTTCTAACGTAATAGCATGGGCTGATAAGCTAGTAAGCGCTAACAGAGAAACTGCCAGTGTTGCTTTTAGCGCTTGTTTAAATCCATGGCTAAAATGAGTTTTATTACGCATGGTTGGCATACCAAGCCTCCACTTTTTCTGTAAATACTTTTGGTGACACAAAACACATTTCACGATCAGCAATCCCAACCGCTACTTGCATGGTGTGCCCTTTAGTCATTCGTGCGCCTGTTTCACCATCATAGATAACATAATCAACACGGAGACGGTTTTCCCATTCTGTCATGGTGGCAGTAATGCGGATAGGATGGTCGTAAGGGATAGCTTTAACATACTTCACGCGGGTATCAATGATTGGCCACACATAACCCGATGCTTCCATTTCACGATAACTGTAGTTCAGTTTGTTCATTAACTGATGACGTGCTTCTTCAAAGTAGCGGAAGTAGTTACCGTGATAAATAACGCCCATTGGATCGGCATCTTGAAAGCTCGTTGTTAGCAAGACTTCAGCACTGATGAATTCAGGTTTAGTTGCTGCCATTTATCGATTTCCTACAAACATAAAATAAGAAAATATATACCCATGTGATTTTGCTGAACTTAGTACCTTGAGCTGACTTGGGTATAAGTCATCAAGATAATAGCGGAAAAAGCCATACTCACTCTGAATGTTGAGTGAGTATTTGGTCAATTTTCCAAGCAAGAGAAACTGTTAGCGATATAGTGGCCAATGTTGATGCTGGATCATATCGATAAACAGACGTAAATCTTGCTCTAGTGGGCGATCTTCAATAACCGGTTCAAAGTGCTCTAACACCGCTTCATTCATCTTAGTCAGTGCAGGACTTAAATGTGATGCATTAAGTTCTTCATCACGCTTTCTTAGCTCAATTGCTTGAGTGGCTGCCAGCAATGATGCAGCAGTGACTTGCTCTGTTAACTGCAATACACGTAAGCAATCACGAGAAGCAATGGTGCCCATACTGACTTTATCTTGGTTGTGACATTCGGTAGAGCGTGAGAATACACTGGCTGGCATGGTGTGCTTTAACGCTTCTGCCGTCCATGCTGAGATACCGATTTGTACCGCTTTAAAGCCGTGGTTGATTGGCTTACGTTCACCCACTGCGCCCGTTAGGTTAAATGGCAAACCGTTGTTGAACTTGTAGTCCATCAGCTGTGCCATTTGGCGATCAAGCAGATCTGCAATGTTAGCCACAGCGGTTTTTAGGGTATCCATTGCCATTGCAATATGACCACCATAGAAGTGACCACCGTGAAGCACACGCTCGTTATCACCATCAATAATCGGATTGTCGTTAGCGCTGTTGAGTTCGTTTTCAATCATTTGACGAAGCCATGGCAGGCTATCTTGCAGCACACCAATCACATGAGGCGCACAACGTAATGAGTAACGATCTTGCAGTCGATTGCTGTTACGAGGTGGACGTTCTGCTTGCAGATCTGAACGTAACCAACTAGCAATAAGTTGCTGACCAGGATGTGGTTTTACCGCAAATAGTGCTTCATCAAAGTGGAAATCATTACCTTGCATCGCAACAGATACCATTGCGGTGATCTTGGTTGCCATTTGTGCTAGATATTCCGCGCGCTTGTAAGCTAAACAGGCAAGTGCTGTCATTACTGATGTACCATTCATTAGCGCTAAGCCTTCTTTCGGTCTTAGCTGAATAGGCGTAATACCAAGCTCACTAAACACTTCGGCAGTTGGACGCACTTTGCCTTGATAAATCACATCGCGCTCACCGATTAAGGTTGCTGCAACATAAGACAGCGGGGTTAAATCACCACTGGCACCAACGGACCCCTCTTCAGGAATACGTGGCACGATATCGTGATTAATCAAGGTTACTAATTGGTTCAGTAGTTCATGACTAACGCCAGAAACCCCTTGAGATAGCGAGCATAAACGGGTGGCCAGTACAGCACGGGCTTGTTGCGGTGCTAATACTTCACCTAAACCACAGCCGTGGAAACGGGTTAAATGCAGCGGTAATTCATCAACGAGTTTTGGTGGGATAGCAACAGTACATGAATCACCGTAGCCAGTGGTTACACCATAAATAACGCCTTCATCTTTAAGTAGGCGTTCAAGGAAAGCGACACCGCGATCAATTTTTTCGTTGAATGCAGCATCATTATTCATTTCAGCATGGGCACCATTAGCGATAGCACAAACGTCTTCAATAGTGAGGCGATCAGCACCGAACTTAATGGTTTGTTGAGTTGTAGAGGTATTATTGGTTGTCATTGTTCTTTCCACTAAGCTGCCAAAAATTAAAAAAGTTATACCATTGTAACGGTGCTTTGATTGTGTAGGACTCTAGCCTTGATGCATAACGTTGTACTGCTTCTTGCAGCGCTGTTTCTCGTGTCTTACGAGGCAAAATCAACTGCTCGCTGAAAGGTTCAAAGTACACATCAAAATGCGGTGTCGCTTGGCTATCATCACGTAAACCAAAGAGTGTGTAGACGGGCACTTTTAATACGGAAGCAAGAATAAAAGGCCCTTGTGGAAATGGGGCTGGTTTGCCTAAAAAGTCTGCCCATACCACGCGTTGTTCTTTGGTCACTGAAGTGCGATCACCGACAATGACCACCCATTCACCTTGTTCCACTTTTTGCTGCAACATGATCGCGGTATCTGCGCCTAATTCATTCACTTGAATGAGATTGAGATCAGAATCAGGGTTAATGGCTTTGAGCACCGCATTAAAACGTTCAGCGTGTTCCGTAAAAACTAATGCGTTGATCTTAATATCGGGATGGCGAGAGCTTAATGCTCGGCATAGCTCTAGGTTGCCAAGGTGTGAGCCCAACACAATGATGCCTTGTTTGCGCTTTGCTAGCTCATTAAAGTGTTCGTCACCATGAATGGTTAAGTTTTTTTCAGAATAGTCGCCTTGCCATGCCACGAGTTTATCTAACATGGTGTGACCAAAAGACAGTAGATGATCGTAGCTATTAAGTTTTGCAGGCAAGGCTAACTGATTGTCGCTGGCGTAGCTTTCGAGTTGTTCGAGATAATCTTCTGAGGCTTTTCGCGCTTTTTTACCGGTTAAGTAGTAGTAACCCATCACGGCTTTTAACAGCAGGTTAAATGCTTTTCGCCCTAGTAGTGAATAAACAGCTAATAAGGTTTTTATGCCTAAAATCGTGCCACGCTCAGCGTGTGAAGACCAATGCTGTTGATCGGTTGGCTTACGTTGTATTAGTTTAGGAATGCGTGGCAACATGCCAAAAAACAGTTTGGTATGCATCCAGCTGATTTTGACGTTATCCCATAGCGCATCAAAGTGAGAGATCCCGTTTTCAGGGTAAATTACCTTGGTATCAATGAAGCGAACATCGCCACTATCCCAGTAAAAACGCACCATGATTTCAGTATCAAAATCCATTCTCAAACCAAGTTTATTGTGATTAATCACATTAATGATCGGACGAATAGGATAAGAGCGAAAGCCACACATACTGTCTTTGATATTAAACGACAGGGTTTCAATCCATACCCAAATATGGGTGGCATAACGGCCATATAAGCGAGATTTAGGCACCGAGTCATCATAGATAGGTTGACCAGAAATCAATGCTTCGGGATGGGCTTGAGACGCTTCGAGCAGTTTAGGTAAGGCGGCTAAATCATGTTGACCATCGGCATCAATTTGGAGTGCGTGGCTAAAGCCAAGTGCATCAGCTTGTTTAACACCGGCGATCACTGCACCGCCTTTACCTTGGTTCTTTGGTAGCGTGACAACGGTGATATTTGGGCGTTTAGCTTGCTCAGATAAAATCTTTCGAGTCGCTAATTCGCTACCATCATCGACGATAATGATCGGAAAGCCATAGGATGTGAGGGCATCAATCACCGCTGGCACCGTCGCACCGTGGTTATAGCAAGGGATCAGAAAGCAAGGGTTAAACACACTCATGCGGGCTGTCCTAGTTTGATTTTGCCCGATGAGTGTTTGTGTAATTCATCATTTTCATCGATTGAGGTATAGCTAAAGTGCAACTTCTGCTGATCATCACGCCATTCCAACGTTAGGATAATGGTTGAATCGGGCAAAATTGGCTCTTGGAATTTAATTACATCCATGCCGTTAAAATGAGTGGGAATATCAGCAAAGCATTGCTTAGCAAAATGGACTGCCCAATCAATTTGACTGACACCCGGTAGCAGTGGAAAAGACGGAAAATGTCCTTGAAAATCTGATAGCTGACCATCAGGACGTAAGGTGAGTTCTGCCTTATTGTCGTCGATATGTTGAGCGAGTAATGTTGGAGTTCTATTTGTCATCATTATTATTCTTTTTTGCTAGGCGTTATCTGCTTTAAATAACAGCTCTAAATCACTGACTAAACGCTTTCCTTGGGTGTTGAGTGGAATACTCTCAACCAGTCGGTAGCTACGTGGAATGCCGACAGGTTCGATCCACTGGCGCAGTTGTTGGCGTAATAGCAACCAAAACTTCCCTTTACCGATTAATGTAAGCTGTGTTTGTCCTTCTTCTGTCAGCGTGATCACTGCTCCTAAGATTAGACGATTATCTTGCTCTAGCGGTAACACAGCCGCTTCATTAATCCATGGTAGCGAACATAAACGTTGTTCAACATCGGTGAGCGAAATTCGTTTTTCTTCAATTTTGATAATGCGGTCAGTACGACCTTTCAGCATGAAACGATCGTTATCGATCAGTTCACAATGATCGCTAGTTTGATACCACTGAGTTGGATCAATAAACGGTGATAGGATCTTCAAACACTGTTCAGCATTTAGTGCAATCTCAATAGCCGGGAAACGCTGCCAAGGGGTTGTAGCTTGTTGCTGTTGACGATATGCCATACCGCCTGTTTCTGTGCTGCCGAACACTTCAAATGGAAGTTGCTCAAACAGGTGTTGGCATTGGTGAGCTGCTGTTAAAGGTAGCGGACCTCCGGATGAGAAAATGGCACGATACTGTGCGGTTTTCTGTTCGTTATCGAGGCGCTTTAGCAAAGCAGGGCTACTGATCAGTACATGATCATTGCTCGCTTGTGCCATTACTTGTTCAGGGTAGATCAAATCAAACCGACTAAAGCTGCGATCACAACATAATGGCCAAAGAATACGGAACAGTAAGCCGTAAATATGTTGGTGCGATACCGTACTGCTAATGGTGGCTTGTGCTAGCTTTTCGCCCCATAAGTTCTCAAGTTGAGCAATTTCATTATTCAGCAACACCAGATTTTTATGAATCGCTTTCGGTGCGCCACTAGAGCCTGAAGTAAATAGTGTGAGCTCAATAGCTTCAAGTACTAGAGGGGTAAATTGTGTAGCGTTGTGAACACTGGTTTGCCAGTCAATGCCGTTGAGCTTTAGGCTAATACAATCACTTGGACATTGAATATTGTTGTCGTGCAACAAGCCATCAAAGTGGTGGCTAAGTTCAGCTAATGCTGCTGGCTGGTGATTACCCGGTAAAACCAGTTGGTGTTTACTGTGTGCCAGTGCCATAAATGCCACGGCAAAAAAGTAGCTATCTTCACAACAGATCGCCCATTGCTTAGCGTCATAGCGAGCAAGAGCTTGGCACAACAGTGCTACATCGTGAGTGAATTGTGCCCAAGATGTGTTACCTGAAGGATCGACTGACACAGGAGATTGGCGATGAGACTGCAGCATCAACTGAGAGAGTGACGTCATTGTTGTTGGCAGTGTTAATGGTTCCATGATAATTCCGGTGTTGAAGTGAAGATGAATGGCAATGGCAGCAAGTAAGGGACAAGCCCTTAACCTTATTGTGATTTACGTTGAACGAATTGACGAACTACCCATTCAATCGCAAATAAGCTGCCAGCAAAAATGTAGCTGATCAGGCCGTTGTATAACGTCCACACTTGTAGAGAAAGGAAACAAGTGGTTAAGGCGATTGCACCATTGATAATAAAAAACAAGCACCAGACCTTGGTTACATTACGAGTGTAACGGACACCGCTCGGTGGTAAATCGGGTTCTTGTAGTCGTGCTAATCGCTCGATCAAGCTCTGTTTTTGCCATAGGCTGGCACCAAATAACCCAAGCATAAGTACATTGACTATCACGGGATAATATAAAAACCAGCCATGTTCACGAAAAACACTACCGAGTAGAGCAAGGGTTAAGCCTGCACCACCACTGAGCCATGCAATGTACTTGAGCTCACGAAGTTGAGTTTGTTTGGCGGCAATGATCCGAACAAGAAACAAGACGGCAAGCAGTCCTGCGACTACCCCTAACCCCCAACGGCTTAAACCATAGTAAACCGCGAGAGGATAGGCGAGTAACGCTAATGCTGACACTGCAGTCAGCAAACGTATCATGGATTATTCCTTAACTAGCTCGATCACAGCATCAACAACATCATCAACGGTGCGCACTGTTTTGAACTCTTCAGGTTTGATTTTTTGACCAGTTAGGTTTTGTAGATGAACCACCAAATCAACCGCATCAATACTGTCTAGATCAAGATCTGTGTATAGATTGGTTTGTGGTTGAATGTCATCGGCATCAAGTTCAAATAGCTCTACAAGCACGTTTTTAACTTGATCAAATACTTGGTTACGGTTTGCTTCTGTCATATTCTAATACGCTGTTTTATCTGTATTTATTTTTTATTGTTAGAGATATAGTTTGCTAGATTTGCTACTGACGCGAAATGCTCGCGAGTGTTAGTGTCATCAGCATCAATAACAATATTGTACTTCTTCTTAATCGCTAAGCCCAATTCTAGGGCGTCGATGGAATCTAGACCTAAACCATCATTAAAAAGAGGCGCATCTGTTTCAATATCATCAACCGTGATGTCTTCAAGGTTCAATGATTCAATGATCAGGGCTTTTAATTCGTTGTGTAGTTGTTCCATAGTACCTACTTATGATTGTTATTATGTTGCTCAACCGTGTGTTGGGCGGGAAAAATGGCTTCGCCAAGATAACGATTAAGCTTACGCGCTGCTGTCGTTGCTGAATCACTGCTTTTAAGAAATGATCCGATCTCTATTTTATCCTTTACTTCAACTAAGAAGAAAGGCTTGGTATCAGGCACTTGGTACCACTTCTTCTCTTTCGTTAAGAAGCTTGGCTCTACCGTGATATGAATAACACGTAGATCTGATTCTGTGCGTACCGCAATCTGTGCTGCACCACGTTGTAATTTGGACTTTTTTCCCGGTGTTGTGCGCGTACCTTCAGGGAAAACCAGTAAAACATTACCGTTATTTAAACGCTCACTACAGCCATCTAATAAGCTTTCAGGATCTTTATTGGGAATGTAGCCTGCGGCTTTCACAATGCCTTTCATAAACGGGTTATGCCAAATAGCGGCTTTTACTAAGCAATCACATTGTGGCAACCGTGATGCAATTAATACGTAGTCAATTAAGCTTGGATGGTTTGCCACAATTAGGCAATTACGATCATTGGCTAATAGCTCAGTATTTTCAAAACGGTAATCAATCGCTCCCCAAAAACGCATGGTACGGCAGAAAAAATCAAACGCTTGTTGAATGATTCTCTGTACTTTAAATTCACGCTGCTGGCTATCTTTGGCGGTACGTGTCATGAGTGGGAAGACAATAAAGGTCAGTGCCAGTGCACCTACGCCAAAGATGGTGAAGCAGAAACCGGTTGCGAAAACACGCCAGTATTTATTCAAGCGTTGTGGCACTGTCAGCGTTGAATTTGGCATTACTTATGTTTCCAATACCAGTGATGACGCTGATCGGTTATAGCAAATTGTTTGTTGCCTAATGTGAGATGCTTGATCACATCTAATGTTTGTGGGTAGCCCATGTTCACGTCCTTTGTTCGCTGATCAACTGCGCTCCATTGCAGTGTGTAGTCATCGCCCGCAGAAAGAATGGCACTGAAGGCATAGCCTTGGTGAGCATCATTCTCAAATGCTTGGTATTGCTCAGGTAGTGGTTCGTCAAAATCAACCAGCAATACTTGGTGTTGTGGGTTATCGCTTAAGTAGCATGCTGCTTCAATTAACGCTGAATGCAGTGTGTGTTCACCAGCCGATAACGATGTTACTGGGATCGGCTGTTTGGTAATGATGGTATAAAGACCCGCTGCGGTATTGTGAACAGATTGAGAGAAAGCAATGGGTGAGGCGTCGTCACCATCAATGATGGATTCAATCAGATCGACTGTGCGATGAAGTTCACCGTGGCGGCTAGCAAAAATGATGTAATCGATATCTTTTTCATCAGCGAGCGATAGCGCGCTTTGTAGTGCAAGCTTAGTTAAGTTGCTCATACGTCGGCGTATCATGGCCGGAATTTTATCGAATTTGATCTGCTCTGGTGCTTGTGGCCAGCGTTGGGTTTCTGCCCATTCTTGCCATTCTAAAGAGGAAGAAAGACCTAGCGAAAGGGCTTTCCAGTCATTAATAGTAAAGTGCACCGAGTTCATTCTTAAACCGTTTGAGTAATATTTATTGTTATAATTTCAATTTGTCTATGATAATAAAATCCGTCGCTTATTGAAAAAGGTATTTGGGACATAAATAAAACTTAGCTTAAGTTTTACAATGTAAACCCTTCATCAAATAAGTGATATCGATATACCC
>NZ_SSMG01000014.1 GCF_009873615.1 Photobacterium lucens
AACCAGAGTAATATCGCCAATATCAATGCGATTGGTTTTAACCGCGTCAATGGCTTGATTTACGGTACCTTTACCGACATGTCCCATGCGGACAGTACCCACCACCTGTTTGTCACCGATAAAACCGGGACCAGCTTCATTGATTTAGGGGAAATTCGAGCAGCCGCGCCGAGTACCATTCGTCGTTTGCAAGACGGAGATAGATTTACCTTTGCAGTGGGTGATTCACTGCGTAATACCGGTTACGCCTCAACGGCAGGGCCAACAGTCACATTAAGTGCCCCAATTGCAGGGGATGTGACCTCGGATGGGAGCGAGCTGATCATTTGGCGCACCACTTGGGATTCGATCGTGAAAGTGGATGTGGAAACCCAAACCTTCACCACCGTCTTAATTGATATAGCCGCCCTCGGTGGCTCATATGGCGGTGGCCCAATTAATGTCGGTGCGGATTTAGCCATCAACAGCATGACAGGTGTCGGGTATCTCCTCGATTTAGAAGGGGACACCTTATACACCATCAACCTTTCCACCGGGGCCGTAACCAGTGACACCTTAAGTTACTTTGGTGCAGAGCCAACGGTAGATGCGAGCGGTAAACTGCAAGCAGGGGCGTTAGTGATGGATAACGGCATTAGCCTGTATGCCATTACCAATGGTGGTAACCATGACTCAGATACCAACAACGCCATTGATTTAACTGATCGTGCCGTGGTGTATCGTGTGAACGTGGTGACAGGGGAAGTGGAATACGTTACCGCCTCCGATCAAGGCAGTTTACAAGGTAATGATGGTGCAGGGTGTTATGACTCGACGGACTACGGTGATGCCGCAGCCACCTATGGTGAAGCGGGGCATCAATACTGGGATGCAGCGACAGATGGAACAGCAGATCTGTTGTTAGGTAGCCGTTGGGATCCTGAATTTGGTCAGTGGCTCAGTGCAGATGCATCAGGGGACGATACCAATGGTCAAGATGATGAAGATTTATCAATACCGGGACAAATCATAGTAGAAACCTTTACTAATCTCCCAATACAAGTGGTGGGGACGGGCTACGTGAACATTTGGGTGGATTTGAACAATGACGGTGACTTTAGTGATCCGAATGAGTTCTTAATTGACGATGAGTTGGTCACCCCTGGGCTCAATAATATCCCGGTCATTCTCGATGCGAACAGTGCGGAAGGGTTTAACGGTTATACCGTGATGCGGGTGCGTTTATGCTCGACCCAAAATACCTGTGACAGCGTATCGGGGCTCGTAGCTGATGGTGAAGTGGAAGATCACTGGTTTGAACTGCTCAATCGTATCGTGTTAAACGGCTTAGTGTTTGAAGATAACGGTGTGGGTGGAGCAACAGCCGCTCATGATGGTATTCAAGATGGCAGTGAAGTGGGTTTAGGTAACTTTACCGTCACCGTCACCTTTAATGATACAGGGGTAGCCGGCTATGCCACCGGAGATATCATTGCGACCGAGGTCACCTCAGGCGGTGGTACTTATCAATTTATCATCGGGGTGGATTTCTCCGGTAAAAACCTGTTACTGGATGTGGTGAAACAAGCAGATTGGATCGATATCAGTGAAGCGGATGTTACCTTGATCCCCCAAGTGAGCAGTAACAGTGTGATAGACAGTCAAATGGCAGTGAATGCCAGTGCCGGGGATGAAATCTTTGGCTTAGATTTTGGTAAAGTGCGCGAGCCACGGATGGAGCCCGATAACTTCAGTGAAGCGACCCCGGGTAGTGTGGTGTTCTTCCCGCATAAATTTACGGCCGCCACCGCAGGTAACGTGAACTTCAATGTGATTAATCCAAGCACGTCACCGACAAACACCGCATGGAGTACTGTGTTGTATCACGATGTGGATTGTGATGGCACATTAAATGGGGTAGAAGCGCAAGTGGTGAACCCGGTAGCGGTGAGTGGCAACAGTACGATTTGTTTACTGAGCAAAGTGACGGTACCGGCCAATGCGACCTTAAATGCGCATTATCACTATGACATAGAAGCAAACATGATCTTTGCTGATACCACGGGCACAGGGCATGGCATTACCCGTCTTGTGTTGGATAAAGATACCGTCAGGGCGATATTCAGTGGTTCAGGGGAATTACGCTTAGAGAAAACGGTACGCAATGTGACGCAAAACGGTCCAGTGACTACCAGTAACCAAGGTCGCCCGGGGGATGTTGTGGAGTACGTAGTGACCTTTACCAACATGGGCGTTGGTGATCTCACCGATGTGAAGATATTTGACTCAACCCCGGATTTTACCGAGCTGTCACAGACGGTGCAGTGCAGTGATGGGACAGTACCTGCTTCACTAACTTGTAATGCTGTTACCAGTGATGGCACCAATAGTCCTGGTTACCAAGGCAATATTCGCTGGGAAATGACAGGGAGCTTGGCGGCAGGAGAGTCGGGCACGGTAGTATATCGTGTGTCTATTCAATAATAAGCGAGTAATGCAATAGGTACAGTATGTTGAATTCGCTTCGAACACTATTGTAATACTCAGTACACATATTATTTTTTATGACTGGTTTTATTTAGGGGATTCCTGATTTTAATCCACCTTAATATCAATGTTTATGTTTCCAACTGTATGGGATTAATTAGCATATAAATATGTTTTTATATTCGAATTGTATTGATTATATTAATTTATAGTTATTGCCTTTTCATAAGGATGAGGTAGATGAATAAACAAATCCTCTTCTTTTATAAATTATTTATAAAAGCACTTTGTATTTACTTTATAAGTTTCAATGTCTACGCCGAGCAGCCTCGTGTTGTTAATAATACTGGTTTCTCTGATGGTGTTTTTCAAACTTGTGCTGCTGTGGGTAAATATTATTGTATGCGTGTTTTTGCAGGTAAAAATGGTGATAACTATTTAAATGCAGGTGGAGGATGTGCAACATATAGTGGTTCTTCCACTTTTTTTATGGGGGATGTGGTTGTTCAAAAAGGGACGATTAGAACCTTAAATGCCGATGATAGGGCAACCTTTTATTTTCCTAATGGCATTACAGAACAAGTTAACGGTGGGCACAATAGTGGAGGAAACTGTGAAACGGGATCTAATTGGCAGCGAACACCTAATAGAGATGTGATTCCTCTAGGTACAACATTCACCGTGGCTGCTGATGTTCGTGTTGGTGGTGGGGGAGAAGCATGGGGACAAATGGATGTGTATTTCGAACCTTATTTGCAAGATTACGGTGATGCACCTGATGCTTCAAATGGGGTAGGTGCAGGTAACTACCGTACCCGCCAAGGGGACAACGGTCCGTCACACCGAGCACTAAAAAGTGAATATACGGTTTATCTTGGTGTGAATATTCCCGATGATGATGATAGTGGTTTCCAGAATGCCGATGCGACAGCTGATGACAATACAGCAAGCAGTACTTTCTATGGTGTTGCTGGGGATGACGAAGATGGCGTGACTTACCCTAGTGTTCGTTTTGTTGATACCACGTATTCTATTACTGCAGATACAACCAATACATCGGGCTCTGATGCGTATTTATATGCATGGTTTGATTTTGATAACAGCGGTACCTTTGATGTCGATGAACTCATTACAAATGGTACAGGACCTGGTGGGGCATTTATTGTACCGACAGGAACTAATAATCAGACACAAACCTTAACTTGGAATTCTTTAGTAGATTTAACCGCTAATGGTTATTATTTTTCCCGTGTTCGTATCAGTTCAACGCTAATTACCACAACAGCTACAGGTAGTGATGAAGATACTCGTTCGTTAGGGGCATTAAACAATGCAGGGGAAATCGAAGATTATATGACCTGTGTTGGCTGTGTCGATATTACCGGGCATGTTTATGATGATGTGAACGGTGATAGTGATATGACCGATCAGATCCCTGTTAGCGGTGTGAGTGTTTATGTTTATACCGATGATGGTGATGGTATTCCTAATGCTGCTGATGGTAGCCCAACCTACACCACAACAACAGATACTAATGGTTATTATTCTTTCTTACAGATCCCTGGTGTCACCTATTTTGTGTCTCCTAACCCGCCAACCACAGGCAGCGCAATCGCTGATCAAACTTATACTACAGCGGTGACTGATAATTTAAATGGCACTTTTGCGACCGGTTATTGTGATGCAAATGGTGACGGTGTCGCTGATGCAACGTCAATTAATACAACAGGTTCATGTTTTGGTGGTTGGGATGGTGATCGTGCCACCAATAATGGGACGGGTAATCTTTCTTTACGTGAACACATTACACGAATTGAATTTTCGGGTATGTCACAGGCGGTGAATAATTTAGATTTTGGATTTTCTTATAACGTTGTTACTAACCTAAATAACACCGCACAAGGGTCGTTAAGTCAATTTATTACTAACGCTAATACCATTGCGGGTGCTAACGAAATGCGTTTTGTTCCTGCTGTGCCTGCTAATGATAGTGATCCAAGCGGTGATTGGTGGATAATTTCACCGAGCTCGTCATTGACTGCGATCACGGGAGCTAATGGCGCGAATACCACGATAGACGGCACCGCATATAGCTACACCGATGGAACAACGGTGGTGGATTCTAATACTGGTAATTATTCCGCATCACAAACGGTAGGCAGTAGTATTGATTGTACTCCTGAAACCATTCCGCCATTAGCCAAACCTGAATTGCAAATTGATATGGCAACCAATGCCAGTGCTTATAATGCGGAGTTGCTGACTATTAGTGCTGATAATACGACAGTGAAAAATTTATCACTGACGGGGGGCTCGCTCGGTATTAATGTAAACACGGCTAATATTATCGACACCTTAATTGAAAATAATCTTATCGGTATCGATCCTGCGGGGAATGAGGATGTGATTGGTGATCAAGGTTGTGGCACATCGCTAGGGTGTGCAGGCATTGCTATTTCAAATGCGGGGAATAGCGCTTTAACGGGAGATAGCGGTATTATTCGTAATAACGCCATTAAAACAGCCCATAATAACATTTCATTTAATAACTTAACGTCACAAACCAATGTGGTTAATTGGCAGGTGATCCACAATCAATTATTAGGAACGACGTCAACAGCAGCGACACCATACCACAATGTGGTAATTGCCCGAGGCGCACCAAGTTACTTAAATATTCAAGGTAATTTATTACGAGAAGCTACGGGTGACGGTATTAATCAAAGTCTGACGTCTACGGTTGATTTGAACCAAACTATTACAAGTAATGATATACAAAATGTGGGAGGGGATGCGATTCATTACCAAAGCGGTCGACACTCCGTGATCTCATGTAATGTACTCCATAATAATGGTGGTTCAGGGGTATCAATTGACGGTAATACGAATGTAAGAGGGTATTTAATTACTAAAAATAGCTTTAGTAATAACGACTCAAATTCGATTGATTTACAAAATGGCGCTACTGGTGACGGTGTCACACTAAATAATGATGTATGTAATAACAGCTCAGGGGCTGGTGCTAATAATAATTTGGCTCGCCCTGAAATTGATAGTGCTGTTTATGATGGCACAAACTTAACGGTAACGGGCAGTGTATGTGGCACTGGTGAATTTGTCTTTGAAGTTTATAAAGTCAATGCTGGTACTGGTGATACAGGGAGTGATACCAAAGCGGCCGGTGAGGGGGAGACTTATCTATATAGTATTACTGGTGTTGTAGGCTCGAACTTAACTGATGTAACAGCAGTCCCTGGACTGGTTAATGGTGATGAAATTACCGTTATTGCATATCGTGTTACAACTGGTGGATTGGGGGCGTTGCAAGATACCTCAGAATTTAGTGCAAATGTCCCTGTTGATATGGATATCACACTTAACGGGAAAGTGTTTGAAGATAACGGCAAAGGCGCAACAACAGCACATAATGGTATTCAAGCGGGTAGTGAACGTGGATTACACGGCTTTATTGTTAAAGCCATTTATGATGATACAGCAATACCTGGTTTTAACCCCGGGCAAGAAATTAACCGCACAATCACTTCTGGAGATGGGAGTTTCACGCTGGTGATCCCAGTTGATATATCAGAAAAAGATATCAAACTCATTGTGGTATCAAAGGCAGCTTGGATTGATATTTCAGAAAGTGATGTTACTGATCCTGCGCTGGGATTAGTCGGTAAAGTAACAAATACCTCATTACTTGATGGTGAAATGTCAATCAATGCAACGGCAGGTGATATTTTAGATAACTTAGACTTTGGCAAAATACAGGAGCCATTATTAGAGCCTGATAATTCTGTCGATGCACTGGTTGGATTACCTGTTTTCTTACGCCATAAATTTATTATTAATACATCTGGTACGGTGACGTTTAGTTTAGTGAATGCGCAAGCTGCACCGACTGGCTTTAGCTGGAGTCATATTCTTTATCAAGATATTAGCTGTAACGGTGTATTAGATATGCCGGCAGACATTGCTGTCGTCGCTCCATTTAATATGGATGCAGATTCGTCACCCGAAATATGCCTCATTGTTAAATCCATGATGCCAGCGAATACACCATTAAATACGATCAGTACTTATGATTTACAAGCTGACGTTACCTTTAGCAGTTCTCCTATTACTCGACAGCTATCAGATACTGATACCATCAAAGTCAGTTATAACGGTGCTGGGGATTTAGAAATTGAAAAATCTGTAGCCAATATTACAGATGCAAGTGCTGAATCAACCAATAATACGGCAAAACCAAATGATGTTTTAGAATATCGTATTTATTTTAAAAATAATGGCTTAGGCGATATAACAGATTTGGTTATTTATGATGTTGTTCCTGATCATACTGAGTTATCCAGTGTAATAGTGTGTACAACCCCTGCAGTTTTATTACCTGGGACACTGACTTGTGATTCTATAGTTACACCTGGTGGCACGAATACTATTGGTTATGATGGTGGTATTGAATGGCATTTAGGTAATGTATTGGCTGCTGGTGAAAGCGGTTATATTAGTTATCAAGTTAAAGTTAAATAATATATCAAAGTTACTCGGGTCTCTTTTAAAAGTAAAAAATCTCCTTTTTATAAGGAGATTTTTTTGCATCGCAAGATGCTGTTAGTATTAATAATGATATTTTATGATTTTTTAGTTATTGAAAATTAATGTTTTTTTAATTGGTGTAATTTATGCATTATCACTTTTATGCGGTCATGAGGGTGGTGATATGTATCAATTTATTGCGATTTTTATCATTTTTATATGTTCTTTCTTTAGCTATCTTAGTAAAGAAAATTATTTAGCTAAGCGGATGGTGTTTGTTGATCGCCAATTAGCTGAAGAATCGTCACTTAATACGCTTAATATTCCTCATGTTCATTTTAATGGGCTAGATGATCTCATTAGTCAGCTGAATAATAAAAAAATAACAACCATTGATATTTTTTCTCATGGTGTGCCGGGTGAAATAAAAATAGGTAACGATATTATTACGTTAGATAATATCAGCCGCTATCAATCACAGCTGGAAGACTTAGGATCACTGCTTGGTCAAACTGGTGTCATTAACTTATTGGCTTGTGATTTAGGTGAAACAGGTGAAGGGATTGAGTTACTGAATCAATTTTCTCAAATATCCAATGTTACAGTACTGGCATCATCGAATAAAACGGGATCCTCAGATCTCGGTGGTGATTGGGAATTAGAGCTTTCTTTTGGTAATGAAGATATTACGTTTACACCGTTACCACAATACACATCTTATACAGGTGTATTAGCTGCTGGTGATTGTGATACATCCGGTTTAGCTGGCGCATCAACCTTTACGAATACCCAATATGCAACGATCAGTGGCTCTCCATTAACCATTCACCATATTGCTGCTGGTGGTAATGGGGTTTTTAAAAATAACCAAAGACAATCATATCAGCAAAATTCTTATTCATGTGGCGGTACATTCCCTTATATGCATGTGACAGATGGAGTATCAGGAGAATACTGTAATTATAAAGACTTTCTTATGAGTGCTGTTACAGGTACTGGGTCAGAAGCGGATCCTTTTAGTGTATGGTCATCTCGGTATTGGGATCGCAATAATAACAATGTTTATGATAGCAATGACATTAAAATCATTACCCAAGTGACTTATGTTAATGGTGAAGATTATTTTGACCAAAGCTATTGTTTAGAATCTGCTGATAATTCAAATACGTCGAATATTGCTTTAGCGCAAGGTTTTGATACTTATTTAAATGGTGGTGACCAAGGTGCAGCATTTACTATTCCTTATGTTGACGGAACATACCAACCGGGGAGCCCACCATATACCATTGTTGGTGTGGTAAAAAACTATTCAGCCAATGATCAATTTATGGGGTATTTTGAGTTAGATCGTGCATGGGACCGATATTTTTCAGGCCCATATAGCACAATGATCAATACAAATTTCAGCAGTGCACCATTTCAGTTAGATAACACATTAGACACTAATACAGGAACCGATAATGGGATTGGTGTGCAATGGGACTTGGGCGTTGTTAACAGTGCAACAGAACATTCGGTTCGCTTATTATTTAGTACGTTAGAGGGGGCTATTTTAAGTGCAAGTGTCAATGACTATGGCGATGCGCCAGATACAGCTGCCGGAACGGGAGTAGGAAACTATCAAACGTTATCGAGTGATAATGGTGCAGGTCATAGTTTTTATGACTCAGACTCAGACACAGTGAATGATATTGTCCTTGGCCTTTTGTGGGATGACGATGATGGAAGTTTACAAAATGTTAATGCGAATGCAGATGATCTTAATAATTTAGATGATGAAGATGGCGTAACGTGGACGGATAGTTTTATTCGTGGGGGGAATACTAATATATCCGTGACAATAACGAGAGACCCAGAGACAACAGCAACAGGTCTTCGTCTTTATGCTTGGGCGGATTGGAACCAAGATGGCGATTGGAATGATGTGGGGGAACAAGTTATTGCAGATACTGCAGCTTCTGCCGCCACGCAAAACTATCCTATTGCTGTGCCTGCCACAGCAACGTTAGGTAATACTTATCTTCGAGTTCGTGTCTGTTCAGACATTGACTGTAATTCCACAACAGGTGTAGTGAATGATGGTGAGGTAGAAGATTACCTATTGACAGTAATTGCTCCTCAAATTTCAGGTTTTGTTTTTAATGATAATGGCACAGGTGGTGGTACGGCCACTAATGGTGTTAAAGATGGCGGAGAGACGGGCGTTGGTGTAACGGTGCCTGTTGTGGCATATAACACAACAACTGGTTTGTGTTATGCCGCCAATGCTGATGCGACCACAGGGGCTTACACGATCACCGTAGGTGCTGCAGGCACTTATAAAGTTTATGAAGCGATAAATGAAACCAATATAGCCTCACCAACATGTCCTCCGACTCAACCTATTGTTGATCCTGTTACTGGCACCAGCGGCGGCGGTACCATTGGTGATCCTGCTGCATATATATCATCAACACCCAATATAGTCACAGTGACAGCGGGTGTTATTACTAATGTGAATTTTGGTGATATTTCAGTAAGTAACCAATTCCCAACTTGTGATACCAATGCATATTTAACTAAAAATTCACCTCGAGAATTGTATCAGGTGAATTTAGTAACAGCTTCTGAAACGCAATTAGGATCAACACACTCTCCGACATACAATGGTATTGGTTATAGTGTTGCACAAAATTTATTGTGGGGGGTTTATGCGAATAGTGGGTCAACTAATTCAGATATCGTAGCTTTTGATAGTCAGCATCAGCCAGTTTTAATTTTAAATGTGCCTGAGATTAATGGGATCAGTTTTCCTGCTGGCGATGTAACGGATGACGATATCCTTGTTTTGGTTTCTGGTGGTAGTGATGGAAGACGTTTTTATTTTATTGATGTAAATCCTAACTCTGAAACTTATGGGCAATATTTAGGGCGCTCAGCTCAAACTAATATATCTCTTGGAGATATTGCGATTCACCCACTTGATACCTCAACCGCGTGGGGGGTAACAGGTAATAAACTTCTATATCGATTTGATTTAACCATAGATCGTGCAACTAGTACTTATAGCGCTGCTGTTACTAATGTAGGTCAAACCAATATGTTGACAACGAGTGCAGTAGGGGCTTTGTATTTTGACAATATGGGCTTTATGTATGCATCTAATAACAGTGATGGTGCGTTATGGCGATTTGATTTATCGAATTTATCAGCACCAGCTGCAACGTTAGTGAATGCAACCTTTCTTACTAATGGCCAACCAGCAAGTGGTAACGATGGTGCACGGTGCCGTTATGCTCCTGTGCCGATAGACTTTGGTGATGCACCGAATACATACAGTACAAATCTGACAAATAATGGTCCTCGACACCAAACAGACATTGGTGTGCCATATTTAGGCGTTAATGACCCCGATAATGAAAATGATGGTCAATCTACTGCTACCGCTAACGGGGATGATACTAATGGCTTAACCCCTGATGATGAAGATGGTTTCAATCAGCCATCTATTACCACCGTCTTAACTGGGGGTGATAATGTTGCTCTTAACGTCCCAGTGGTGACATCGGGTAACGATAACCTCTATGGTTGGATTGATTTCGACCTTGATGGGGTGTTCAGTAACGATGAAACTGCCACGGTTGCCGTGACCGCCTCTGGTAACAGTACCTTGAATTTCACCGTCCCTGCGGATGTGCAAATCTTTGATAGTTTTGCCCGTTTACGGATTTGTTCCAGTAGTGAAACCTGTAATCTTGCCACGGGTAGTTCAGGTGACGGGGAAGTGGAAGATCACCCTATCTCACTGATGCCACCGGGTGACTTGTCGTTAACATTAGCGCTTGATCCTGGCGTCAATGTCACATTAGGTATTCCGTTTAATGTGGTGGTTAGTGTTGAAAACATGGGCACCACCCTCGCTTTAAATACCCAAGTTTATTTACCTATTCCTGCTGGTTACAGTTTCGTCAAAGCCTATGCTGGGGATGGGATGACTGAAATTACAACTTATGATCCGGTCACTGGTATTTTAGATGTGGGTACGGTGGGATTTGGGTTTAATGATTATGCGGTGATCCGCTTAGCACCGCAGTCATTAACAGCCCCTGCGATTAATGCTGAAATCAGCCAAGCGAGTATCAATGATATTGATTCCACCCCGAACAATGGGTTGGCAATGGCGAAGNATTTTAGATGTGGGTACGGTGGGATTTGGGTTTAATGATTATGCGGTGATCCGCTTAGCACCGCAGTCATTAACAGCCCCTGCGATTAATGCTGAAATCAGCCAAGCGAGTATCAATGATATTGATTCCACCCCGAACAATGGGTTTGGCAATGGCGAAGATGACACTGACGTGGTGACCCCGGTTATTTCCAACACGCTACAGCCGAATGTGTGTGATGCACCTGTGGTGTATGAAGGGGGGGATGCTTACCTTGCCGCTAATGGTGAATATATTGTTACTGAAGCACAACAAGCGCAAGCTGGGTATTTATGGAGTCTAGGTTATATTGATTTGAACCAAACCATGTATGCAGAGTTAGCTGTTTACCTTGGTGATCGTAATTGTAATACAGGATGTCCCGCAGGGCTTGAAGAAGGTGCTGACGGCATGACTTTTGTGTTATCTGCTGATCCGCGAGATTTAAATGCCTTCGGTGATGTTGGTGGTGCGTTAGGGGTGGATAATATTTTTGGTACACAGGCTGTCGCCCCTTCGATTGTGGTTGAATTTGATACCTTTGATAACAGTATTTATGGTGAAACCAGTGATTTTGTTAACGGGGCTAACTTCATTGATCACACGGCTGTCTACCTTAACGGTGATGTTTATAATCCAAGTGCAGCAAATACACTCGTTGATGAAACAGCAGTCTCAGGCAATGAGTTAGAAGATGGCCGTTACCACATCGCCCAATTTGAATGGGAGCCGACCACCAACCAATTCACCTATTATTTAGATGGGGTCATGGTGGGGCAATTTACCCGTAATATCCGTAATGACATTGGTAACAACATGGTACGTTTCGGGTTTACTGGCAGTACTGGGCAATCTTATAACCTACAAAAAGGTTGTTTCACCAATGCACCCGATGTTTTAGGGTCTGACTTTGGTGATGCGGTAGATACCACTGCAGGCACCGCCATTAACGATTACACCACCATTTACGATAATGATGGGGCTCACCACGTACAAGTTGATTCGGATGATAATGGCTTTATTGATTTGCGTTTGGGTAACTTGTGGGATGCAGATTTAGGGGATCTGCAAGATATCCTCTCTCGTGCTGATGACAATAATAACCTTGATGATGAAGATGGGGTGACCGCACTCACTGTTGCAACGATTGGTGAGAATTTTGATATTGCCATTAACGTGGTAGAAGATGCCGCTCGAGCCAGTACAGGGCAACGCCTCTATGCGTGGATGGATTTCAACTTAGATGGTGATTGGGACGATGCGGGTGAGCAAATCATTAATCAGCCAAGTGCGGCAATTGGAATCAATAACTTCAGTGTGCTGATCCCCGCAGGGGCCATCGTTGGGCATACCTATTTACGCGTTCGTCTCTGTAGTGATGTGGACTGTAATAGTCCCGTTGGGCGAGCCAATGACGGTGAAGTGGAAGATTACCGTATCTTGATTTCAGATCTGGTGGGCAATAACCAGTGTGACTTGATCATGCAAACCATCAGACCGATCGCCTCAACAGATTACACGTATACTTCACTTGATGTGCCAAGTAATCCGATTACCTTCTCAGATATCACGAACCCAATCGTTATCACCA
>NZ_SSMG01000131.1 GCF_009873615.1 Photobacterium lucens
TTGTAATACTTGTAAGTCAGAGTTAACAGTATAAAAACCATCACTATAACTTAAAATTTTCCCATTATCACGAAAAATAGCCATTTCATCTATACCACTTCCCTCTATATAAATATCTGACGTGTAATCACCATGTTCAAATGTCAATTTGATTAACGAATTCCATATTCCTTTTGATTGAGAGTGAACATGAAGTTTAGATGTAAATACACCGTCTTTACCATAATGGTCGAAGGTTACATAGTGTGAATATGAAAAAACACAAACAGAAAAAATAAAAAAAGCTATTGTTTTCAATTTATTATTCCTCAATTTTTATTTTATGTAATTCGCTAGTAAGGTGTTTTTCATCTAGAATATAACTTTCACCCAACTTAGTGTCTTCATTTTAAT
>NZ_SSMG01000132.1 GCF_009873615.1 Photobacterium lucens
ATTTTTGCGTAATCGATGAAAAAAATACGGCATAATAAGCCCCCGTTATACCAAGCAATTGATTGCTGCCGCAGGTCTGAAGATCTGAAATTAATGGGAAAATGATATGGTTAAACCAGAAAATAACTCAATTGTAATTTTTGGTGCGTCAGGCGATTTGACTCACCGAAAATTAATACCTGCGTTTTATCACCTTTATGCTAATGGGTTATTACCTGAAGATTTTGCAATTTTAGGGGTAAGCCGTACATCTTATAGCGATCAAGAATTTCGTGATAAGTTAAAGCAATCTTTGACAGAAAATGAAAAAGTCGATGAAGCAACATTGGTTAACTTCTGTCAGCACTTATATTATCAAGCGTTAAATACATCAGATCAAAATGAATACGGTGTACTTAAAGAACGTTTAGATACCTTTAAAGAAACCCATAACACTCATGGTAATGCGGTTTTCTATCTTGCAACACCACCAAGCCTTTACGGTGTGATCCCTGAATGTCTAGCGGCACATGGCTTAAATGATGAAACAGAAGGTTGGAAAAACCTGATTGTTGAAAAACCATTTGGCTACGACTTGGAATCTGCAATTTCTCTAGATAAGCAAATTCACGCTTGTTTTAAAGAACACCAAATCTACCGTATCGACCACTACCTAGGTAAAGAAACAGTACAAAACTTACTGGTTTTCCGTTTTGCTAACGGTATGTTTGAGCCGCTATGGAACCGTAACTTCATTGATTACGTTGAAATCACAGCAGCAGAAGCATTAGGCGTAGAAGATCGTGGTGGTTATTACGATGGCGCAGGTGCGGTACGTGATATGTTCCAAAACCACTTGCTACAAGTTTTAGCAATGGTGGGTATGGAATCACCTGCAGCAATTAATGCTGATTCTATCCGTGATGAAGTGGTTAAAGTAATGCAAAGCTTTAAGCCATTGTCGGACGATGATCTGAAAAATAACCTAGTACTTGGTCAGTACACAGAATCTGAAGTTCGTGGTAAACACTACTTAGGTTACCGTCAAGAGCCGGGTGTAGCAGAAGATTCACGTACAGAAACTTACGTCGGTATGAAGATGTTTATCGAAAACTGGCGTTGGAATGGTGTGCCATTCTACGTACGTACTGGTAAGCGACTACCTACCCGTGTGACTGAAGTGGTTATCCACTTTAAGAAAACACCTCACCCAGTATTTGGCGCTAAAGCACCAGAGAACAAATTGATCATCCGTATTCAGCCTGATGAAGGTATTTTAATGAGCTTCGGCCTTAAAAAACCAGGTGCGGGTTTTGAATCTCAAGAAGTGTCAATGGACTTCCATTACGACAAACTTGAAGAAACTAACATGTTAACTGCTTACGAGCGTCTACTGCTTGATTGTATGAAGCAAGATGCGACGTTGTTTGCTCGTACTGATGCTGTTCGCGCATGTTGGAAATTTGTTCAACCAATTCTTGAATACAAAGAAAACCCAGAGCACTTATTTGGTTATGCCGCAGGAACGTGGGGACCAAAAGAAGCTGACGATTTATTAGCATCAAGCAATCGTGAATGGCGTTTCCCTTGTAAGAACTTAGCAAACACTGATTATTGTGAGCTATAAGCATGATTAATTATCGCGTATTTGAAACACCGCAGGACGTTGTCGTTTCATTGGCTGACACCATGATGACGATGAGCCAGCAATCAAAGCCTGTACATATCTCGTTATCAGGTGGTAGCACACCAAAACTGCTGTTCAAAACATTAGCGCAAGCGCCCTATGCGACAGACGTTAATTGGAACAACTTACATTTTTGGTGGGGCGATGAGCGTTGTGTAGAGCCAACTGATCCTGAAAGTAATTTCGGTGAAGCGAACGAGTTATTGTTCCAAAATGTGGCGATCCCAGCAGAAAACATCCACCGTATTCGTGGCGAAGAAGATCCTGCTGTAGAATCCGCGCGCTTTACCCAAGAGATGGAAGCGGCTATCCCACATAAAAATGGTATGCCAGCATTTGATTGGATCTTATTGGGCATGGGTACTGACGGTCATACAGCGTCATTGTTCCCTAACCAAACTAACTTCGATGATCCAGCATTATCTGTGATTGCAACGCATCCAGATAGCGGTCAAAAGCGCATATCAAAAACAGCACGCTTACTTGAAAATGCAGATCGCATTACCTACCTAGTGTTAGGTGAAAGCAAGGCTGAAGTACTACAAGAAATTAATAATAATCCTGCAGAAGCATTAGCGTATCCTGCAGCGAAGATTAAAGCCGTCAATGGCAAAACAGAATGGTTTTTAGATTCAGCAGCGGCAAAACTGCTGGCGCAAGGAGAATAATATGAAAGGCGATATCGGTGTAATTGGCTTGGCAGTAATGGGCCAAAACCTGATCCTAAACATGAATGACCACGGATTTAAGGTTGTTGCTTACAATCGTACTGTAGCAAAAGTGGAAGAATTCCTTGAAGGCCCAGCAAAAGGCACAAACATCATTGGCGCTACTTCTCTAGAAGATCTAGTGGCTAAGCTAGAAGCACCACGTAAAGTGATGCTAATGGTACGTGCTGGTGACGTTGTTGATGCATTTATTGATCAACTAGTTCCACTTCTAGATAAAGGCGATATCATCATTGATGGTGGTAACTCAAACTACCCAGACACTAACCGTCGTGTTGCTGAACTTGAGAAGAAAGGCATCTTATACGTAGGTTCTGGTGTTTCTGGTGGTGAAGAAGGTGCACGTTTCGGACCTTCAATCATGCCTGGTGGTTCTGAAGCGGCATGGCCTGCAATCAAACCAATCTTCCAAGCGATCTCAGCTAAAACAGATGCTGGTGAAGCATGTTGTGATTGGGTTGGTAAAGACGGTGCAGGTCACTTCGTTAAGATGGTACACAATGGTATCGAATACGGTGACATGCAGCTTATCAGCGAAGCATACCACTTCATGAAGTCTGGTCTTGGTTTATCTCATGATGAGATGCAATCTATCTTCCAAGAGTGGAATAAAACTGAGCTAGACAGCTACCTAGTTGAGATCACATCTGAAATCCTTGGCTACAAAGATGAAGATGGTCAACCACTTGTTGAGAAAATCCTAGATACTGCTGGTCAAAAAGGTACTGGTAAGTGGACAGGTATTAACGCACTAGATCTAGGCATTCCACTAACGCTAATTACTGAATCAGTATTCGCACGTTGTGTATCTTCAATGAAAGATCAACGTGTAGAAGCGCAAGAGCTATTCGGTAAGACAATTACACCAGTTGAAGGTGATAAGAAAGAGTGGGTTGATGCACTACGTCAAGCACTACTAGCATCTAAGATCATCTCTTACGCACAAGGCTTTATGCTGATCCGTGAAGCGTCTGAAGAATTCAACTGGGATCTAAACTACGGTAACGTAGCACTAATGTGGCGTGGTGGTTGTATCATCCGTAGTGCATTCCTAGGTAACATCCGTGATGCATACGAAGCGAACCCAGAAATTAAATTCCTAGGTTCAGATCCATACTTCAAAGATATCCTACAAAGCAGCATGGCTGCATGGCGTAAGGTTGCTGCGAAGTCTCTAGAAATCGGTTTACCAATGCCAACAATGACATCTGGTCTAACGTTCCTAGACAGCTACACAACAGCACAACTACCTGCAAACATGATCCAAGCGCAGCGTGACTACTTCGGTGCTCACACTTACGAGCGTATTGATCAACCTCGTGGCCAGTTCTTCCACACAAACTGGACTGGTACAGGCGGTAACACTGCTTCTACTACTTACGACGTTTAATATATAAACACAGTAAGCATACTAAGCCACCGTTCGCGGTGGCTTTTTTATTGCATGTGTTTTAAAAGTAACAGAACAAGCAACATCATTAATTAAGATAAATACTGAGAAAGAGATGATGAAACACATCAAATGGTTAGGGTTGTGTTTAGTCACAGCATTTCAAATTCATGCCAAGCCTGCTCCTGTTATACCGGTAGACATTGATTTTGTTTCGACTCAATGGATTGATAACTTAGGCACCTTCCGCGTTGTGGTGTTTAATTCAGAAGTGAATCCTTGCTTTACACTTGAGAACTACAAAGAAGGAACAAGCCAAGGGCTGACATCATCGCAACAGATTTGTAAGGTTGCACTGCCTGATCATCAAGTGGTGAATTTACAAGATGATCCAGAAGGTGATATGTGGTTTGAAGATTTTCATTGGGGGGAGTCTTCACTTGATTTTAACTTGAATACATTCAATGCCAACTATAACTGTTCTTTGGCTCTCAAAAGCTTACATCAAGTCAAAAAGCAGAACGTATTGGCGCAATGCCGTTTAGTTAAAAGTAATAATAAAGAATAAAAAAAGCCCTAGTATCGAATACGAATTCAATAAGAAACGTAAACAATACTAGAGCTTTAATATACCCAAGTGACCTTCAATATGCCTGATTCAGAGCGAAGTCACTGAGTTGAATTCAAGAAAGACAACGAAGTGGAATAGCGAGCTCTTTCCAAGTTGTCTGACGCAAGAAGTCGGCTCAGTGACACGCTCCCAAAGGGCGAGCGTCCTTAGCTCTCAGACTTTGTTAACGATTCTCAATGTAGAACCACTATATCTTCGAATCGTTGCCGCGCCTGAGAACTAAGGTCGTCTCGCTGAACACTGCATCTTGAAGTTACTTGGGTATATAAGTAATTCACATTTTAACGAACCTTGATCATCGGGGGGATCTTGGTTGCTAGCGCTGTGAATTATGCGCCAATCACGCCACCATCTTTACGAGTAATTCGCATGATAGAAGAGCGAGGAGTGCTGCGACCGCCATCAGGGAAGTGCGATGGTGCTTGTTCTTCGCCTGGGTGTTGAACACCAACAAACATAGTTTTGCTATCATGGCTAAAGGTAATACCTGTGATTTCACAAGCGATAGGACCTGTTAGGAAGCGACGGATTTCACCTGTTACTGGGTTACCACAAAGCATTTGGTTATTACCCATACCAGCAAAGTCACCTTCATTGGAATCATCACCATCCGTTAGGATCCATAAACGACCGTCTTTATCGAAACCTAAGCCATCAGGACAGTTGAACATGTTGTCTTTATTAATGTTCTTACTACCAGCCATCAATGAATCTTTATGTACCGTTGGGTTACCTGCAATAAGGTAAAGATCCCAGTCAAAAGTCGCAGCGGTGTGGTTACCGTTGGATGGATTCCAGCGCAGGATGTGGCCATATGGGTTTTTCTCGCGAGGGTTCACTGCGTCAACCGGTTGATTAGGTTTAACACCACGGTTCTTATTGTTGGTTAGGGTACAGAAAACTTCGCTTGTATGTGGGTTCACGGCTACCCATTCTGGACGATCCATGGTTGTTGCACCCACATGCGTTGCTGCTTTACGAGCAAAGATCATGATTTCAGCTTGGCTAGCAAAACCGTTCTCAGGTGTCAGGCCATTTTTACCAAACGTTAGTTCAATCCATTGACCAGTGCCTTTTAACTCACCGTCTTTGGCGTCGAATTTAGCAACATATAATGTGCCTTCTTCAAGAAGATCACGGTTAGCTTCTTGGTTGCTTGGGTTATATTTATTCTTTGATACAAAGCGGTATAAGTGCTCGCCACGCTCATCATCGCCTAAATACACCACAACATAACCGTCATTGTTGATCGTAACAGCGGCGTTTTCATGTTTGAAACGTCCTAATGCTGTGCGCTTTTTAGGCATTGAATTAGGGTTCATTGGGTCGATTTCTACAACCCAGCCAAAACGGTTTGGCTCATTAGGGTTTTGAGCAATATCAAAACGTGGATCATGCTCATACCAGCGGTAGTCTTTATTTTCAGGGCTGATACCGTAACGCTCTTGGTTAGAATCAACCGCTACATTTGTATCAGTACCAAAGAAATCATCAAAGTTTTCTTCACAGGTGAGGTAAGTGCCCCAAGGCGTTGCACCATTTGCACAGTTGGCGAAAGTACCTAAAGCGCGTGTACCTGTTGGATCTGCTTTGGTTTTTAGAAGAGGGTGACCTGCTGCAACACCGGTAATTTCCATTGGTGTATTCGCAGTGATACGGCGGTTTAAGCGACCGTTTTGGTTCACGATCCATTGCCCATTTTTCTTCACTAGCTCTACGATTGAGTTACCAACTGCCGCTTGTGCTTTTTTTACATCGTCAGCAGAAAGCGTCTTACCTTGGTTTGGTAATAAGTATTCGTAATTGGTGTATTCATTGTTTACAGCTAATACTGCGCGCTCATTAGTGAGGGTGAAGAACGCCATACCGTCGTTGTTATCGCCAAACTGTTTTAGTTGAGCCTCACTATTTGCTGAGGGATTAAAAGCTGGAGAATCGGCAAACAGTGGTGAACCCCAAGAAATTAACACTTCAGCTTGATAACCTTCAGGCACAACTACTGTATCGGCAACTGAAGTGGGTACAGGTTTGAAGTTGATAGCAGGCTCTTTTTGTTTCGTTTGCGTTGTAGCAGATGCAATAGTAGGGGATGCAGCAAAGAAAGCAGCCGTGGTAGTTGTCGTTTGAAGAAATTTACGGCGGCTTAAACCTTTATTGATGATGTCACTAAATTGCACGTTCTTAGTCGTCATGACTTACTTCCTGATGTTTATAAGAATAACAATAACGCGCTGATACTAGTGATTGAATATGACAAAAAAGTTATAAAATGATTAAACAAAAATGTACAAATTCCTTTTTGGAATCATTGTTGCTATGCGATTTAGAACAATTTGATTTAAATACGGCATAACAGATGTAAAAAAGGCTCCATAAGAGGAGCCTTTTATTTACATAATGAAGTGAATTAGCTTACTTCAATTGGACCACCAAATGATGTTACTGGTGGTAGTTCACCTTTGAACTTCTCGAAGTTAACAATACAGGTCTGTGCACTGGTTGCTTGCGCTAGTTCAGATGATGGAATATCCATAGTTAGGGTATTTGGATCACCATAAGTATCGATTGAACCAACTTTCTCGTTTAGTGGACCATACCATGCACCTTCTTCAATACGAACAACACCACGAGGGTAGCTATCAGTAAGCACTGCACCTGCTAATAGCTGACCACGATCGTTGAATACACGTACTACATCACCATCTTTAATGCCTTTTTCTGCTGCATCTTGTGGGTTGATGTAAACAGGTTCACGACCTTGTACTGTATATGTTGCACGGAACTCTTCAGCTTCACACATTTGTGAGTGCAGACGCTTGTCTGGGTGACAAGACTGCAGCCAGAACGGGTGTTTATCTGAGCCTGGACCACCGTGAGAACGTTCTGTTTTTTCAAACCACATTGGGTGTTCTTGACAGTGCTCGTAACCGTAACGACCAATCTTACGACTGGTGATTTCGATAAAGCCTGATGGAGTACCTAGTGCGTTGATTTCAGGATCTTGACGGAACGCTGC
Organism: Photobacterium lucens; assembly: GCF_009873615.1. Taxonomy (GTDB): domain Bacteria; phylum Pseudomonadota; class Gammaproteobacteria; order Enterobacterales; family Vibrionaceae; genus Photobacterium; species Photobacterium lucens. The sequence goes on from NZ_SSMG01000132.1 coordinate 7,432, forward strand.
ATGGCGAACCCAAGGTTTACCTGTACCAAAATCTAGGTAGCCTTTCTCCCAGAATACATCGAATTCAGGCATATCGAACTTGCCTTCGTTTGCTTTACGGCAATCGTTGTACAGCATACGAACCCACTGCATTTCATCCATGCCACGGGTGTATTCTTTGTTCTTACCGAAACGACGTGTTAGCTCGGTGAAGATCTCGAAGTCAGTTTTCGATTGGTATAGTGGGTCAACTAGCTTATGCATCGCTAACAGACCACGACCACTGTATGAACCCATAACGTCGATATCGTTACGTTCAAATTGCGTACATGCAGGTAGCACGATATCAGAGAAACGACAGGTTGCAGTCCATGCGTAATCAATGGTGACAACGGTTTGTAGTTTCTGGAACGCTTGCTTCATACGGTTACGATCTTGGTGGTGGTGCCAAGGGTTGTTACCGCTGATCACCATCATCTTGTAACCCGGTAGGATCACTTTAGAACCGTTGTACTGAATTTCTTTACCCGGCTCTAGAATACAGTCAACAAAACGTGCAACAGGGATAGTACGGCTGTAACCGTTAAAGTCGTTGTTATCCCACTTAGGTTTTTGACCTTCGTCTACGTTACGTGGGAAACCACCCGGTGCTGCAAAGCCCGTTGATGGTACACCGATACCTGAGTAGTGGTGACCGTAGGAGATACCACCGCCCGGTAGACCGATTTGTCCAACCATTGCAGCAATAACCGCACCCATCCAGTAAGGCTGCTCACCGTGCTCTTGACGCTGAATACACCAACCGAACAAGATCTGAGTACGCTCTTTAACCAGCATACGAGCAAATTCTTTGATTTGATCAGCTGGAACACCACAGATTGGTGCTGCCCATTCAGGTGTTTTCTCAACTTTGTCTTTGGTTTCGCCTTTCACATAACCAATGAACTCGTCAAAGCCCAAACAGTACATCTTGATGAACTCTTTATCGTAAAGGTTCTCGGTGTACAGGGTATGAGCAACACCTAACATGAACGGCACATCAGTTTGTGGGTTGATGTATAAGTGCTTGTTGTTTAGGTAACGTTGAGTCTTGTTTTTAACTGGATCGACAGAGATCACGTTGATCTCACCGTTAGCCACTTTCTCTTTTAGTTGTGCTAGGTAAGGGAAAGATTCGTGTGTTTCACAGTTCCAACCCACCTGCAGGTTTTTCACAGGATCGTTCGCCCATAGGATAACGTTCTTCGAGTTATCTAGGATTTCAGACCATGAAGTACCTTGTGCGTACACTTCAGTAGAACCTAGCACGTAAGGCATGATGGTTTGACCCGCCCCCGTTGAGTAGTCACCTACTTTAGTGATGTAGTTACCATGCATACCTACTGCACGTTGCATGTGGCTAGTACAGCTGTGGAATTGACCTGTTTGACGCCAGCCAGTTTGACCTGCGTGAATTGCCCATGGACCGTAGTCTTTTTGCATGCGCTCAAGTTCACGGTAGAACAGATCTAACGCTTCGTCCCAAGTCACACGTACAAAACGGTTATTACCACGAGTTTCGCCGCTGAATTTGTTTTTCTTCAACCAATCTAGACGCACCATTGGGTAGCGAACACGAGAAGGGTTGTAGATCACACCTTTGATGCCTTTTAGCATCTCAGTTGGGTTCTTATCGATCTCAATCGCTTCGATTTCTTGCACTTTACCCGCATAGATGTGGGCGCGGAACGCGCCCCAGTGTGAGCCAGAGAAACGCCACGTGCCTTGACCGATAGTGTCATCCGCAAACACTTTTGATGATGCAAGTAGGCTAGGGCCAATCACAGAAGCTGCACTAGTTGTTGCAATGCCTTTAAGGAAACTTCTTCTTGATACAGACATATTAATTCTTTACTCCATCAATACTTAGTGTTGTGCTTCAGAGAAGTCAGAAGAGTGTTTCTGAAGGTACTTACGTACAACTGCTTCACTGTCACGGTCAAAGTTAACAAACGCTAACATACCGTCGAACATGCCCGGCCAAGTATTGGCATCGAAGTGGTTCTCAGCAGGTTGGGTATGACACACAGAACAGTTAGTGGTATATGCGGTTTTCGCTTTTTCCCATACTGGTGTGATGTCGTTTACAAGAGAATCCTTCGGCATCCAAACAGTTGCTGTTACACGCTGCCAAGGAAGGCCTGTTAGATCGTCAACTTTTTCTTCGTACTTGCTAACAACTTTGTCGTTTTGTGCAGATTCTTTCAGTAATGAAGCCACAGGGATATTCATACCGAAATCTTCTTGGATCACACGGCCGTAACCCTTGTCTTTACGCCAGCCTGCAATTTCAACTTCAACGGCGTTGTCGGTTTCATCAATCACTTTTACGCCAGATGCAGGGTTAAGTAGACCTGCTTCCACTTTAAGATCTTTGTCTTCGTAAACAGGAAGGAAACGTACGCTGTAAACTTCTTCACCTTTGTTGTATGACGTGTTGTGAGAAAGTTGTACCAGCTCTGAAATCATACCGCCGCTTGTGTCCATGTCTTTTGGTAAGTGGTGAGCAATACCTTTGTGACAATCTACACAGCTTTGATCACGCTCTGCAGCGTTCTTCATTTGAACACGTGCAACAGGAGACATCTTATTGAAGTCCATGCCTTTGTAATCGTGACAGTCGCGACACTCTTGTGAGCCGTTTGCTTTGAAACGCTCCCACTCGTGCTGTGCTAGCACAATACGACGTTCTTCAAATTTCTCAGGAGTATCGATAAAGCCTGCCATGTGGGCAAAGACTTCTTTACTTGCTTGAATTTTACGGGCGATTTTATCTGTCCAATCATGTGGAACGTGACAGTCAGGACACGTTGCACGAACACCTGAACGGTTTTTATCGTGGATTGTGTTTGCATATTCAGGCGCAACGTTTTCAGCGTGACAGCCGACACAGAATTCTTCAGTGTTTGTTGCTTCTAGTGCGGTATTAAAGCCCCCCCAGAAAATAACACCAGCAATAAAGCCACCAAGGGTTAGGACACCTAGACTAATATGAACGCTTGGGCGTGATAGGGTCTGCCAAGCTCTAGCTAAAAATGATTTCATTATTAATTCTCTTTAAAAGGATGCTCACGGTAATTAGTAGGGATTAACCGCCATGTCCTGGTGGACCAAAAACAAATAGTTGTAGCATCCAAACGGTGAAGCCGTAGCCGCCGACAAAAATGACGCTGAGAATAGGAAACAAAAAGATGACAATAAAAAGGAACATCTTCCATTCTCGGCTACGTGTTTGCTTGGTTTCTTGATCAGTCACACTGGTCATAGAACCTCCTGTTTTGTAAAAAATGAGTAGATATAAATATTTTTATTAAATCTATTTATATAACGATCATAAAGTAACCGTCATACATAATTCAATTAATACTTTATGGTTATGCTTATGTTTTGAAGGGTTTTTTGATTTTAAACGAATACATTAATAGCAAATATTGATATAAATATAAATATTATAAAATATAAAAATATATTAATAGTGTCAACGTGGGAATAGGGTTGGTTGATTGTGGTAATTGTTTTATTAGTTGGGTGATTGTAATCAAATACAACAAAACAAGTATCAATTAGAGCAATAAAATAATACAAGTAGGGAAGAAAGAATAATCAAAATTATTATAGGTTGTTTAAATATGAACAATATTAATGGTTG
>NZ_SSMG01000133.1:0-1724 GCF_009873615.1 Photobacterium lucens
ATTTCTATACGCTTATTTTATTAAGAATAACAACCAAAACCAAAATGCAACTTCACACCTATTTCATTAAGGCATAGTATCCCGCTGCATATGCCATTTTACACATAACAATCTCTATTAATCACATTTTACTTTTCATTTATATGATCAGGGATAGCAAATGAAACCGTCTATCATTGCTAATAAAACGCATGTTAAAAATGCTAATAATGATATCAATTCAAACAGTTACAGCATTGATAACACTATTAGTCATTTAATACACAATCAGATCCAAACAACAGATACGCCTTCTTCTACACATGATTTAAACGCCCTCTATAACTACATTCTTGATGGCAATGACCCATCAGTATTACCTGCACCAGGGGCGGGGCATGCCGTTAACGGCGGTGGTGATTTTGGCTATGTCACTATTGAAAGAAATAATAGTGAAGTTATTGCAACAACACCAAATAGCGAAATAAATAGTAACTTAAATATTAATGAAGTAGATCAATCATTATCTCAATTAAATATTAACGTTCTTCACAATGACGTTGTGACTAATAATCTAGACACAAAAGGTTATTACTCTGTACAAGAAGATAATTGTTTAGCGTTAAATATTAATACACATAATAACGAAATAATCAGTATTAATAACATTCTATTATCTGGTGAAAAACAAGATATTTCACTTGCTCATGGTCAGATCCATATTAATAACAATGGTGCGATCACTTTTACCCCAAATAAAGACTTTAATGGCGATGTTTCATTCGATTATACCGTAAAAGGTGAAACAGCCGATTCTACTCACGCTATCAATATAGACGTTACCCCTATGAACGATGCACCACATTTAACAAGCCCAGAAGCTAATCAAAACAACTACGTTAACACCCAATATGTCGAAGGAACTGGTGCCCAATACCTGATCCCAAATGCCACTATTTCAGATGTTGATAGCAAGACATTAACCAAAGCTATTTTCACCATTACACCAGATGTCAATCACGATGGTATTAATGGCTATGATGCTGCGCATGAGTACCTACAACTGGATCCTGCCATGAGCGATAAATTCCAGTTAGTCCAATCGTTTGATTATTCAAAAGATGCAGGGAGCTGGATCTTAACAACCAAAGACGGTGCGCCAGCTTCAATTCATGATTTCGAACAAGCTATCCATGCGGTGCAATACGTTAATACCGCAGAATCTATGACTGGCCTTAACGGCGTAAAATCGCTAGGTGTCGATGTTTACGATGATCACAACGCCTTTAGTAACCGCCTAAGCATCAGACTTGATCCTATCAATGTGAATGATGCGCCTGTTGCAACAGCCGATGATGCACAAAACGGTTGGATCACTCGTCACTACACTGAAAACTCAGGCCAACAGCAACTACTGTCACACGTAACACTGAGTGATGTTGATAGCCAACATTTATCTTATGTTGAGATCACCATGACGACTGAAGGCAACTTCAACCGCTTTGACGCAGCACATGATCACTTTACTCTTTCTCCTAAATTTGCCGATCAATTTACGCTCGTTCAACACGTTGAAGAGGGCGCTGCTGTATGGACACTCGCCGCTAAACATGGCGCTCAGTTAAGTGTGCAAGATTTCCAAGCCGCACTACAGTCAATTAGCTATGAAAATACCGCAGAATCCATGACCGGCCTTAACGGTGCAAAGTCTTTCGGTATCAACGTGTTTGATGATCACCATGCCG
>NZ_SSMG01000133.1:1821-10766 GCF_009873615.1 Photobacterium lucens
TTATGTTGAAATCACCATGACAACAGAAGGTAATGTTAATCGCTTCGATGCTACGCATGATCACTTTACTTTAGATGCAGCTTTTGCCGATAAATTTACCCTTGTTCAGCACGTTGAAGAAGGTGCTGCAGTATGGACACTAGCAACAAAAGATGGCGCACAGCTAAGCGTGCAAGATTTCCAAGCCGCACTACAGTCAATTAGCTACGAAAATACCGCAGAATCCATGACCGGCCTTAACGGTGCGAAGTCTTTCGGTATTAATGTCTTTGATGATCACCATGCAGCGAACGATGCTTTTTCTATCAATGTGATCATGAACGATGCGCCAATCACAGCAACTGACGATATGCAAAATGGCTGGATCACCCGCACTTACAGTGAAAATGCAGGTCCACAAGAACTACTAACAGATGTTGCCTTAAAAGATATTGATAGCGAGCATCTTGATCGTATTGTTATCACTATGGATGCAAGCAAAGATCATAATGCTTTTGATGCTGCACATGATCATTTCAGTTTACCGCCAGAACTAGCTCATGAGTTTACTCTAACAGCAGTTCATGATGACAACGCAGCGACATGGACGCTACAGGCGACAGATCCAGCACACACAACGGTTGAAGACTACCAAAATGCACTGCATGCACTATGTTACGAAAATACCGCTAACAGCATGACAGGATTAAATGCAGCTAAATCATTTGGCATTAATGTTATGGATGATCAGCATGCACTAAATAAAGCATTTTCTGTCAATCTATTAATGAATGATGCACCTATCGCAACCGCTGATGATGTGCAAAATAGCTGGATCACACGTAGTTACCAGGAAGGGACGGGGGAGCAAGCATTACTGTCTGATGTAACACTGACTGACGTAGATAGCCAACACCTTTCTCGTGTTGTGATCAGTATGGATGCGAGCAAAGATCACAACGGCTTTGATGTAGCTCATGATCACTTCACGCTAGCTAAATCTCTGGAAAATACTTTCACTCTAACGGCAGATCACAACAGTGCTCAAGCAACATGGACACTGGTTGCAAAAGCTGGCACGAACCCAAATGTTGAAGATTTCCAACATGCGCTACAAACACTGACTTACAGCAATACTGCTGACAGTATGACAGGTCTCAATGGGGCGAAGTCTTTTGGCATCAATGTGGTTGATGATCAAAATGCAGTCAATAAAACCCTTTCTGTCAATGTTGTGATGCATGAACAAGCAACAGCACAACAAGCACTACATGCGTTAAGTGAAGCTGCGCAAAACAGTGTGGATACCACACCATTTATCCATACTGATAGCATGAACCACCATGGCTGGGTATTTGAAAATTACAACGCCGATAAAGGTCTACTAGCCGATATTAGCCTAAGCAGTGCTCATACGATCCATCGTGCTGAAATTACCATTACACCCGATGTGAATAGTGATGGTCACAATGGTTTTGATAGCGAACATGATCACCTAACTTTAGATGATGCCTTCTCTGCACACTTTACTTTAAAAGCAGAACCGTACACTGATGTTCATACCAAGCAACTCACTGGTCGTTGGGAGCTAATCGCTAATGGTGAAGTGAGCAATAGTGACTTTGAAGCCGCACTGCGTAGCTTACATTACACCAATAGTGCAGATCATTTTGATGGTTTAAATGGTGCGAAAACATTTGGTCTAAACATTTATAACCAACAAGGTACCATGAGCAACCGTATCTCTATTGGTATGAACTTACATGCTGCGACAGCAACCCATGAAATTGCGCATGATGGTAAATACACCAATGACACCCTAAATGGTGGCCATGATAGTGACATCATGATTGGCGATACCAAAGGTATTCAAATTATCCCAGGTGAAAACTACAACATTGCTTTCATCTTAGATACCTCTCGCAGCATGTACACCGACTCCGTGTTATTCCACTCATCGGCTTACCATGACTCATTAGTACAAATTGATACCGTACTAACACAACTACAATCAGACATGAACCAAGGCATTGAAAACAGTGCGATTCAACATGGTCATATCAATGTATCTCTGATTGCAATGAATGGTAGCGCAACTGTTGAGAATATCGATTTAGTGCACTTTAAAGCGGGCGATCTTGTTGCTCAGTACGCAAAAGGTTTCGGTAATAAAATTTCCGATATTTTCCATGGTACTAACTATCAAGATGCCTTTATGAAGGCAAAAGAGTGGTTTACCCATGATGCTGCACACAACCACGGCAATAATGTGACGTACTTATTTACCGATGGTAAAGCAACCTGTGATAACTCCTCATCATGGTTTACAAAAGATGCCACCATCAACGAGCATGCTGTTAAAGCCTTTAACGAGCTACAACATGTATCCCCTACCGTTGAAGCGATTGGTATCAATGATGACATCAAAGCTGACACGTTAAGCCAGTTTGATACTGATGGTCATGTTCGCACGAATATCGACGCCAAAGATATTGCGCAGATCGTGCTAGGCCATGAAGAAGCCATCACCGATGAAGGTGCTGACACCATTAATGGTCATGCTGGTAACGATATTCTTTTCGGTGACATCATTAAGTTTGATGATAGCCATGACGCACAAGGCTACAGCGCAATTAAAGAGCATGTTGCACACGCAACGCATCAACCAGCGGCAGATCTAAATAACCATGAAGTAGCAAGTTACATCGAGCAGCACACCGCTGAATTTGATATCTCACATGCTAAAGATGCCAATGACAGCATCAACGGTGGTAGCGGTAACGACATCATCTTTGGTCAAGGCGGCAACGATACCCTACATGGCAACTTTGGTGATGACATGCTATTTGGTGGTCAAGGAAATGACATCCTAGCCGGTGGTCTGGGTAACGATACGCTAACGGGTGGCGAAGGTAATGATACCTTTAAATTTGCTAACCAAAGCCTATACCGTGAAACCGATACCATCACAGATTTCGATGTTCACCACGATAAGTTAGATTTGTCTGATTTGATCCATAACTCAGCATCAATTGAAGATGTGTTATCAATCTCAGGTAAAGGTAACGACACACTCATTACCATTGAGAGCCAAGGACAAGTCGATGCGCATCATGATGAATTAAGCATTGTATTGAAAAATACCAATACTGAAACTTTCATCAAAAACGCAGGTGTGATCACCAATCACCTCCTTGATAACAACGAAGCAAAAGCGATCTTTGCCCATGATAGCCATCATGCCGCATCGGATCATGTGGCTTTAGATACTTATCACCACCACGATGCCATCTGTTAATCCATCTAATTAATTAGCATCCACATTTAATAATGGGAATAGATGTTTATCTATTCCCATTTGTTGCATTTAAATAAAAGTAAGAGAACCGTCTGTGGTATCAACGACCGTTAATCAAAATGAGCAATGGCATATTTCCGCCTCACAATCCGTTACCGAAGATCCATTATTAGATGCCTTAGTATTAATCTCAGAGTATTACGGCAATCCCTGCTCTGGCGAAGCATTAGTCGCAGGCTTACCCCTGTCTAACGCTTGGTTAACGCCAGATATTTTCCCACAAGCCGCCACCCGTGCAGGGCTTAAAACCAAACTCATTAGAAAGCCGCTAACCACTATTTCAGCGATTTCAATGCCGTGCGTTTTATTATTAGAAGATAAACGTGCCTGTATTTTGTATTCCATTGATAACGATGAAAACAAAGCCATTATTCAATTACCCGAAAATGGCGGTGAAACCGAGATCACCCTCGATCAATTAAATGCACTTTATACCGGCTATGCGTTTTTAATTAAGAAACAACTGCGTGGTGATAAAAGTATCGATACCCACTTACATGTCAATGAAGGCCATTGGCTATGGGTAATGATCAAAGAAGCCAGCCCTATTTACCGTGATGCTTTATTTGCTTCGGTATTAATCAACCTATTCGTACTCATCTCACCGCTATTTATGATGAATGTGTACGACAAGATCTTACCTAACCTTGCCTTTGAATCGCTTTGGGTACTGGCAACAGGTGCGATTGTCGCTTTCACCTTCGATTTTATTATTCGCCATATGCGAAGCTACTTAATTGATATCGCAGGTAAAAAAATCGACGTGATCGTGTCATCACGGTTATTTGCCAAAGCGATGAACATGCCGCTTGAGAAAAAATCCCCGTCCGTGGGTGGCATGGCAAAACAATTGAGTGAATTTGATAGCGTACGAGACATGCTGACGTCAGCCACCATCACGACCTTGGTTGATTTACCATTTGCACTACTATTCTTATTTATTATCTATTTTGTCTCTGGCAATTTAGCGGTGATCCCGCTGCTTTCTGGCGTTGTGATTTTGCTGTATACCGCTTATATCCAACCTAAATTAAAGCGTGCCGTAGAAGAGTCGAATAAATTCTCTAGCCTTAAAAACGCCCACTTAATTGAAAGTTTAAGTGCGATTGAATCCATTAAGTCCAATGTTGCTGAAGGGATCATGCAGCATACATGGCAACAAATGATTGCCCACACCGCAGACTGGCAACTTAAAATCAAAGAGCTTTCTAATTCAGTCTCTTACCTTGCAACTTATATTACTCAACTGACATCTATTTTTGTTGTGATCTTAGGTGTCTACCAAGTCTCTGCTGGGCATATTTCAATGGGTGGCATCATTGCTGCGGTCATGCTGTCTGGACGAGTCGTCTCGCCAATGGCGCAACTTGCTAGCTTATTAACCCGTGGTAACCAAACCGCCACGGCATTGCGTCAACTCGACATGATCATGCAGCAAGAAGATGAATTCTCAGAAAAAGGGCATTTGATCAATCGCCAACGACTACAGGGAAAAATCACCGCTAATCATATTGAATTTACTTACCCAAACAGTGATGAAGCGATCCTCGCACCGACCTCTTTCACCATTAATCCCGGTGAACGTGTTGCTATCCTAGGTAAAAACGGCTCAGGCAAAAGCTCTCTTGCCAAAATGTTAGCTGGACTCTATCAGCCAACGGCGGGACATCTCCTGTTTGATGGCGTGGAATCAAAGCAAATTCACCCAGCCGATCTGCGTCGTAATATCGGTTATATGCCACAAGATATCACGCTGATCCACGGCACTATCCGCGACAACATTATGTTTGGTAAACGCCAAGTTACCGAGCATCAATTGCTACGTGCAATCCATCTTTCAGGCGTCGCACAATTTACCGCAGAGAACAATGAAGGGTTAGATAAACAAGTCGGTGAAGGCGGTGCTGCGCTATCTCGTGGACAACGACAAGCTGTTGTACTTGCCCGTGCCATTTTAGCCGATCCCTCCATCCTGCTCATGGATGAACCTACCGCCAGTATGGATGCCTCCGCTGAGAAGCAATTTATCCACAACATGGCAAGAGTGTCTCAGCAACGCACCCTTATTTTGATCACCCACAAAATGTCCCTGCTGCAATTAGTCGATCGGATCATCGTGCTCGACAAAGGCCACATCATTGCCAATGGTCCTCGAGATCAAGTGCTTCAACAACTGAGTCAAGGCGTAACGACAGGAGCTTCACACCATGAATAATCAACACACGCCTGACGAATTAGCGATGGCAGATGATCTCTATAGCGCCATGCTAATGGAGTCTCCTCACTTACATCGCATGGTTATCCGTATTTTTTGCGCCATGATCTTTGCCTTCATTGTATGGGCCTATTTTGCCAATGTTGACCAAGTTACCCGTGGTAACGGCAAAGTGATCCCCTCATCACAAGTCCAAATCATTCAAAGTTTGGATGGCGGTATTTTAGAAGCCATGTATGTAAAGGAAGGAATGCAGGTCAAAAAAGGGCAACCACTCGCTCGCATCGACGACACCCGTTTTTTATCTGATTTCGCCCAACAAGAAGATGAAGTGGATAGCTTAAATGCCAATATCACACGTCTTCAGCACGAGTTAACAAGCATCACTATAGATAAAAACGAACCAGACTGGCGTAAGCAAGTCACCATGAATACGCCCCCGTTACAGTTCTCTGCCGATCTCGAAAAAACAGAGCAGCACCTCGTACTGCAGCAAAAAGAAGAATATCAAAGCCGGATGGCAGAATTTTCTAATCAGCTCGATATTCTTGGTCGTCAGGTCATTCAAAAAGAGCAGGAAAGTCACACCCTAGCACTGCAATTAAGCACGCTAAAAAACAGCTTAAGCCTAATTCATCAAGAGCTGAATATGACTATCCCTATGGCGAAAAAAGGCATTGTGTCAGAAGTCGATATGTTGCAATTGCAGCGTAAAGTGAATGACATGAAAGGCGAGCGTTCAAAGCTATATAGCCAAATTGAAAAGGCGAAATCAGCGCAAGATGAAGCGATCCTAAAACGTCAAGAAGCGGTACTCAATTATAGAAAGGATGTACGCCAAAAGATCAACGAATTGAGCGCTCGCCTTTCTCGCTTAACAGAAGCACAAGTTGGTGCAAAAGATAAAGTCGACAAAGCAGTTATTACCTCTCCGGTAAACGGCACCATTAAATCAATCAAAATCAACACGATTGGTGGTGTTATCAAACCGGGTGTCGATATTTTAGAAATCGTTCCTACCGAAGATCAGCTATTGATTGAAGCCAAGATTGCACCCAAAGACATTGCCTTTTTGCATCCTGGGCTACCTGCAGTCGTCAAAGTCAGTGCTTATAACTTTACTCGTTATGGCGGGCTGAAAGGTACCGTAGAAAACATCAGTGCCGATACTTCGCAAGATAACAAAGGCAACAGTTACTACATCATCAAGGTAAGAACCAAGCACTCTAGCCTGATCAAAAAAGATGGTACACCGATGCCAATTATTCCCGGCATGCTGACATCCGTAGATGTGATCACCGGTAAACGCAGCATTTTAGATTACATCTTAAATCCAATCCTTCGTGCCAAAGATATGGCATTCCAAGAAAGATAACAGACACATTTTTAGCAACAAAACAGCGGCAATATCTCATGAAAAAAAATATCATCACACTCACTATCGTTTCAGCTTTTTTATCGCAAACAGCAACTGCTGAAACGTTAGAGCAAGCTATGTCTCATACCATTCAAACCAACCCGAAGGTATTACAAGCACTACATCAATACCAAGCTAGTGAGCAACAAATCGCCCAAGAAAAGGCTGATTACTTACCTAGCCTTGATTTACATTCAAGCTATCGCTCTGATAATACCGACGATAAAAACAACAACGACTTACAATCTTACTCTGGCGATATTAGTCTTAACTTGCACCAAAATATCTTTAATGGTCTTTACACCACTCACCAAGTAGAAAAGCTAAAAAATCAAACCCTAGCTAAACAATGGAGCTTGATTTCCGTTGCTGAAGATACTGCACTACAAGTCGCTAAAGCTTACCTGCACTATATTGAAGCCGAAAAGCTGGTGACACTTGCTAAACACAATGTTGAAAAGCACCAAAGCATTTATCAACGCATTAAAGAAAAAACAGAATCAGGTTTAGGCTCTGTTGCTGATCTCTCTCAGATCCGTGGTCGTTTAGCTCGAGCTCGCTCAAATTTAATCGCTGCAAACAACAATCTAGCAGATGCACGTGCTGAATATATTGCTGTTACCAATGAACAGCCTGTCGACCTAAACGCACCCAACATCAATATGTCAATGATGCCAACATCACTACATAGTGCGATCCAAGTTGCCGCCAAGAATCACCCAACCATTCGTGCTGCGCTGAGTAATATTGATGCGCTTCACGCCGATCAAACCTCAGTCAAATCAAACTACCTACCACAATTTGATTTAGAGCTAGGGAAAGATTGGTCTGATAAGTCTTATGATAATCACCACAGCTTTGATAACTCACAGCAACAAGCCTATGCCGCCATTGAAATGCGCTACAACCTATTTAAAGGTGGCAAAGATATGGCTAAAGAAAAAGAGCTCGCATACCGACTATCTGATTCTAAAGATGCTGAAGCATATACTTATCGACAAGTCGTAGAAGGCACAACACTAGCTTGGAACGCTTATCAATATGTATCAGAACAGCTGGGCTACATTAAACAACACATTGATGCAGCCAAAGACACACAAGCGAGCTACGCTCAACAATTCAAATTGGGACAACGTTCATTAGTCGATCTACTTGATGCTGAAAACGAGTTATTTGAAGCACGTAAAGATTACTTAAAATCAGAAAGTGATCAGACAATTGCTTATTACCGCATCTTAAATGCGACAGGACAGCTACTGCCATCAACTCACACCCAGTTACCTAAAGCTTGGCAGGTATCAACATCACAACACAGCGCATAAATGCATGCCTAACAAATAAATCACAAAGCCTACTTTTATGTAGGCTTTTTTCATCTCAGCATCTAAAAATTATCTGATAACGACATCAGACACTTGTACAGCGATTAAGCCTATAACAACCAAAAAGCTAACTACTATTTTGCTTTAAATATTTCTATATTAAAACAATATCCTAAAATTTTGTTTTTAAAGAAAAAAGTAAAGTGTACAGCTTTTTACCTTCCGTAGTACAAAAGCTATTTAAGCTGTACAGGCTGATGTTCACACATAAAACATCAGCATTTCTGCTAGGGTAACATTCAATCGGGACTAAAATCTGTCCCCCTGCATGACAGGTCGCTAAGCCATCCAATAAAGAGGCTAACTAACTTAACGACTAGCTCATTCAAATAGATTTAACTTATTTAAAACGCAAAAAAGCCCCGCTATTTCTAGCGAGGCTTCTTAATAAGTGGCGAGGCGGTGGGGACGCCAAGTCTGGGCTTGTGTTCAATTGGACTCGCACACAAGAGAGACTCATTGCTCGAAGAGCAAGTTTATTCTATATACGAAAAGACCCCAGCATTTCTGCTGAGGTCTCAAATAAAGTGGCGGAGCGGACGGGACTCGAACCCGCGACCCCCGGCGTGACAGGCCGGTATTCTAACCAACTGA
>NZ_SSMG01000134.1 GCF_009873615.1 Photobacterium lucens
TTATAAAAGTGTCAGAAAAATGACATTTTTACACAGGTATAACATTAGACCTTGTAATATAAAGGGATATAGGTGCGGAATCACGAAATTGTGAGTTGAGATTTTATCGTCTAGTACTTGGGCGATGGAAAAATACTGGCACCATGATAAACTGCGCGATTGAGTATAAACTTTGATTAACTGAGCTATTTGAATCGAATAGTGCGTGATCAGATTTGGAGTGAACTATGGCCAGTCGTGGCATTAATAAGGTTATCTTAGTCGGTAACTTAGGAAATGATCCTGAAGTCCGTTACATGCCAAACGGCGGTGCGGTAGCGAATATTACCATTGCGACATCAGAATCATGGCGTGATAAGAATACGGGTGAGCAGCGTGAAAAAACCGAATGGCACCGCGTAGCTCTATACGGTAAGTTAGCTGAAGTAGCTGGCGAATACCTACGTAAAGGCTCTCAAGTATACATTGAAGGTCAACTACAAACCCGTAAGTGGCAGAACCAACAAGGTCAAGATCAGTACACAACTGAAGTGGTTGTTCAAGGCTTTAATGGTACGATGCAAATGCTTGGTGGTCGTCAAAACCAAGGTAACCAACCTATGGGTGGCGGTCAGCAGCAACAAGGTGGTTGGGGGCAACCTCAACAGCCTGCAGCACAAAGCTACGCACCACAACAGCAGCAACAACAAGCACCTGCTCAACAACCTGCACCTCAACCGCAGTACAATGAGCCACCAATGGATTTTGATGACGACATTCCGTTCTAATCAATCCGATATGAATAGTAAGAAGCAGCGTTTAACGCTGCTTTTTTTATATCGATGATTTGGGTGATGTATTATTTGTCGATTGCTTTATCACATCGATAAAACGTTTAGTTTTTTCATGTTGATAGTGAAGTTTTGGGTAATAGGCGAAGATTGTCTGCTTAGGCAAGGTTAATTGTGGCAGAACAGGGATCAGTAAACCGCTATTGAGGGCGTGTTGTACATGATCTGGTGAGGTTAAGATCAATCCCATTCCAGCTTCTGCACTAGCGAGTAAAGCGGCTGGATTAGCTGTAAGGAAGTTGCCTTGTAAGCGCAATACACTTCCATTATCAAAGACATAGTCTTGCTGGTGGTGATTGCTCCCTAATAATAAACAATTGTGCTGAGACAGTTGCTCGGGGAGCAATAGAGGATCGTGCTGTTCCAAATAATCAGGAGAGGCATAAAAACGGGCTTGGGTTTCAAACAATGGCGTGGCGATATAACTGGCAGAGTTAAAATCATCGATTTTAGGGCTGATGATGATATCTAAATTTAAATCAGGTAGTTGACCAAAGGTCGCGGAATGCAAAGCGATATTCACTTTCGGATAAAGGTGACTGAATGTAGTGATAGCTTGGATCAAGAATTGATCACCAGCTGTCAGTGACGAGCCAATACGTAAATTGCCGTGAATATCACTGTTTGTCGCGGTTGTTTCTGTCAGTAGTTGCTGCCACTGATCTAATAACATCAAACTACGTTGGAAAAAGGTATCGCCTGCTTCTGTCATTGATAAATGGCGAGTCGTGCGTTTGAGTAATTGAACCCCTAATTGCTGCTCTAGCCATGATAAACGTTTTGATAAGGCTGAATTAGAGATCTCAAGATGTTTTGCTGCTTGAGACAGTGAGCCGTGCTGGATAACAGTCACAAAACTTTTGGTACAGGTGATCCAGTCCATAGTGATAACCTTTCCTTGGTCCTTTTAGGCACAATGCGATGTTTATCGTTTTATCATGCGGTAGAGTATGTTTTGCTCACTGTAACGTAACTTTGGCAATGAGAATAGTCTGTCTAAATGTGATGTTATTGAATAAGTTACCATTTAGGTAAAAAAACTTCATAATAAGAAAGAGCCGTCAATGAACGAAGGCTCCGTTAAATTATCGTGCTTAGAGTTAGGATATTATGAGAAAAGCTTCAGGGATGAAATTAACCAATCGGTTAGTTGCTTTTGTTACCATGATCGTTATTTGTGCCATATTCATCATCTTCATTGGCGGTGCACTGAGCTTTCGTAAACTTGGGCAAGATTATTTAACCCATTACTTAAATGGGGTGGTCGAGGTTATCGACCAAGAGCTTTCCGATCCGCAAGGTGGCGCATCCATGTCTCGCTGGCTGCCTAAACTACTCAAATCAAGCAATGTTGTCCAACTGACTGTCGCTAGTCCTCAAGGTGTGGTGTATTCCTACAAAGGGTTAGAACTCCTGCCTGATCCCAATATCCTTTATGATAGTGAATACCAACTTCAGCTTAACCCTCAGTATAAAGTGACGATAGAGTCGATTCCCCCTTATGCCGAATTTACTTATTCGTTAGGCGCGATGTCGTTTATTAGTTTGGCGATGGGGATTGTTATTTTCGGCTTAGTACAAGGGGTACGTTGGTTGAAATTGCAGTTGCGGGGCTCTGAGTTATTAGAAACCCGTGGACGAATGATTTTGGCAGGAAAAGTGGATGATTACGCCATTGGTAATGATTATGAATGGCCCGGAACTGCCAGCTTAGCGATGGATCAATTGATCAAAGAGTTAAAGGATGCGCGTCAAGAGCGAAGCCGATTTGACACCTTTATTCGTACTCATACTTTCTTAGATCAGTTAACGGGAGCTGCCAACCGCGTACTGTTTGATAGCCGTCTTAAATCCATGCTGCAAGAGCCTGATAATCATGGTGCGGTGATACTGATGCGCTTGTCGGACTGGGAAGAAACCATTGCCGAAGAAGGTAAACAAAATGCAGATGAGTTCATCCAAGAGATCAGTATTATCTTATCTAACTTTATTCAACGTTTTCCTGACACCATGCTGTCTCGTTACTATGATGCCGAGTTCGCCATATTGATCCCGCAGCAATCAGTCAAAGAAGTGAAACTGTTTACCAACCAATTATTAAATGCGGTTGAGCGTTTATCCCCTCCGTTATCAATGGAACGTGATAATTGGTGCCATATTGGGGTGACTTATTTCCATGGTGGCGAGCGCCGTGGTCGTATTATGGATGAAGCAGATACCGCTTTGCGTAGTGCGCAATTACAAGGTTCAAACAGTTGGAATAGCTTTATTAAAGAAAATAATTGGGAAGATGATCGTGGTAGTGTGCGTTGGCGAACTTTATTTGATCGCATTTTAACGCAAGGTGGTCCTCTGTTATATCAGCAACCAGTGCTTAAAGCGCAAAATGAGGCTGTAATAAGCCGTGAAATATTAGCGCGAATTAAAGATGAACGTGGTGAATTAATAAAAGCATCGCATTTTATCCCTTATATTAATCAGGTTGGATTTAATCAGCGATTTGATAAGGCTGTGATTACACAAATAATTTCACTATTAAAAAGAGAATCAACGCCAGAAGTGTATTCAATAAATATTAGTGTTTATTCATTAATGGATAAAACATTTATTAAATGGTTAGTGAATGAATTATTACAAGCGCCACGTCCATTATTAAATAATGTGATGTTTGAAGTATCTGAAAGCTTGCTGGTAAAACACCTTGATGCCTTACGACCTGTGTTGAAAAAGTTGGTGGGGATGGGGTGTAAGTTAGCCATAGATCAAGCAGGTCGAACTATTGTTAGTACTCACTATATTAAAGAAGTGAAAGCCGATTACATTAAACTTCACCGAGGCTTAGTTCGAGACATAAATAAACGTCAAGAAAATCAGCTCTTTGTGAGAAGTATGTTAGGTGCGTGTGAAAACTTGAATGTCCAAGTCATCGCTGTAGGTGTTGAAACTTACAAAGAATGGGAAGTGTTAAAACAATTAGGGGTTGCTGCAGGACAAGGGCGTTTATTTGCCAAAGAAGATATTCTTTTATGATTTCTATGGCTGTTTTTTTTCTTAGAAATGATAATAAAAAATTACATTAATTATTAACGTTAGGTTAATTAAGTGATGTTTATCAATAAAATTATCGTATATTATTGGGTCTGCCATTAGTAGCTGCTAATCTTATCAATAAAGCATCATACAGGATGTATAGTCTTTTTTCTGGTCGTCTATGAAACACGTATTTTCTAAGCTTTTTCAGCGAACGAGTTTTCACCCGTCCGCTGCTTTAGTTTTTTATACTGACACGGTTGTCTTTGTTCAGGCTAAAACCGATCACTTTGTTGTTGATCGTATGGGTGTATCTAACGTTTCAGATTGGAGCGATGCGGCACGCCATTTGATCACCCAGCATCAATTATCAGGATGCGATCTTAAACTGGTATTAGGCCATGGGCTTTATCAGAGCCTTGTGATCGATAAGCCAGAAATTAGCGCAGATGAGCTTTCAACTGCGTTGCCTTTCCTTGTTAAAGATCTGGTGAATGACTCCCCAAGTGAGCTCATTGCCGATGGTTTTCCTGCTGCAATAAAAGATCGTCTACAGGTCTTTGTTGCGTCACGCCAGTTGATCACCAATATTGTACTAACCTGTCATGAATTAGGTTGTCATGTTGTTGATATAACGACGGAAGATATTGCGTGGAGCCGTTTTTCCGATCCTAATCGCAGCCAACTTATTCTCCATGCCGATGCGGATGGTAACTTGCAACTAACGGCATTTAATGAGCAAACCTTGTGCTTTCAACGTCAATTGCGTGGCTTTACTTTGCCATTGGTTGATCGCCAAGCATTAGATGGTGGCAGCTTTCAATTAGACAATTTGGCGTTGGAATTGCAACGCTCATTAGACTTTATTAGTGCGCAGCTACGTAGTAATCCGATCAGCCAATTGATCGTAAGCTGTGATAATGAAGATAACCAGACTTTAGCTGAAGAGCTGAATAAACGTCTGAATATCAGTGTTCAAGCGATCCAAGAGATTGATCCTGCGATTGATACCAATGCAGCAAGGCTTGGTTGGGCTGCATTACATCGTCCTAAAGATGCCATTATCAATCTGTATTCCGATAATCTACTGCCCACTAAGCAGTGGATGACGCTATCGAATATTGTCGCAAGTTGGCTGGTGTTAATTGTCTTATTTGCGGCGTGGGCTGGCTGGAACAGCTGGCAAAACAGCATTATAGAAAAAGAACTCGCACATCAAGCATCACTGTTAAGTGAAGAACAGCAAAAGCTGGATCATGCTCGTGCACAGGTCGCGGCATTGTTCTCAGATCCTTTGAAAGTGGATGAATCAAAAGCTTTGATGAAAGAATTAGAAGCTAAGCGCGCCACATTAAAAGTGATTGAAGAGCATGATGAGAGTCTTCGTGTCGGTTATGCAGGTGTACTTAAGCAACTGGCAGATGCCGCTAGCGGTGATATCTCTTTGCAACGTATTTATGTATCTGGACAGTCAATGGATTTAAGTGGCCTAGCGCGTAATCCTGATGCGGTGCCACGTTGGGTTGGTGCATTTAAAGCTTACCCATCTTTAGCTGAGCGTCGATTCCAAAAGATGACGTTAGGGCGTAACGACAAGAACATAGTGACGTTCCAATTACAGGCTGAGCGTAAAATCATTAAGGAGAGCGCTCAATGATGACGTGGAATGAATTAAGTCAACGTTTTGCAGCGCTATCTGTTCGTGAGCAATGGTTGATCGCTATTACGGGTTGGTTTGGCATTGTATTTATTGGTTACATGCTCGTAATTGAGCCACAAATGCAAACGGCGCAGTCTGTGAAAACCAATCTAATGGATACCAAGAATAATTTAGTCACAGCGCAAAATCAGCTGATTGTTGCTAACCGTAAGCTTAAACAAGATCCTGACAAAGAAATTAACCAAAAACTCGCACAATATCGTCAACAAGATGCGATTTTAACCCAGCAGCTTGAAGATAAAATTGGCAGTTTGATCTCTCCAGTTCAAATGGCGGGATTATTGGAACAAGTTTTGCGTCATAGCTCATCATTGAAATTAGATTCAATGACATCAATGCCATCGTCTCAGTTAGTGAGTGGCGACGATCAAGGGTATTTCGTTCACCCTGTACGATTAACGTTTAAAGGGCGTTACTTCGATGTGGTGAATTACTTAAATAAATTGGAAGCCTTACCTGTTAAGTATTACTGGCGTAGCCTGAACTACCAAGTTGATGAATATCCATGGGCGAAGGTTGAACTCGAGGTATATACCTTAGGTGAGAGTAAGGACTTTATTGGTGGATAAAAAATTTGCATGGACGGCAGCATTATTATTGAGCCTTGGTTCGGTAAGTGTGAATGCAGCCCAAGATCCCACAGCGCCATTGGGCTGGGTAGCGAGCAGTAAAAGCCAAGTAAAAGGACAACCACGATTACCTCAATTACAAAGCATCATTTGTGATGGAGCGCAGTGCTCGGTCATTTTAAATGGTGAAGTGGTGAGTCTTGGCGGTCGAGTTAACGGTTATACCCTCACTCATGTCTCAGATAGTAGTGTCACTTTAAGCCGAGGCGGCAAGAAGTGGCATTTGGCGTTATTTGCTGAAAACATACGAACGAATTAAAGGTTAAAAAATATATGCGTCGAATTCTTCTGGGGGTTGCCATAGCATCCTTGGCTGGTTGTTCTATGGGGCATCAAAACCCAACTGAAATCAAACAAGCTTTAAATGAAGCTGCCAATGAAGCTAATAGCCGTCCGTTAATGGAACTGCCTTCAGCGGTCAATGCTGATCTTATGCCGTCATTAGATGGTGGCATCAATCCGGTTAATTCTTCATTAGAGAAGCGTTTTCGTGTGAACGCAAAAAATGTTGAAGCCAGTGCATTTTTTACCAGTTTAGTAAAAGGTACGCCTTTTAATATCGTGATCCACCCAGGTGTTAGCGGTCGTATCACCATGAAATTAAACGATGTAACGCTTGATGAAGTGTTAAACGTTGCATCGGATATTTACGGTTATAACACCACCCGTAAAGGCAATATTATTCAGGTTTTCCCTGCAACATTACGTACCGAAGTGATCCCTGTTGATTACTTACAGCTACAGCGTAAAGGCAAATCATTAACCTCTATCACTTCTGGCTCTATTGCTGATAGTGAGAGTAGCTCATCGTCAAGTGATGACAGTGATAGCAACAGCACGTCAAGTAACGGTAATACCACCACTGGTGGTACCACGATTGAAACTACTTCTGACAGTGATTTCTGGGTACAGCTTGAAAAAGTTGTGAGTGGCATGATTGGCTCAGGTGATGGTCGTAATGTGATGGTTTCACCACAAGCGGGTTTGATCTCTGTACGTGCGTTTCCTAATGAATTACGTGAAGTCAAAGAGTTCTTGGGTATGTCGCAAAAGCGCCTGAAGCGCCAAGTGGTACTTGAAGCCAAGATCATGGAAGTGACGCTTGATGATAGTTACCAACAAGGGATCAACTGGAACAACCTGACTGCAAGTATTGGCGGTACCGGTATCACGATGGGAACAGCTGCTATTGCTGAAACCTTACCGGGCGGTAATGCGATCTCTGATCTGTTAGGCGGTCAAACTAACATCACGATCTCTGATGGTAACTTCAGCACAGTGATGAGCTTCCTATCTACTCAAGGTGACTTGAACGTGCTATCTAGCCCACGAGTTACGGCAGCGAATAACCAGAAAGCTGTGATCAAAGTGGGTGGCGATGAATACTTCGTGACTGATGTTTCAAGCAGCAATGTATCAGGTGATAACAATAACGTAGCACCAGATGTGTCATTAACACCGTTCTTCTCGGGTATTTCGTTAGATGTGACACCACAAATCGACGATCAAGGCGGTGTGTTACTGCATGTTCATCCTGCGGTTGTTGATGTACAGAACGAAACCAAAACCATTGAGGTCGGTACGGCAAAACCTATGGTACTGCCATTGGCGAAAAGTACGATCCGCGAATCTGATTCTATCATTCATGCTCGCACAGGTGACGTGGTGGTGATCGGTGGTTTGATGAAATCGACAGTGAACGATCAAGTATCAAAAGTACCATTATTGGGTGATATCCCAGGTTTAGGTAACTTGTTCCGTCAAATCAATAAAGTGAAGAAGAAAACTGAACTTGTGATCTTGCTTAAACCAACAGTGGTGACTGATAACACGTGGAAGCAAGAGATCGAACGTTCTCGCGCACTGATCAATGAATGGTTCCCTGAAGAAGGGTAAACCATGTATATCGAGCATTTTGGTTTTAGTCAGCAACCTTTTGCCCTAACGCCAAATACATCCCTTTTTCATGCGCTGCCATCGCACATTGAAGCGATTCAAACTGTGCTGGCAGCACTTTCTATGGGAGAAGGGATCACACAGGTCTCAGGAGAAGTGGGGACAGGTAAAACCTTAGTGTGTCGGATGTTAATGACCCAACTACCCGAACATTTTGATCTGGCTTATTTGCCGACGCCAGCCAGTAATGGCACCGAATTAAAACGGGCGCTGGCAAAAGAGCTAAACCTAACTCCTAGCCGTGATCCTGTGTTGCTCACAGAGCAAATTCAAGATGAGTTGATCACCCGTCGTTTAAAAGGGCAATCGGTGGTGGTGTTATTAGATGAAGCCCAAGCCTTGCCAGATGATGCATTAGAAGCCATTCGTCTGCTCGGAAATTTAGAAACCGAGCAAGCGAAATTATTGCATATTGTGCTGCTTGGACAGCCAGAGCTTGATCTGCGTTTGGCGCAACATCAATTGCGTCAGTTGCGCCAGCGGATCACCTTTCGTGCTGTATTGCGCCCATTAACCTTGGCTGAAACCATTGCTTATATTAAGCATCGCTTACATCAAGCGGGCTATACCGACATGGTGTTTAGTGTGCCGTTATGCCGTGCGATTTGGCGTTCGAGTAATGGCGTACCAAGATTAATTAATCAGTTATGTCATAAATCGCTGCTTGCGACGTTTTGTGAGCAAAAATATATCGTTAGTAAGAAAGAAGTTCTCATGGCAATTCGGGATACCTTAGGGGCAAGCCAACCCAAATGGTCGTTTCCTGTGTTATGGGGATGGAGTCATTCATGAGTGAATTAAATCGCCGACTTAATGAGTTGAGCCAAGTTAAATTATCGTCTGTGACCCAGAAAGGCTCACCATTACGTGCAGCTGATATTGCACCTGTGCCGAAATCAGTATGGCCTAAGTGGGCGGCACTTGGATGTTGTGGATTAGCCTTAAGCACTGTGGTGTGGTGGTTCAGTCAGCCTGATAGCGTAGTCAGTCCTGCAATGGCTGAAACCAGTGTCTCTGCTGAGCCTATTTTGCAGCAGCCAGAACTCGTTGCGCAATCAACCATTGTACAAGGTGAAGCAACTCAACCTGCGATTGAGCAATCTGATGAGAGTAAAAAACATCAGCCAGCAGTCAGTGAGCAGCCAATAACACTTGTTCATACAGAGTCTACTGCTGCGAAAAAAGCAGAACCTGTGCCACAAACTGCACGTCAGGTTGCGCAAAAATCAGTGCCTGCTGAGCTTGCTGATATGCCCGTTGCTCAAGCTTCACTAGAAAGTGAAGAAGAGCAAAAAGAATTACAAAGCTCTTATGATCAAGGTTATGAGAGTGGCTATGAGCGCGCTTTAGCAGAAGTGAAGCACGAGAAAAAAGCTAAAACGGTTGTACATCAAGCGCCAGCACCTGTGCCTGTAAAAAGTGAACTGTCTATTCAAACCGTTGCGTTAACCCCCAATGAGTTAGCGCAAGTGGAATACTTAAATGCAGAAAAAGCACTAGAGCAAGAAGACAGCAAGCAAGCGGTGATGAATTTAGAAGCGGCGCTGAATTATCGTCCTGATTGGATCATGGCAAGACAGCGTTTAGCCGCCTTGTATTATGGTCGTGGTGAGGTGCGAGAAGCGATTGCTACACTTGAAAAGGGCTTAGCAAAACAGCCGAATCAACCAGAATTACGTTTAACGCTGGCGAAGTTATTAGTTAATGAGTCACAAAACCAAGCGGCATTGGCTGTACTTAATGATAAAAGCGGCACGATGAATACCCAGTATTTAGCGATGCGTGGTGCATTAGCACAAAAGCTAAATAATAACGCAGTGGCATTGAACAGCTATCAGCAATTAGTGCGTGTTGCCTCGTTTGATGGTCGCTGGTGGATGGGTTTAGCCATTGCTCAAGATCGTAGTGGTGATATGAAAAAAGCCGTTGAGTCTTACCGTAAAGCCTTACAACTTGGCAATATTTCAGCGTCATCTCAACAGTTTATTCAGCAGCGTTTAGCTGTATTAACTCAGCATAGGAGCTAGCCGATGCAAATTCGATTACGTAAACGCTTAGGCGATCTTCTGGTTGATGAAAATATCATTACTCAGCAACAACTAGAACAAGCACTAACGAAACAGCAATCAACCGGTCGTAAGCTCGGTGATACCCTAATTAATCTCGGTTTTCTTACTGAACAGCAGATGCTGCAGTTCTTAGCACGTCAGCTAGATATTCCGCTAGTCGATTTGACGCGAGTACAAGTAGATAGCGACAGTGTAGGCTTACTCTCTGAAGTAAACGCCCGTCGTTTGCGTGCCTTAGTGCTGGGTAAACACGGTGACACCGTGCGTGTTGCGATGAGTGATCCGGCTGACTTAGCAGCGCAAGAAGCGGTGTTTGATCAGCTGAGTCAATACCGAGTGGAGTTAGTGATTGCTCCTGAGCGTCAGCTATTGGCGGCGTTTGATCGCTATTATCGTCGAACCCAAGAAATTGCGTCATTCGCCGAGCAATTAAAAGCAGAGCACCAAGATCACCATACTTTCACCTTTGGTATGGAAGAGACCGACAATGAAGAAGTGACAGTCGTCAAACTGATCAATTCATTGTTTGAAGATGCGGTGCAAGTGGGCGCGTCGGATATTCACATTGAGCCTGATGCAGACGTATTGCGTATTCGCCAACGTATTGATGGTGTCTTACATGAAAACGTAATTGATGAGAGCAGTATTTCTGCTGCGCTGGTATTACGTTTGAAGCTTATGAGTGGTCTGGATATTTCTGAAAAGCGTCTACCTCAAGATGGACGTTTTAACATGATGGTACGAAACCGCTCGGTTGATGTGCGTATTTCTACCATGCCAATCCAACATGGCGAATCAGTGGTAATGCGTTTGCTTGATCAATCCGCGGGTATTTTAAGCCTTGATGAGATTGGTATGCCTGATGACATCGTGCAACGTTTTCGTCGTCAGCTAAAACGTCCTCACGGGATGATTTTGGTAACAGGTCCAACAGGTTCGGGTAAAACAACCACGCTTTATGGCGCATTGAGTGAATTAAATAAGCCGGGTAAGAAACTGATCACCGCAGAAGATCCGGTGGAATACCGTTTGCCGCGTGTTAACCAAGTTCAGGTAAACAGCAAAATTGGTCTCACGTTTTCATCGATCTTGCGTACCTTTTTACGTCAGGATCCTGATGTCATCCTTATTGGTGAGATGCGTGATCAGGAAACCGTTGAGATTGGTCTACGCTCAGCATTAACCGGTCACTTAGTGTTATCCACACTGCATACCAACGATGCTGTTGATAGTGCGCTGCGTATGATCGACATGGAAGCACCGGGGTATTTGGTTGCAAGTGCAGTGCGTGCCGTATTAGCACAGCGATTAGTGCGTCGTATTTGTAGTGATTGTGGTGAAGATACGCCGTTAGAATCCGGCCAAAAGGCATGGTTAGAAACACGTTTTCCATTTTACAACAACCACGTATTCCGTCGTGGGCGTGGTTGTCACAGCTGTAACTTTACCGGCTACAAAGGGCGTATTGGTGTGTTTGAACTATTAGAAATGCGCCAAGAAATGATGGATGCGCTACGCCAAAACAATGCAGTGCTATTTACCCAATTAGCACGTAACAGTGAAGGCTATAAACCGCTTGTTGAATCAGCAATGGAGCTCGCTTTAGCAGGCAAAACCAGTATTGATGAAGTATTGCTCCTAGGTGAAGGAGAAATCATGGACGATCTTAAGTAGTAGAGACGAAAAATGGCAGTGTTCAGCTACCGAGGTCGCGGTGATAAAGGCCAGTTAAAGCAAGGAACGATTGAAGCATCGAGCCCGAATGCAGCGGCGGATCTGTTAATGCGTCAAGGTGTGATCCCACTAGAGATCCGTGAGACTCATGCCAAAAGTAAAAGCCAAGCCTTTGATTTAAGCTCGTTGTTTCAGGCGCAATTACCACTAGAAATTTTGGTGATCTTCTGTCGTCAGCTTTATAGCTTAACCAAAGCAGGTGTGCCGCTACTGCGCGCGTTTAAAGGGTTATCGCAAAGTGCCAGTCACCCGTTATTAAAAACGACCTTAGAAGAGGTAACACAAGATCTGACTAATGGTTTGGCATTATCAGCATCTATGCAGCAGCATCCTCGGGTATTTTCACGTCTCTTCATTTCGATGATCCATGTTGGTGAAAATACTGGTCGCCTTGATCAGGTGTTATTGCAACTCGCTAACTACTACGAGCAAGAGATGAAAACCCGTCGCCAAATCAAATCGGCGATGCGTTATCCCACGTTTGTATTAACCGCTATCGTGATCGCAATGGGGATCTTAAATACCAAGGTGATCCCGCAGTTTGCCTCCATGTTCTCTCGTTTTGGTGTTGAATTGCCATGGCCGACTCGAGTGCTGATTGGAACATCTAATTTCTTTGTTCATTACTGGCCCGTGATGATAGGGGTGTCATTTGCTACTTGGCTCGGTATTCGGTTGTGGCGTAATACGCCCAAAGGGGCAGAAAAGTGGGATAACTGGCGATTACGAATGCCAATTACTGGTTCAATTGTTAATCGTGCTCAGATGGCACGTTTTGCGCGAACGTTTTCATTGATGATCCGTGCAGGTGTGCCGCTAAACCAAGCCATTCAAATGGCAGCGGAGTCTTTAGGTAACCGTTTCTTAGAAAACCGCTTAGTTGAAATGAAGCAGGGTATTGAGAGCGGTAGCAGTATTGCTCGCACCGCGACAAAATCTGGCGTATTTACCCCTCTCGTACTACAAATGATTGCAGTTGGTGAAGAAACTGGCCAAGTTGATGACTTGCTACTGGAAGTGGCAGATTTTTATGATCGGGAAGTTGAGTACGATTTAAAGACGTTAACCGCCAGAATCGAACCGATCATGCTAGTGGTTGTGGCTGGTATGGTGCTGCTATTAGCACTGGGTATCTTCTTACCGATGTGGGGAATGCTCGATGTCGCTAAGGGATCGTGAATTACAGCACGCAAAAAGGTTACAAAATATTTCATGGGCTATTGTGACATTGGTCTTAATTAGCGTTTTGTTATACGAATGGAATCAAGTACACAAAAATGCCAAGTTAGTGCAGCTAGATTTGACCCAAAACAACCTGTATCAAGGTGCTGTAAACCTGCGTCAGAACTGGGAGTTAAACCATAAACCACAGCATGACAAGGTAGCTGGAATTCCTTTTTCGTATACTTCGCTTGGTTGGCCTGTTGTGTACAAAAATGGCGACTTAGACTGTCCAAAAATATGGTCTTTATTATCAAATGGAATAGAAAAGCCAGAATATAACGCATTTAGTT
>NZ_SSMG01000135.1 GCF_009873615.1 Photobacterium lucens
CGTTAAATTCCTGTTTCAATAAATCATTAAAAATGGATAATTATTCACTTCACCTAATTATAGTTTCAGTCGTCAATAATGGGATTAATTCATGAACACGTTAGAACAACATCATCTTCACCCAACGCAAATGCTTGCGCAATTACCAGACTTCATGAAAGCCATTACCGCATTAATCGATGATTTAGGTATTTCACTAAAAGGCTTTCAAGCCGATCACATTGCTTTGCGTGTTAACGATCAAACGTTGGCAGAAGAATTACATCAAGCATGGCTGACTTATGGTCAAGAATGGTCGAATAATATGATCAATGGACGCCCAATTGTGATCATTGGTTTTGAGCAACCATTACAAGCTGGCGATTGGTCATTTGAAGCGTTGGAATTACCATATCCAAGCGATAAAGTTTATCCGAAGCAAGGGTGGGAACACATTGAGTTTGTTGTGCCATCAACCGCACGCACAACCGATGAATTAAAACAAGATTTGCAAAAGCAATTACCGACTTTAGATTGGGATGGTTTAGCAGCGAAAGGCATTAAGGTAAAAGCTAGTTCACCAGCAGGTGATAATGAACGATTACCAAATCCAACTTTTGCTTTTAAACGTGATGGTGTGTGTATCAAATTACATGGTCACTCGTTAAAAGCAGTACTGGAAAGTGAACAAGCTTAACGTCGAATAAAGTTGAAATAATAAAAGCGCAGTTTACGACTCTTTTTGAGCGGTAATGACTGCGCTTTTTTAATTGTGTATTTAGTTATTAAAGAATAACGGTGCGGTTGCTGTGAACAAACACACGATCGTCTACCACTAACCCTAATGCTTTACTGAGCACTGATTTTTCTACATCACGACCTGATTTTGCCATCTCTGCGGCACTGAAACTGTGATCCACGGGGATAACGTTTTGGGTAATGATTGGCCCTTCATCAAGATCATTGGTTACAAAGTGCGCTGTTGCACCAATGATTTTCACACCACGTTCAAATGCTTGCTGATACGGTTTTGCACCAATGAATGCTGGTAAGAAACTATGGTGAATATTAATGATTTTATTAGGGAATTGAGCAACAAAATTTGGCGTTAAGATACGCATGTATTTTGCCAGTACCACATAGTTAGGTTGGTATTGTTGTACCGCTTCTAATAACTTTTGTTCGTGCTCTTCACGGCTCAAACCTTCATGGCACACATGATGGAATGGAATATCAAATTTTTCAGTTAGCCCTTGTAGTGTGTTGTAGTTACCCACAACTGCTGCAATTTCAATATCTAGCGAGCCATCAAACGCTTTAACCAGAATATCACCTAAGCAGTGAGCCTCTTTGGTTACCATGATCACGACTTTTTTGCGATCAGAGCTAATTAAGCGACGCTTGCTGCCTTGTGGCAATGCATGATCTAAATCGGCAAGGAAGGTGGTGTCATTAAAATAGCCTTCCAGCTCGGTACGCATGAAAAACTGATCATGCGTGTTATCAACATATTCCTTATTGTTGATGATGTTCAGTTGGTGTTTGTGACAAATATTGGTGATTTTCGCGATAAGACCCATGTCATCTGGGCATTCCGTGAGAAGTGTTTTCTTTTCCATGTCGATTCCTGACTACGATTCACGCCTGTTTATATGCTGCGTGTTACAAAGATCTTAATTAACTATTACCTAGATTTAACCTTATGGTCAAAGCATTTATGTCTTTGCTTCTCTGATTAATGAGAAATGAAGGTGGATAATTGCTGTTCTGTGAAAGGAGAGTGCTGGTCGGTTGAGGAGATAATTGGCATAATGACAATATAGATACTGTATATATGACCAATAGTGCGAAGTAGATGATAACGAAGTTTTTTGCCTCTGGCGGTGCGTTAGACAAAGCCATTCCGGGTTTTCAAGCTCGCCAACCCCAAATTGATATGGCGAATGCAGTAGCTGACGCAATCAAACATGAGTCTCAGCTGGTGGTTGAAGCCGGAACGGGCACAGGCAAAACCTTTGCTTATGTGATTCCCGCTTTGTTGAGTGGCAAGAAAACGATTATCAGTACTGGTTCTAAAAACCTTCAAGAGCAGCTATTTCATCGTGATTTACCATTAATGGCGGATGCGATTGGCTTTACAGGGCGAGTGGCATTGCTAAAAGGGCGTTCAAATTACTTATGTATTGATCGCTTAAATCGCCAAGTATTAGAAAGTCATGATGTGGAATCGGATCCTACACTGCTTACTCAATTGGTTAAAATTCGCCAATGGTCTTCATCATCAAAATCAGGCGACTTTGGTGAATGTGACGATGTCGCAGAAGATAGCCCTGTTATTCCGTTGATCACGTCCACTAATGACAATTGCTTAGGCCGTGAATGTCCGTCTTATGACGAATGCTTTGTGGTTAAAGCGCGTCGAAAAGCGATGGAAGCGGATGTCGTAGTAGTAAACCATCACTTATTCTTGGCTGATTTAGCGATCAAAGAAACAGGCTTTGGTGAGTTAATTCCAGAAGCTGAAGTGTTCATTTTCGATGAAGCTCACCAAATGCCAGATATCGCTAGTCAGTATTTTGGTCAAAGCCTGACTAGTCGCCAACTGGTTGAATTGGCAAAAGATATTGATATCGGCTATCGCACTGAAGCGCGTGATATGCGTCAGTTACAGAAAACAGCGGATCGTTTGCAACAAGCCGCGTTTGAAATGCGGATTATTTTAGGCGATCCCGGATTTCGTGGAAACTGGCGAGAAGCCTCACAAACCCCAGCGGTTCAGCGTGAGTTAACGAGATTATCCGATGCGCTCGATCTTACCTATGATGTACTGAAATTAGCATTAGGACGTAGCCAGCTTTTAGATACTGCCTTTGAACGAGCTGCGACGTTAAAAGCTAAATTAAAGCGTATGGCAGATACATCTATTACGGGTTACTCCTATTGGTATGAATGTACGCCAAGACAATTCAGTTTAAATATTACGCCGCTGACGGTAGCTGATAAATTCAAAGATCAAATGGCAGAGCAAAAAGGGGCGTGGATATTTACTTCAGCGACGCTTGCTGTGGATGAAAACTTCACCCACTTTAGCCATCGCCTTGGGTTAGAGCCGAAAAAGCAGTTTTCATTAGAAAGTCCATTTGATTACAACCAGCAAGCGCTTTTGTGTGTGCCTCGTCATTTACCTGAGCCAAATAGCTATGGCTTAGCGAAAAAGCTGGTGGCGTTATTATCGCCTGTGATTGAAGCTAATAACGGGCGTTGTTTCTTTCTTTGTACCTCTCATCAAATGGTGCGAGAGCTTGTCGAAGGGTTTCGAGAAACGCTCAGTTTACCTGTGCTAGCACAGGGTGAGACAACCAAGCAAAAGCTGCTGAATGAATACCTTGCTCACGGAAATGCGTTATTAGTGGCAACAGGTGCATTTTGGGAAGGGATTGATGTTAGAGGACAAGCCCTTAGCTGTGTTATCATTGATAAATTGCCGTTTACAGCGCCAGATGATCCATTATTAAAAGCACGTATTGAAGATTGTCGTATGCGTGGTGGCGATCCGTTTGCTGAAGTGCAAATTCCAGATGCCGTGATCACCTTAAAGCAAGGGGTTGGGCGTTTGATCCGTGATACCAAAGATAAAGGCGCACTGATCATTTGTGATAATCGATTAGTGACAAGGCATTACGGCGCTGTATTTTTACGAAGTTTACCGCCAATTCCTCGCACTCGAAGTGTTGAAGGAGTTAGTGACTTTTTGTCTACTATTAATAACATCACTGTTATTGAAGATGACAACCAACATTCAGAGGCTTGAATGAGCACCAAAATTTTGGCAGTAGATACTGCAACTGAAAACTGTTCTGTTGCCCTTTTAGTGGGTGATGAAGTTATTTCTCGTTGTGAATACGCACCACGTGAACACACAACAAAAATTTTGCCAATGGTTGATACGGTACTTGCAGAAGCTGGTCTTAAATTAAACCAACTTGACGCATTAGCTTATGGTCAAGGCCCTGGTAGCTTTACTGGTGTGCGCATTGGCATCGGTATTGCGCAAGGCTTAGCATTTGGTGCTGATTTACCTATGGTTGGTGTTTCTACGCTGGCTGCAATGGCGCAAGGTACTTACCGTGTTCATCAAGCTGAGAACGTATTATCAGCCATTGATGCACGTATGGGCGAACTATATTGGGGTCAATACCAACGTAAAGTGGATGGTGATTGGCAAGTCGTCGGTGCAGAACAAGTGATTTCACCAGAAGCGTTAGTTGAATCGATGCAAACAGAATCTGGCATTTGGTTAACGGCAGGTACAGGTTGGGATGCGTATGCTGAAACCCTAAGCAAATTACCTGTAGCAATGCAGCAAGGCACAGTGCTATACCCTGATTCACAAGATATGGTGCAGCTTGCGAAATTTTCATTTGCTCGTGGTGAAGCAGTACTTGCAGAAGAAGCAAGCCCTGTGTACTTACGTGATACCGTGACGTGGAAAAAGCTACCAGGTCGCGAGTGATCGTATCAATAGTGAGAGTGGTAGCTATGTCTACTACTCTCGTTATATACCCAAGCAACCTCAAGATGCAGTGTTCAGCGAGATGACCTTAGTTCTCAGGCGCGGCAACGATTCGTAGATATAGTGGTTCTACATTGAGAATCGTTAACAAAGTCTGAGAGCTAAGGACGCTCGCCCTTTGGGAACGTGTCACTGAGCCGACTTCTTGCGTCAGACAACTTGGAAAGAGCTCGCTATTCCGCTTCGTTGTCTTCCTTGAATTCAACTCAGTGACTTTGTTCTGAATCAGGCATATTGAAGTCGCTTGGGTATAGATGAATCTTGGGTTTATTGGATGATGAGAGGGGATTATGGTAACTATTAATCATGGTGTTATTTCTTTACCATCAAAGCCACTCAATTCAACTAATAAAACAGAAAGTGCAAAACAAACAGCGTCAGCGAGTGAGGCTGTTTCTCCTGTTTCCTCTTCATTATCGTCTGTGGCGCAATCGCCTGAGTTGGCGAATCAAGAATACCGTCAACTGCAATATGACTGTCCTGATGGTAAGCATCAAAAAGCATTGACGGCTTATATGGATGTGATGCTTCATAGCCGTAAAGAACAACTCTCAAATCTTATCGGTATTGATATGGTTGTTTAAAACCTTTCCCACTTCCTATATTCTCCTCGCTATTAACACTTTAAAATAAGGTGCCAGCAGACTGTGCATTGATGAGTGTTTCTGCTGTTAAATTGAACAGTTATGGTGAGGTTTTATATGTTTCGTAAGCTATTTCTTGGGCTGATATTGATCTTTATGGTAGGCTGCGCCAGCGTTCCAGCCAGCTTGCAGACTAAAACGAAAAATCCTATCACAGATTTACACGTTATCACCGAGCATCCTACTGTAATGCAACATCAGGAAGTAAGGTTAGGTGGGATCATTGCTTCGATTAAAAATGAAGCAAAGCAAACACGGATTGAAATTGTCGCATTGCCGTTAACCTCTGACGGTCGACCACTCTTACACAGTAAACCTCAAGGTAGATTTATTGCGAATGTACCTGGCTTTCTCGATCCTATTGAGTATGCCAAAGGGCGTTTATTAACTGTTGTGGGGCAATACACTGGAACGGAAATAGGCAAAGTCGGTCAATACGATTACACCTTCCCTGTTGTTACTGTGACAGGTGAGCAAATTTGGCAGGTTCAGCAACAAATCCAAATGGAAGCACCAATGCGATTTAACCGTTGTATTGGCTTTAATTGTGGATTCTGGGGCGATGATTACTTTATGCCACCGTTTGGTATTGAAGGCCGTGTCGTAGACAGAGTGGTAATGTAATTGATGGAAGCGATAACCTTTCGCCTTGCTGAAATTGAGTTAGCTGGATTGGCGAACTTCTCGCTCTCAGAGCCCATTGAAAATAACAAGCCTGTGTTGTTGTTTCTTCATGGCTGGCAAGATAATGCGGCGACGTTTTCAACGCTTTGGCAACGATTAGAGGATGACTTTAATCTTGCAGCGATTGATTTGCCGGGGCACGGGTTATCGCAATCTCGAAGTGAAGATAACTATTATCATTTCTTCGATTATATTGATGATTTACACCAGGTGATTTTACAACTACCTGTTAAGTCAGTGTGTTTAGTTGGTCATTCACTGGGCGCGATTATTTCAAGCTGTTATTGTGCTGCTTATCCTGAGCACGTTGAGCAGTTGATCTTAATCGAAGGATTGGCTCCTGTGATTGAAGAGCCTGCTTTAACGGTACAGCGATTAAGGCAAGGACTGAAAAGTCGTCAGCAATATCGCAAACAGCGTGAGCGTCGTAAAGCACGGGCAATGTTGTCGTTTGATGAAGCATTGCAGCTTCGTGCTAATGTGAATGGTTTGCCGGCGACCTGTTTAGTATCGGTTGTCCAACGTGCGACTGTAGAGCGTGATGGAAAATGGTATTGGCGACATGATCATCGCTTACGTTGTGATTCGTTGTATCGAATGACGTTATCGCAAGCACAAGCCATTATGTCGTCGATTGAAGTACCGATTTACTCAATTGTCGGTAGTCATGGTTTTCCTATTTTGCGAGACAATCCGCAACAAAAATACGGCATTAAACAGTTTTCTCAGGTAGTGGTTGCAGGGGGGCACCATTGTCACTTAGAGCAGCCTGATGTGGTATCTAATTGTATTCAAGGCTTTATTTCCCCTCAAAGAGATTAATCTTTGCTTTTCAATGAGTGACTTCAAAGTTTCAAGCTCAGTAAACTTAGCAAGATGTTAATTATAAGTTAATTATGCTGTAATGCAGGCAAATAAACGCTTGTTTAATTTTTCATTGCAGCCTTTACCTATATCGCTATAGGTCGCAACGCAGTCTAATAATAAGGAGAGTGCAAGTGGATAAAGTTTGGCTTAGCCGCTATCCGAAAGATGTACCGGCAGAAATTAATCCGGATGCATATTCGTCATTAGTTGATATGTTTGAACAGTCTGTACGTAAGTATGCTGATCAAACGGCATTTATTAACATGGGCCAGGTGATGACCTTCCGTAAATTGGAAGAGCGTAGCCGTGCTTTTGCCGCGTACCTTCAAAATGAATTGAAGTTGCAAAAAGGCGACCGTGTTGCGGTAATGATGCCAAACTTGTTGCAATATCCTATCGCACTGTTCGGTATTTTGCGTGCAGGCTGTGTTGTGGTAAACGTTAACCCGTTATACACACCACGTGAGTTAGAGCACCAGTTAAATGACTCTGGCGCGAAAGCGATCGTTATCGTTTCTAACTTCGCTCATACGCTAGAAGCTGTTGTTAAAAATACCTGTGTTAAGAACGTTATTCTAACTAGCCTTGGTGATCAGTTATCACGTCCTAAAGGCACGTTAGTTAACTTCGTTGTTAAGTACATTAAGAAAATGGTGCCGAAGTACCATTTACCTCATGCTACATCTATGCGTATGGCGTTGCGTAAAGGTCGTCGTATGCAATATGTTAAGCCGTTTATTACTGGCGATGACATGGCATTCTTACAATACACGGGCGGCACTACAGGTGTAGCAAAAGGCGCTATTTTGACTCACCATAATATGGTGTCGAACGTGATGCAGGCGAAAGGTGCTTATGGTCCTGTATTAACGGAAGGCCGTGAGCTTATTGTTACTGCATTACCGCTATATCACGTATTCGCATTAACGGTTAACTGTTTACTGCTAATGGAAATGGGCGGTCAAAACCTATTGATCACTAACCCTCGTGATATTCCAACGTTTGTGAAAGAGCTACAGCGTTACCAATTTACGGCTATTACTGGTGTAAATACGCTATTTAATGCGTTGATCAATAACGAAGATTTCCAAGAGCTAGATTTTAGCCATTTACGCCTATCTGTTGGTGGTGGTATGTCTGTACAGCGTGCTGTTGCAGAAAAATGGCAAAAGATCACGGGCAATTACTTACTTGAAGGTTACGGTCTAACTGAGTGTTCACCATTGGTTGCAGCGTACCCTTACGATCTAACCAAATACAATGGTTCTATCGGTTTACCTGTCCCTTCAACAGAAATTCGTATGGTTGATGATGAAGGTAACGTGGTTGGTATTGAGGAAGTGGGTGAGCTACAAGTTCGTGGTCCTCAAGTGATGAAAGGTTACTGGCAACGTCCTGAAGCAACCAAAGAAGTGCTAACGGATGACGGTTGGTTATCAACAGGTGACGTTGTTAAGTTTGATGACGAAGGTTTCCTACATATCGTCGACCGTAAGAAAGACATGATCTTAGTGTCAGGTTTTAACGTTTATCCAAATGAAATCGAAGACGTTGTTGCACTACACGACAAAGTGCTTGAAGTGGCAGCGATCGGTCAAGCACATGAAGTGTCTGGTGAAGTAGTGAAGCTTTGTGTTGTAAAACGCGATCCAAGCTTAACCAAAGACGAGTTGATTGCACACTGTCGTCAACACTTAACGGGTTACAAGATCCCGAAAGTTGTTGAGTTTATGGATGATTTACCAAAAACCAACGTAGGTAAGATCTTACGTCGTGTTTTACGTGAAGAGTCTGACAAAAAAGCACAACAGCAATAAGTATCGCTAGCTAAGGATGTAAAAATACTCGTCAGTTTTTGATGAGATATGTAATTACATACCATTGCACGATATTATAGATGCCGACGTTAATGCGTCGGCATTTTTCTTAATATAATTTACTAAAAGGTTAATGATTTAGCCCTGCACCGAAAAGGTATCATGTGAACTTCGATATAATTACAACAACCGAGCAATTACAACAGCGTTGTGACTCAGCCAGAACGCAGGCTGCCGTTATGCTGGATACAGAGTTTGTCCGTACGCGCACGTTATATCCGCGTTTAGGTTTGATTCAATTATTCGATGGTGAGCATTTATCATTAATTGATCCGTTAGAGATTGATGATATGGAGCCGTTATGGGCACTATTACGTGATCAATCTATAATTAAAGTTCTTCATGCTTGCGGTGAAGATTTAGAAGTGTTCCAACACCACGCAGGTTGCCTACCAACGCCAATGCTTGATACTCAGCTAATGGCGGCATTTTTAGGTCATGGTATTTCAACGGGTTTTGGTGCATTAGTAAAAGAATATGTAGGTATTGAGCTAGATAAAGGTGAGGCGCGTACAAATTGGCTTGCTCGTCCATTAACCGCTAAGCAATTAGATTATGCAGCGGCAGATGTTTACTATTTAAAGCCGTTGTATGA
Source organism: Photobacterium lucens (assembly GCF_009873615.1). Lineage (GTDB taxonomy): Bacteria > Pseudomonadota > Gammaproteobacteria > Enterobacterales > Vibrionaceae > Photobacterium > Photobacterium lucens. Next base: position 9,220 of record NZ_SSMG01000135.1, read on the forward strand.
AACCTTACTCGCGAAGGTGGAAGCAACAGGGTATATGGAAGCGCTGCAGCAAGAGTGTAATTCTGTAATGTTACGCCGCATTAAACCAGTCGACCCTGAGAAAGCATATTTAGATATCAAAAATGCATGGCAGTTAAATCCGTCGCAATTGGCTGTATTACAAAAGGTAGCAGCATGGCGAGTACGTGAAGCTCAGAAACGTGATATTGCCTTAAACTTTATCGTTAAAGAGTTACACTTATGGAAGTTAGCTCGCTTTAATATCAAGTCACGAGCAGGGCTTGAGAAAGAAGGCTTTGAGCCAATGGAGATCCAGCGTCACGGTAATCGTTTATTGAAGATGGTGCATGATTGTGATCGCATTGCAGTACAAGACTACCCAGCTAAAATTGAGCGTTTAGTCGATTTCCCTGGCTATAAGCAAATGGTGAAATACATTAAAGATGTGGTGACTGAAGTAGAGAAAGAAACGGGGTTAGCTCCTGAGTTTCTAGCATCGAAAAAGCAAATTCACCAAGTGCTTTCTTGGGCATGGAAACATGAACGCAGAGAAGATAAACGCCCTGAAATGTTGAAAAACTGGCGTCGTGATCTGTTTGAACAACGTGTATTAACGATTTTAGATGAGAAGGCTTAAGTGCAAATTACTTAAAGCTTAGATAAGAAAAAACCCGCTCTCTGCGGGTTTTTCTGTATTAACGTTCTTCGTCAGGTAACGTCACGTTAAGTTCGAGTACGGATAAATCTTCCTCTTTATGATCAAGGTTCACAGACACTTGATTTGGGTCGATTTGTACGTACTTACTGATCACATCTAAAATATCTTGTTTTAGCTGAGGTAGGTAGGCTGGAGCCGGTTGTCCAGCACTACGACGTTCAGCGACGATAATTTGTAGTCTTTCCTTCGCTACGTTCGCTGTTTTCGTCTTTTTCGGGCGGAAAAACTCGAGCAGTGCCATATAAAGTTAGCCTCCAAATAAGCGTTTTAGGAAGCCTTTCTTCTCTTCCTCTAAGAATTTAAACGGGCGTTCCTCACCCAGTAAGCGTGCAACTGTATCTTCATAAGCAATACCAGCATCAGATTCTTTATCGAAAATAACTGGTTCACCCTTGTTAGACGCGTTTAGCACTGCTTGGCTTTCAGGAATAACACCTAAAAGAGGAATATGCAAAATTTCTTCAACATCTTGAACGCTTAGCATTTCACCTTGTGTTACACGTGTTGGATTGTAGCGAGTAAGTAGAAGGTGCTGTTTAACCGCTTCTTTGCCATCTTCTGCACGACGTGACTTAGAATCTAGGATACCTAGGATACGGTCAGAGTCACGAACAGAAGAGACTTCAGGGTTCGTTGTTACAATCGCTTCATCAGCGAAGTAAAGTGCCATTAATGCACCTGTTTCAATACCTGCTGGTGAGTCACAGATAATGAATTCGAAGCCCATTTTATCTAAGTCATTTAAAACGCGTTCAACACCGTCACGAGAAAGTGCATCTTTATCACGAGTCTGAGATGCTGGAAGAACAAACAGGTTGTCAACGCGCTTATCTTTGATTAGTGCTTGGTTTAAATTTGCTTCGCCGTTAATAACATTAACGAAGTCATAAACGACACGGCGTTCACAACCCATAATGAGATCTAGGTTACGCAGACCGATATCAAAATCGATAACTGCAGTTTTTTTACCGCATAATGCTAGGCCAGATGCAATGGCAGCGCTTGAAGTTGTTTTGCCAACGCCACCTTTACCTGAAGTAACAACGATAATTCGTGCCATTTACTCAATTCCTTATTAAAACTTTATAAAGCCAGGTGCTCGATGCTGAGTGTATTATTAGCAATAGAGATAATTACACCTTTGCCCCAGAACTCTTCCTGAATGTTATCACTTAGCCAGTAGTCCCCTGCAACTGAAATTAGCTCAGATTGCAAGTTCTGACAGAAAATTGTTGCTTCTTGGTCACCGTTGGCACCAGCAATTGCTCGTCCGCGTAATGTCCCGTAAATATGAATACAACCATCAGCAATAATTTCAGCGCCAGCACTCACATGATTTAGAATGACAAGGTCACGATTTTTAGCATAAATCTGCTGACCAGAACGAACAGGGGTGCGAATGATAAGTGCAGACTCTCGGCCTTGTACTGGCTGAGGAGAAGGCTCTACTTCAGTAGATTCTGCTGTTGTTGGTTCTTTCACCGTGCGAGCGGCATTCATAATAGCAAAACCTGCAGATTTTGCTTGATTTTGTAACTCTGGCTCTTTGCAACCACTAATACCCACAGGGATCATACCTGCGTCAACAATTCCTGCCTTTAACTGCTTGAAGTTAATGTCTTTGCCTGCATTAGAAATGTCGATAACAACAGGAGCAGAGGCGAAGAAATTAGGTGCGAGTTCAACTTTTTCTTTTAGGTGATCAGTTGCTTTTTTAATATCACCATCAATTAAATGAAGTGCAGAGAGCGTGAACGAGCTCCCTTTAAGTTCAGCTGTCTTGGTCATGGGCATTATTATGGTTAGTGATTAAATTAACCATTCTTGTTGATTATCACAAAGGTAGTAGCATGGTATATTCCCTAGCAGTTAGGGGCAAGTTATCCTTGCTTTGACGTTGGAATTTCAGACAAAAGTCTCATCCTTTATGGTGAAAAATAAACCAATGGGGAATGATACGTTAAAATTGTGGTCTGAAAGAGGAAGCTTTAACAAATAGGCGAATTGAGATGTTGTGTGCAATCTATAAAAGCTTAAAAAAAGATAACACTTATTTATATATTAATAAGAAAGATGATTTCTCAGATGTACCTGAAGCATTAATGACTACATTTGGTAAACCACAATTTGTTATGGTGTTAAAGCTTGATGGTAGAAAGTTAGCATTGGCCGATGTTGAAAAAGTGAAAGAGGCATTAAATACGGTTGGATTTTATCTTCAAGTTCCACCGCCAGTGACTAACTTATTGGATCAATATAAAGCCGACAAAGCCGGCAGAGTTAATTAAGGTTATTATGCATAAGCGTTTAATATCGGCCGTTGTGGCCTTAGGATTAGGGATTTCCTCAACAGCTTTTGCTGCTGATGAAGGATTTAACGCATACATAAATAAATTAAAAGCTGAAGCACGTTCAAATGGTATATCTGAACCTATTTTAGATTCCGCTTTTGATGGCATTACTTTTACTCATCGTGCAGTAAAAGCAGACAAAAATCAGCCTGAAAAAAAATTAACTTTAGATCAATATATTCCTCGTGC
>NZ_SSMG01000136.1 GCF_009873615.1 Photobacterium lucens
TGCATTTTAACTCTCGACTATATTTGGACATAAAAGACCCCCAATAATTGGTGTCCAACTATTGGGGGTCACTTCACAGTGTCAGGCTTTTTCTATTTATGGCACCAGCCATGCAGTTTTGGTACTGCGGCTTAATAGCCAACTGGTGGCAAAGGCTAACCCCCCCGCTACCAGTGTCCAAAAAGGAATGGCGATAAGTGGATTGGCAAAGTACCAATCATAATTACGTACAGGCCATAGAAAGATAGGGTGAAGTAGATAGATCCCCAAGCTATGACGGCTAATAACCGACAACCTTTCACGGCTTGTATCACCCAATTTATCACTAATATAACGACATAAAACAAACACGCCGGCAGCAGCAATCGCGGTATTGATTGTCTTATAAGATAACCAGCGCCCAATTTTATATTCGCCAGCGGTTAAGCTATGACTCACCACCATATAATCTGTGATCAACAGTGCTACTACCGCTAATGGGATCAGCAATACCATTGGCGGCCAGTGATACTTATACAAGCAATAACCCAAGATCAAATAGCCACTGTAAAGCAGGTAAGTTTCACTCCACAGCCCATCAATATGGAATAAGTACGAGGCGGTGATCACCAACCATACCATGACCACACCTTTCACTTGCCCCGGCTCCATACGCTGAATTGCCCATTGATAGAAAGGCACAATTAAATACAACGGAATAAAATAATAGAAGAAACCCAGGTGATAATAGGTTTCATGAAAAGGCATATCTGTCAGTAGCTTCCAACTAGTCGCAAAGTTGGTGCCTGAAGCGGAAAACGCAGAGAAAAACGCATAAAACACTGACCACACCACAAACGGGATCAGCACCTTACCAACCCGACGCTTTAAATAATAACGTCCTTCAAATGGACGCTCATCACTGAGCATTAAAGCCCCGGTGATCATAATAAATACCGGCACCGCCCAACGGCTAAAACTGTTAAAGGTGATCGCTGTGATCCACTCCCAATCAGGTATTTGTCCTAATTGTTCCCGATAAGGACCTAAAACATGGATCACCACGACAGCAACGGCAGCAACTACCCGCAGCAGATCAAAATACCAAACCTTTTCTCTCATCACCTTTCCCTCTGATACAAAAAAGAGGAATTATCGACATCATTGATATCAATAACTCCTCTTTAAATATAACAGGGGATCAATAACCTGTATTGAGTAAGCGTGGTGCTTTTAATATTACTGACAGCACACTGACATGCTAACCCCAGTTAATAAACTTATGGTTGTTGACGCGTTGCTGCCAATACGATTTCGCGGATACATAAGTTTTGTGGCTGGTTGTAAGCGTAGCTAATCGCGTTAGCGATATCTTGAGGTGCAATCACACCGCCCATGCCTTCTTTCCACTCTTCATAACCTGCTTTAATCGCATCGCTGGTAGTGTGGCTAAGTAGCTCTGTTTCTACTGCACCCGGTGCGATAGTGATAAAGCGAACATTATCATCCGCCACTTCTTCACGAATATTTTCAGTGATCGCATGTACCGCAAATTTAGTACCGCAGTAAGCAGCATGGTTAGGGAATGTCTTACGACCTGCAATGGAGCTAATGTTAATCACAGTACCGTGTTTACGAGACTTCATACCAGATAGCACAGCGTGAATACCGTTCAACATCCCCATCACGTTAACGTTGAACATGCTCTGCCATTCTGCTGGATCTTGCTCATCAGCTAAACCAAGTAGCATGACACCTGCGTTGTTAATCAAACAATCCACAGGACCAAACTTCGCTTCTGCTTCTTCGATCGCTGCTTTTACCGCTGCAACATCAGTGATATCCACTTGACGACATAAGGTATTAGGTAAGTTCATTGCTTCCATGCGTTCTACACGACGCGCAAGTAATAATAATGGGTAGCCTTCAGCTGACAGTTGACGCGCTGTCGCTTCACCAATACCTGAACTTGCACCTGTAATAACAACTAAAGATTTAGACATAAGACTTTCCTACTTTGGTAATGCGAAAAAGATTCAACAGGCCGGCATGTTGTTGATGGATTCACTATAGGCGCAATTACGCTAACTGAAAAATATCGTTTTCTTAGGCTTATCATTAAAAAAAACTATGGATAACGGGCAAATGTCATTGGTTTATCTAATCACCTTCATCCCACTGATTATTCACCCAACCAATACT
>NZ_SSMG01000137.1 GCF_009873615.1 Photobacterium lucens
ATGGTAATGAAGGTCTCGATAAAATCGCTAAAAATAATATCGATATCGTATTTTTAGATTTAACTATGCCTATTATGGATGGCTTTGAAGTTTTAAAACGTTTACCGTCTTTAGGGTATAAACCTACGATTGTTATTATTTCCGCAGATGTTCAAAAAGAAGCAGCAAGACGTTGTTTAATGCTCGGTGCAGATCAGTTTTTATCAAAACCATTTGAGAAGAAAAAGTTTACGCAATTATTATCTAATCTCAATGTTACTCGGTTAGAAAAAAATATATTTGACGTGAGCAAAGGTTTACCTGTTGATTATATTGCAGGCTTTAGAGAAATCGCCAATATTTCATTAGGGCGAGGCGCTGCAATTATATCTGATCATTTGGGTGAATTTATTAAAATGCCATTGCCATGTGTTGCCACTATGAGCTGCAGTGATCTCGCCATGACTATTGCTGATATCCGCAGTGATCATCACTCCATTGCTATTGCTCAACGTTTTGTAGGCGGGGGGATTCATGGCGAAGCTCTTGTTGATTTGCGAGGTGATGATATTATCGTGTTTGGTGAAAAACTTGGTTTTAGCCAAACAAATGATGATAAAGATGAAGTTGTTATAGATATCGCTAACATTATGGTTTCTTCATTTTTAGTGGCTTTATCTGAACAAATCAGTATTCCTTTTTCAGTACGCCAACCGATTCTTTTAGAAGAGTACATGAATTGGAATCATAAAGAATACCAAGCGGATGATTATTTTACGGTTGAATATACATATAAAGCAGAAACACTCGATCTTGAGTGTGAAGTATTATTTATGATGGATAGTCAATCAACGGGCATAATTCACCAGATCATGGATACATTAAATTGACGGATATTTCATTAGCTGATTTTCATTTAACCATGCAAGTACTCGATCATTTAGATGCGGGTATTGTTATATTGGATAAAAATTACAATGTATATGCGTGGAATACATTCATGCAAGCCTATAGTGGTATATCTAGTGAACAAATAATGGGGAAATCATTATTTGATGTTGTACCGCACTTACCAGAAAAGTGGCTAAAGAATAAAATTGCATCTACATTCAAGTTACGTATGCGATCATTTTCTGCTTGGGAAGATCGCCCTTGGATTTTTAAATTTACTAATTTTAGTCCAATTTCTGGTGGCTCCGATTATATGTTTCAAAACATGACGCTGACACCACTAAAATCGTTAACTGGCGAATATACTCACATTTGCTTAACTGTGACAGATGTTACCGATATTGCGAAAAACAAGAACCATCTGCGTGAATCGAATGCTCAGTTAACCCACTTAAGTATTACAGATAGATTGACGCAATTACATAACCGTGGGCACTGGGAAAATTGTTTAAATGATGAATTTGAGCATTTTCAGCAGTTGTCTCAACCGATAACCTTGGTGATGTTTGATATCGACCACTTTAAAAAGGTTAATGATACTTATGGTCATGTTGCTGGTGATGGGGTGATCAAAAACATTGCCAGTATTGTACGCAGTGCTAAACGTCAAAGTGATATCGCAGGACGTTATGGTGGGGAAGAGTTTGGTGTGATTTTACCCGGTACGACAGCAGATATGACAAGTTACTTCACTGAGCGGTTGCGTAAGAAAGTCGAGAAATCGAGTGTAAAAATAGACGGTACCGAGATCAAGGTAACGATCAGTCTTGGTATTTGTGAATTACATTCAGGTATTAGTAGCTATGAATCTTGGTTAGAGCAAACTGATGCGGCGTTATATGAATCAAAGAAAAATGGCCGAAATCAAACGACAGTGGCCAAGCCCGATGGTCGCTTTACACCTTTAGTTTCTACGGGGAGTAGAGAAAAACAACGTGATAGAAAAGTTTGTTAATAGTAAAAATAATAGTAGAGTATTCACTGTTTCAGATATTAACTAATGGAAAATATTGTGGAAAATTTTGTCGCGCACACAGAAGGCTATGAAGCTCTAATTGAATACCTTGCGTCAAACCTAATACTATTTGAAGCTGCTTCAGCTCAAGATCAAGGAATAACGATAGAGGAAGTCGTTATGGATTTAATTGCTACTCAATTAATGGCTGTATTTTCTCAAAATCCTGATATTGAACAAGACACTCGTTTTCAATTAATGCAGGAAGCAGATTCTGTGATGGCAGATCTTCATCAAGTATTAGAAGGTGTATGGCTGCGTGAGCCGACAAACGAACAAATCAATTTTCTCGAAGATTTCATTAGTTTAGTTAAAAACTTATTTGATAGTGCTATTGCAAGGTTATCCTAAATGAGTATATCTAAAGGAATAGTTTAGTTATTCCTAAAGTATTCCTATTTCCTCATGTTACGTTGTTGTGTTAGACGTATTCTTGTTTTATTGCTTATATGCTGTAACTGAATTAAATCTTATTTAATCC
>NZ_SSMG01000138.1 GCF_009873615.1 Photobacterium lucens
ATAAGGTTAAACGAAAGCTGAAGTGATAATGAATAAATGGAATTTTTACTAAAATATAACATATTGTTATTTAACAGAATTCGTTCAAAAGGCTTTACATTATCATTGTGACATTATGAAGGCGGTAATTTGACGTTTTGTTGTGAGGTGTCTATTTTTTATTCGCTTATGTCTAAAGAAAGAGGAGTGAGTGATGAAAAAAATGAACTCGTCATATCGATTACAGATCATAAAAGAAGTTGCGACTAGACAACGTATGAAATCGACTGATGATCCTATGGCGATGCATATCTCACAGCTACTAGAAAGTCATAAAAACGATAGACCTGTAAAACCTAAAACGACCTTTGATAATAGTCATTATGACGATCATGCGGGTGGTTGGGTAAGCAATTTATGGGACGAACCAAAATAGGATAGCAACACTCGCTGGAAGTGATGGATGAGGTACGGTTGAGATCGTACCTTTTTTGATCGTGAGAAATACGTTGAAGTAAGGTTTTTATTCATTGGCAACTGGAACAAACAGTGTGTCTGTTGTACATTGCGGTGTCTTTACATTTTTAGGCTAATTGATGAATTATACTGAACTCGATAATTACACGCGTAAATGGATTTTTACCCACGCTTCAATGCCAGTTCCTACGGCAGATCTTGAACAAATAAAGCCATTAACCCAGTCGCGTTCTGCGCAGCTTTGGCAAGAGCATATTAGTAAACAAAGTCCTGATGCTGATCACTTTGAACAAGGTGACTGGGCATTTGATGCTAAAATCTGGTCAACAGCTGAAGATTGGCAAGATGCTTGGGATGATGACGAACCAGCATTGCCTGAAGCCATTCTTGAGGCAATTAAGTGGGAAGATAATACGACTGTTTACTTCTGCTATGAAAAGTACAACATCATAGAGACGAAATGGGGCGTATTTAAGCGCAATTGGAAGAATTTTTTGTTTTTTGATGACGGCCCAATCTTACTTGGTCGTAAACAAAAACAAGCGTTGTGGTTCCAGTCAAACGGTACTTATCAATTAGCGTCACGACCATAATATTACGCCCTGTCATGCAAACATCTCTGTGCGTTACAGGGCGTTGTTGTATCTGGACTATTCTTGTTGTTTTAGCCTCGTAATACACTGTTTAATATTATCTAATGCTTTTGCCAGGTTCTCTGGTGATGAATGAACAGAGCCTTCTTCAGTTATGATAGGTTGGCTTAGTGGTTCACCTAAAGCGATAAAAAATCGCGCACTATGATTTGTCGTTAATACCTTGATTGGTTGTGAGGAGTGCTCAAAGAGCCCCATTTGATTTGGGTGTAATTGGTTGTTTGCTACATATGCTTGACCTGAACGCACATAAATAAACCCAGCTTGATGCGTCTCTGGGGGGGTAAATGTCCAACATCCGTAAGATGACACAATAATATCAAAATAAATAATATTACAACGATGTTTTAATGGGCTTTCGACACCTTCATAACTCCCTATAAGCACCTTAGTTGTTGCATGAATATCTTCAATTAACGGTAGCTGTTCATTGGTTATCTGCGTACTTGAAGGCGCTACCATCTCACCTTGAAGGTTAGCAGGTGATGCTGTCCACATTTGGAACGCTTCTGCAGTACCATGATGGTGCATCATCAGTGATTTATGCGCCATTCCATTGCCACAACTCGTGAGCTGAATATCGCCACTTTTAATCCGATTTTTACCCGTAATACTATCAAAATGAAGAATTGTTCCAACAACAGGGTAGCTAATGGCATCAATGCCTGAATGACCATGAAGATCTAATTCGCTTTGTGAGTGGTTAATAGAGAGATAATGATCCCAAAGGATAAAAGGATTGGTATCAGGAAGATGATGATTATCGATATAGGTGATGATATTGCCATGTTTAACGCCATGCCGAATGGCTGCAATTTTTCTATTCATTGCTGCTGTTACCTGTTTTCGTAAAACTAGAAAACACGTTCATCTATAACCTTTAAAAGAAATATTGAACTCTTCTAAAGCCTAGTTGCTAATAGGCTGATTTGCAGGATTTGTTGTTAATAAAGTAACGACAAAGTGAAGGTCAAGTAAATTGGAATGGCTAAATAAATATCAATC
>NZ_SSMG01000139.1 GCF_009873615.1 Photobacterium lucens
GTATCATATATATGAAAAATCGTATGTGAGCTTTATGGAAACACTATCATTCTTCAAAGCCATGGCGGATGACACTCGCCTTAAAGTACTTATGCTCCTTAGCTTAAAAGGGGAGCTTTGTGTCTGTGATTTACAAAATGCACTAGAGATCAGCCAACCGAAAGTATCGCGTCATTTAGCGGAACTGCGTCGTAATGAGCTGCTGGTGGATGAGCGTCGTGCGAAGTGGGTGTATTACAAGTTAAACCCAGCTATGCCAGCATGGATGAATGACATTATTTCAACATCGTCACAAAACAGTCATCAATATTTAGAAGACTGTCTATCTCGATTGAATAGCGACTGCTCTAACTGCTAATCACAATTTATAGCCAGATTATTTATTAAATCTCAACGATATATTGATCATAGGTCATTACATGGAAATCAAAGACTTCTCATTACCGAATCTTGATGAAAGCCATTTTAAATCAACGGTTTCTGAAGATTTAATCGCACCAAAATCGACGCATAAGCCACGTATTTTGTTGCTTTATGGATCATTACGTAAGCGCTCATTTAGTAAGTTAGTGATTGAAGAGTCAGCACGCTTATTAGTTAAAATGGGTGCAGAAGTACGTATTTTTAATCCTGAAGGTTTACCGCTTCCTGATGCTGAAGATCCAACGCATCCAAAAGTGGAAGAGCTACGAGAATTAGTCCTGTGGTCAGAAGGGCAAGTGTGGTGTTCGCCAGAGCGTCATGGTTCGATGACGGGCATTATGAAAGCGCAAATTGATTGGATCCCACTATCAATGGGGGCTGTTCGTCCTACTCAAGGTAAAACACTGGCGGTAATGCAAGTGTGTGGCGGTTCTCAGTCGTTCAATGTAGTAAATCAGCTTCGTGTATTGGGTCGTTGGATGCGCATGATCACCATCCCTAACCAATCAGCAGTCGCGAAAGCGTTTTTAGAGTTTGACGATAACGATCGTATGAAGCCATCAGGCTATTACAACCGCATCGTTGATGTAATGGAAGAGCTAGTAAAATTCACGCTACTCACTCGTGATAACAGTGATTTTCTAGTTGATCGCTACTCAGAGCGTGTCGAAAGCGCAGAACAATTAATGCAACGTGTAAACCAAAAAGAAGGGTAAGAAAATGGGACTGTTTGAACGTTACTTAACAGTTTGGGTAGGGGCAGCCATTATTGCCGGTATTATTCTTGGCAGTGCAATCCCACAATTATTTAGTGTGGTGGCATCGCTTGAATACGCGCACGTTAATATCGTCATTGCGGTATTAATTTGGTTAATGATCTTCCCAATGATGATGCAGATTGATTTCTCATCGATCAAAGATGTAGGTAAAAAACCGAAAGGCCTAGTATTAACGCTGGTAATTAATTGGTTAGTAAAACCTTTCAGCATGGCGTTTCTTGGTTGGCTATTCTTTAAAGTTTTCTTTGCCTCTTGGGTTGAGCCAGAAACAGCTTCTCAATACATCGCAGGTATGATCTTATTGGGTGTAGCACCTTGTACTGCAATGGTATTTGTGTGGAGTCAAATGACCAAAGGTGATGCGAACTACACCTTGGTACAAGTATCAGTAAACGATCTGATCATGATTTTTGCTTTCGCACCGATTGCTGCATTCTTGCTAGGTGTGACAGACATTACAGTACCTTGGGATACCCTAGTATTATCAGTGGTGCTGTATGTGGTGATCCCACTAGTTGCAGGTGCGATTACTCGTAAAGCGCTTGATAAATCTAACGATCACTCACGTTTAGATAACTTATTAGCCAAGCTAAAGCCTTGGTCAATTATCGGTTTGTTATCAACAGTGGTTTTATTGTTTGGTTTCCAAGCGGAAACGATTCTGGCAAACCCTGAAGCAATTGTCTTAATTGCGATCCCATTGTTAATTCAAACCTATGCGATTTTTGCTATTGCTTACTGGGCTGCAAAACGCATGAAGTTAGCCCACAACATTGCAGCACCTGCTTGTATGATTGGTACATCTAACTTCTTTGAATTAGCAGTAGCCGTTGCGATTTCACTATTTGGTTTACATTCAGGTGCAGCCCTTGCCACGGTTGTAGGTGTGCTGGTAGAAGTGCCTGTAATGCTGTCTTTAGTATGGTTTGCCAACCGTACCCGTCATTGGTTTGATGAAAACGAAATGCCATCAAACACTATTTCAAAAGTACACGGAGAGTAAAAACATGGTTGTTATTCACCATAATCCAGAATGTGGCACTTCAAGAAATGTGCTGCAAATTATCCAAGATGCAGGCTATGAGCCAGTCGTGATTGAATACATTCAAGAAGGGTGGACCAAGCCTCAGCTTCAAGCGTTATTTGCAGCGGCAAACCTAACACCACGCACAGCATTACGTACCAGTAAATCACCAGCCAAAGAGCTTGGTTTATTGGATGAAAGCGTATCAGACGAAGTGATCCTTGAAGCTATGTTAGAGCATCCAGTATTGGTGAACCGCCCAATCGTATGTACAGCAAAAGGCGTGAAACTGTGTCGCCCAAGTGAAGCGGTACTAGATGTATTAGAAAACTGGCCGAAAGGACCATTAATCAAAGAAGATGGCGAAGTCATCATCGATGAAAACGGTAATCGCTTGTTGTAATAAGCATTACTGTTAAAACTATAAAAGAAAATTAAAGCTCTGATGAAAGTCAGGG
>NZ_SSMG01000015.1 GCF_009873615.1 Photobacterium lucens
TTCATAGACTCTCCCCTATTCATTTTTAAAGAATAGAAGTGCTAGAGCTTGTGTCAAAAGCAAGTGTGTCTGAAATGGAAGATTCAATCATGAATCTTACTTGGTAGAGGAGTGATTGTTTGAAGAATATGTTGAGCTTGCCTAATACATTTACCACATTGAGAGCCCAAAGGCGTTAATTGCCTAAGCACACGAATGTCGGTCACATTAAACTCATTAGCGAGTTTAACGATTTTCTTATCAGATATTGCATGGCATAAGCAAACATACATAACTAATCGTTAAATCTTTGTCAGTCATACTCATTAGCATAGAACCTAATATCAGATTTTGGCTAATGTCGTTATAACTATTGTGATCTTTCAGATACGAAAAAGGGAGCCGAAGCTCCCTTTTTCTGTACGTAAGTACTAAGTGTTATTAAGCAATGATAGTTGCAACAACACCAGCACCAACTGTACGGCCACCTTCACGGATAGCAAAACGTAGACCTTCGTCCATCGCGATTGGCGCGATTAGAGTAACAGTCATAGAGATGTTATCACCAGGCATTACCATTTCTACGCCTTCTGGTAGCTCGATAGTACCAGTTACGTCAGTTGTACGGAAGTAGAACTGTGGACGGTAACCTTTGAAGAATGGAGTGTGACGACCACCTTCATCTTTAGACAGAACGTAGATTTCTGAAGTGAAAGTTGTGTGTGGAGTGATTGAACCAGGCTTAGCTAGTACTTGACCACGCTCAACTTCGTCACGCTTAGTACCACGTAGTAGAACACCAACGTTCTCACCAGCACGGCCTTCGTCAAGAAGCTTACGGAACATCTCAACACCAGTACAAGTAGTCTTAGTAGTTGGCTTGATACCAACGATTTCTACTTCGTCACCTACAGTGATGATACCTTGCTCAACACGACCAGTTACTACTGTACCACGGCCTTGGATTGAGAATACGTCTTCGATTGGAAGGATGAACGGACGATCGATCGCACGCTCTGGCTCTGGGATGTAAGAATCTAGAGCTTCAGCTAGTTCGATGATCTTAGCTTCCCACTGCTCTTCGCCGTTTAGTGCGCCAAGTGCAGAACCCATGATTACTGGGCAGTCGTCGCCTGGGAATTCGTACTCAGATAGAAGTTCACGAACTTCCATTTCTACTAGTTCTAGTAGTTCTTCGTCATCAACCATGTCACACTTGTTCATGAACACGATGATGTAAGGGATACCAACCTGGCGACCAAGTAGGATATGCTCACGAGTTTGTGGCATTGGACCGTCAGTTGCAGCAACAACTAGGATACCACCGTCCATTTGAGCAGCACCAGTGATCATGTTTTTAACGTAATCGGCGTGTCCAGGACAGTCAACGTGTGCGTAGTGACGAGTTGGAGTATCGTACTCTACGTGAGAAGTAGAGATTGTGATACCGCGCTCACGCTCTTCTGGAGCGTTATCGATAGATGCGAAGTCACGAGCAGCACCACCGTACACTTTAGCAAGTGTAGTACAGATAGCAGCAGTTAGAGTAGTTTTACCGTGGTCAACGTGGCCGATAGTACCAACGTTTACGTGCGGTTTTACGCGTTCAAATTTTTCTTTAGACAATGGATAGTCCCTCTGGGCACGGTATTAAGTGGCATTACGACCACACAACCAAACATGGGTTTGTTGAGTATATAACAAATGGATGAAATAGGACTTGAGAGTGGTGCTGATAGGCAGATTTGAACTGCCGACCTCACCCTTACCAAGGGTGCGCTCTACCGACTGAGCTATATCAGCACACAAGAAATGTGGAGCGGGCAGCGGGAATCGAACCCGCATCATCAGCTTGGAAGGCTGAGGTAATAGCCATTATACGATGCCCGCAATCTTGTTTCTCGTAGAGCTATTCAAACATTTGAAAATGGTGGTGGGGGAAGGATTCGAACCTTCGAAGGCAGTGCCGGCAGATTTACAATCTGCTCCCTTTGGCCACTCGGGAACCCCACCGAAATTCTTAAAACTGGTGCCGACTACCGGAGTCGAACTGGTGACCTACTGATTACAAGTCAGTTGCTCTACCTACTGAGCTAAGTCGGCGTTAGTGGTGCGCATTCTAGATAATGATTATTTTTGTTGCAATACCCTAATTCGTTTTTTTTACTGTTTTTTTTCTAATTGTCGTAAAATTGGACATTATCGTTGCTTCGCATACAAGGCTAAGCCTTCTAAGACTAATTCCGAACGATGATGGAAAGCTGCACACCAGTCTTTAGGTAAGTGGCGTACTCCTCCTCCACATAAGATCACCTCAGGCGATTGTCTGAGTTCTTTTTCTGCTTGCTTTAAGCCAAATTCAATTAAACCGACTAATGCTGCACGACAACCATTTTTCAAACCATCTGCTGTATTATCAGCTAATGCTAATGACTCACTGTGATCATGATCTGAAAACACTTTAGTTGTATTATCTAATACCGATTTCATCATTAACTGGTAACCCGGTACTATCCAACCACCAAGGTGTTGCCCTGTCTCGCTCATCACATCAAACGTTAAGGCTGTACCAATATCAACAATCACTGTTGGCTGGTTAAAATGTTTATGAATGGCAACAAGCGTTAACCAACGATCTATCCCGAGGTATTGATACTCTTTATATGCATTAGTAACACCAAAATCTTCTCGTGCTGTTTTTACCTGGATCACTGGAATATTTGCCAATTGTGCTATTCGCTGAATGGTGTTATCAACTTCCACCGGTCCAACACTTGCAAACACAATTCGCTCAATATCCCCTTCAAGTAGCGGTTGAAGCACAAGCTCAAGCTTTTGGCTTGGATACTTACCAATTTGTTCGATTTGTTCATCTTTTGTTAATAAGGCAACTTTCACATAAGTGTTGCCCGCTTCAATTAATAATTGCATTAACAACCTCTAAGGCTGATTTCACCACCGATATAAGGTGTCACACCCTCATCAGTTTCCAGTAACAATGCCCCTTGTGTATCAATTCCACGAGCAATCCCTGCTACGGTACGCTCGCCAATTAATAACTTCACAGGACGATTTAAAAAGTTATCTATTTTGTTCCAACGTTCAACAAAACCAGTTAAGCCCTGTTGCTCATAATCAATCAACGTCTGTGTTAAATGAGCGATAAGTTGTGCGACTAACTGATTGCGAGATGGTAATGCTTGGCAAGCCTGTTGCAGATTTGTCCAAGCTTGGGTTATTTCAGTCTGCTCTTTAATTGGCATGCTTACATTCAACCCCATACCAATCACTAAATGGGCGGCATCACCTGCCTGACCTGTCATTTCAACTAAAATGCCTGCGAGCTTTTGATCTTTATAATAAATATCATTAGGCCATTTTACTCGGACATCTGGCGCACCGAGTTGCTGTAATGTTTCAGCGATTGCAACACCAACAACAAGACTTAGCCCCATAGCAGCAGCCATGCCAGCGTCTAAACGCCAATAAATGGAAAGATATAAGTTACTACCAAATGGCGATAGCCACTGACGCCCCCGACGACCACGTCCTGCTTGTTGGTACTCTGCAAGACACACACTACCAGTCGGTAATTGTCCCACCCTATCTAATAAATATTGATTGGTAGAGTCGATAACAGGGATCAGATCTAAATGAGCGCAATTGCTTTGTGTAAGAATCGTTTCTTTGTTGAGTAACTCAATCGGAGATGCAAGACAATAACCTTTGCCCTGTAATCGAAAAATATCAAGTCCCCAATCTTGAATCACTTTGATCTGCTTAGCTATCGCCGCTCGAGAGATCCCTAGATCGTTCCCTAGCTTTTCACCTGAATGAAACTCACCATCAGAGAGTAATCGGATCAATGCCAAGCGTGTTGAGTGATCGATCATTGAAGCATCTCTTGTAAGTTTGTTTCCGCATCATGCGCCATGAAACGCACTTCATGTTCCAGTGCAACATCAAACTTTGCAGCGACAGTATCAACGACGTATTGCGCTAAATGCAGCACATCAAGAGCTGTTGCATTACCGGTATTAGTTAAAACAAGTGCTTGTTGAGGATGTACTTTCGCCCCCCCAATTTGGTATCCCTTCAAACCACACTGATCAATCAGCCAACCGGCCGCTAATTTACAATGTCCTGAATCAACGGGATAACTTGGCATATTGGGAAATTCAGACAGAAGGCGATCGCGAGATGCTAGCCCAATAATCGGATTTTTGAAGAAGCTTCCTGCGTTGCCCATTTCCTTAGGATCCGGTAATTTTTCACAACGAACAGAACACACTTCATCAAAAATTTCTTTTGCAGTAACGCTCTCTAAAGAAAACTTTGCTAATGGGCCATAACTAATTTGCGGCTGCCAATCCTTCGCTAAACGAAAACCTACAGCAGTAATAATATGGCTATCTTTAAGTTCATGCTTAAAGATAGAGTCACGGTAACCAAAATTGCATTCTTCAGCCATTAAACGCTGAGATTCACCCGTTAGGACATTTAACACATCCACGTAGTGACACACATCTTTTAGCTCTACCCCATAAGCACCAATATTCTGGATAGGAGATGAACCAACACAGCCAGGGATCAACGCTAAATTCTCAAGACCGTTAAAACCATTATCAACCGTCCAAGCCACAAACTGATGCCAATCTTCACCACCACCAACATGCAAATCAACATATTCAGCCGTTTCGACGACATCAATACCTTTGATACGGTTAAGAATAATCACGCCCTGATAGTCTTCACAAAAAAGTAAGTTACTTCCTTGACCAACAACTAACTTAGGGATTGCCTGATATATTTCGTCTTGCCAAATTGAAAGAAAATCTTCAACACTTGATGCTTCTACAATGTACTTAGCAGAAACATCAATCCCAAAGGTGTGATAAGGCGCTAACCCACTCTCATGTAAAACTTTCATGTTAATCCACAACCAAATCTTTATACTTCTAAATACAGATTCAAACTATATTACCCGATCACACCCAACAACGCAGTGTTTTCCCATGAATGAACGCATTTATCGCCAACTAGACCCTATTCGTCTACCTCTTGTTAATAAACTCTACAAAGACTTTTATCCAGCAGGTAAAGCCAAAAGAGATGAATGTATTTGGGTGGCAGAGGACAATAACCGCATTATTGCAAGTGTCAGATTCAAACTCATAGATGATGTCCAATTACTTACAGGGATGCTAGTTCTACCTGAGTATCGATTAAAAGGCATCGCTAATGAACTTATCCAAGCAACATATAGTCAAATACAGCAGAAAACTTGTTACTGCTTTGCATTTCAAGAATTAGAAAACCTATACCAAAAATCCGGATTCGATACCATTGAGATAGAAAAGCTGCCCAATAATATAAAGCAACGTTTTCTACGCTATGCAAATAGCGGAAAGAAGCTCATTCCTATGGTGTTTGTTCAAAGTTCCAGTTTGTAGTCTTTAGTAAAGTCATATCTCAGTTGGTAGATACATTGACTTCACCTTTTTTCTGGTATAATTCATCCCTAATTAAATTTATCTACTTAAAGATCGTGTAAACGAGGCGATAATGGATTCAGCTATTGCTAACAGGCAGCGCATTGAGCAACTGCCATGTATTGCGCACAAGCCCGAGAATTTAGAGACTCTTTTTGATGCTAATTCATTTAGAGAGCGTCTGTATCAAGAAATAAAATCAGCTCAAAAGCGTATTTATCTGGTCGCTCTTTATCTTCAAGATGACGAAGCAGGAAGAGGCGTGCTTACCGCTCTATACGAAGCGAAGCAACACAATCCAGAACTTGATATTAAAGTACTCGTTGACTGGCATCGTGCTCAACGAGGATTGATCGGTGCAGAGCAATCAGATGGTAATGCTGCGCTATATCGTGAGTATGCAGAAAAATACACT
This sequence comes from Photobacterium lucens, assembly GCF_009873615.1. Taxonomy (GTDB): domain Bacteria; phylum Pseudomonadota; class Gammaproteobacteria; order Enterobacterales; family Vibrionaceae; genus Photobacterium; species Photobacterium lucens. The sequence continues at coordinate 5,887 of NZ_SSMG01000015.1, forward strand.
CATAAAATTGAAGTCTTAGGCGTACCAGTAAGAAACCGTGAAGTCTTTGGCGTACTTCACCTAAAAGGTTTCGTGATCGACGATAAAGTGATTTATAGCGGTGCGAGTTTAAATGATGTGTACCTCGCTCAACACGATCGCTACCGTTACGACCGCTACCATGTAATTCGCAATGAAAAACTAGCCGATAGTATGGCGCAATTCATTACAGACACGCTTGTTTCAAGTGAAGCTGTAAATTGTTTAGCACAAGCTGATCGTCCCGATACAAAATCATTACGCACAGCCATTCGCGATCTACGTTCGGAACTACAACAAGCCACTTATCACTTTGAAACCGATGAAATTGCGAGTGATGAAGTAGGTTTAACGCCATTAATCGGTCTAGGTAAGCGAAAGAACAAACTGAACCAAGATATCTGCACTTTAATTGCGAGTGCGCAATCAGAATTAACAATTTGTACGCCTTACTTCAATTTTCCAAGAAGCGTAAGCCGTGAAGTAAAACGAGCGCTGAAACGTGGTGTGAAAGTGACAATCGTTGTTGGTGATAAAACAGCAAATGACTTTTATATTCCACCATCAGAGCCGTTTAAAACCATTGCTGGACTACCTTACCTTTATGAAGTTAACCTTCGTAACTTTGCCAAGCATAATGAAGCAGCTATCGCTCACCGCCAATTAGCTATCTACTTATGGAAACATGACAATAATAGCTTCCACCTAAAAGGCATATGGGTCGATCGTCAATACATGCTGGTAACGGGAAATAACCTAAATCCACGCGCTTGGAAGTTAGATCTAGAAAATGCAATTCTTGTTCATGATAAGAACCAATTACTAGCAGAGCAAAAACAAAAAGAATTGGATTGTATTCTTGAACACACTCAGCTTATCGGTAGTTATAAACAAATAGAAAAAGTAGATAGCTATCCAGCTCAAGTAAAAAAATTGATCACACGTATTCGTCGTGTAAAAGCCGATCATATCCTCAACCAAATACTTTAAACCAACCTATCTGTCATCACTGTAGTGATCTACTACAGTGATGAATCTATCCTCTCTATATTTAGATAATTCAACTGTAGGTCTAGTTTGCTACAGCAAACTATTTTAGAAAAAGAAAAACGAAAAAAGGCCCGTTCATCAGAACGGGCNTTTTAAATTTGAGCCTGGCGATGTCCTACTCTCACATGGGGAGGCCCCACACTACCATCGGCGCTATTACGTTTCACTACTGAGTTCGGCATGGGATCAGGTGGGTCCATAATGCTATGGTCGCCAAGCAAATTCGTTACAATCTTAGAAAGCTGATTCTNCCTGGCGATGTCCTACTCTCACATGGGGAGGCCCCACACTACCATCGGCGCTATTACGTTTCACTACTGAGTTCGGCATGGGATCAGGTGGGTCCATAATGCTATGGTCGCCAAGCAAATTCGNTACAATCTTAGAAAGCTGATTCTCAAACACACGTTCAAGTGTTCTTGGAGTCCGTATAAAACCCCTTGGGTGTTGTATGGTTAAGCCTCACGGGCAATTAGTATCGGTTAGCTCAATGCCTCACAGCACTTACACACCCGACCTATCAACGTTGTAGTCTTCAACAACCCTTTAGAGACCTTAAAGGTCTAGGGATGACTCATC
>NZ_SSMG01000140.1 GCF_009873615.1 Photobacterium lucens
ATAATTTTTTCTATTGATTACAATTAGTTTAAGGGGCTTATTTTGGGAGGAGCAATGGAAAGCAAAATACAGCAACGCCAAGTCTTAATGGTTGAAGATACAGCGTCGGTTGCTGCCTTGTACAAATCTTACTTAAATCCCCTTGGACTTAATGTAAGCATCGTAGGTACAGGGAAAGAAGCGCTGAGCTTTATTCAAGATATTATTCCCGATCTGATTTTATTAGATTTACGTTTGCCCGACATGACTGGTATGGAGGTGCTTGAGCGAGTAAGAAAAAATCATGGCAATGTTCCTGTTGTGATCATGACAGCCCATGGTTCAATTGATATTGCGGTTGAAGCCATACGTTATGGCGCACAAGATTTTTTAATCAAACCCTGTGAAGCGGACCGACTTCGTATCACAGTCAATAAAGTCCTAAAGGCTGAAAATAAATCTCATACAAGTAATCAGTCGAAGCAATCTGAAGGGGCGCAGTACCAAGGCTTTATTGGTAATAGTTTACCGATGCAGGCTGTTTACCGGGTGATTGAATCGGCAGCCTCAAGTAAAGCTACCGTTTTCATTACGGGAGAAAGTGGTACGGGTAAAGAAGTCTGTGCTGAAGCCATCCATGCAGCTAGCCCTCGTCACGATAAACCTTTTATTGCGCTTAACTGTGCGGCGATTCCTAAAGATTTGATTGAAAGTGAATTGTTCGGTCACGTAAAAGGCGCGTTTACTGGTGCATCCACTGAGCGCCAAGGTGCGGTAGAAATGGCACATAACGGCACCTTGATGCTGGATGAGCTGTGCGAAATGGATCTTGATCTGCAAAGTAAGCTGTTACGATTTATTCAAACAGGTACTTATCAGAAAGTTGGATCGTCTAAAATAAGTAGTGTAGATGTACGCTTTGTGTGTGCAACAAACCGTAATCCTTGGGAAGAGGTCCAAGAAGGACGTTTTCGAGAAGATTTGTATTATCGTCTTCATGTTATTCCAATTTCATTACCGCCACTAAGAGAGCGTGGTGGCGATATTATTGAAATTGCCCATGCACTATTGGGATTAATGTCGTTAGAAGAAGGAAAAAGTTTTAGTCGTTTTTCAGAGCCTGTTCTACGTCTATTTGAGTCCTACTCTTGGCCGGGTAACGTCCGTGAACTACAAAACGTGATACGTAATATTGTGGTTTTAAATTCGGGTGATGAAGTAAAACTCGAAATGGTACCTCCACCGATCAATGCAATTAACGGTGTAGAATTTGCATCTCATTCTAGAGCAATACCAGATAAAGGACGCGAAAAAAGCGTCGCTGATGCATCAATTTATTCGCATGATCATCAGAAAAATAAAATAGAGCCGCTCTGGGTAGTAGAAAAAAGAGCGATACAATGGGCAATTGACGCTTGTGATGGCAATATTCCAAGAGCTGCGGGATTATTAGAAGTAAGCCCGTCAACGATTTATCGCAAATTACAGGCTTGGCAAGAGAACAACGCCAGTGGTAGGGAGATGGATTAAATGGCAACAACGATAAATTCTGAAACGATTAAGCGCCTTGCAGATGAAGTCGGTGAAGATACTGTGTCTTTATTACTAAACGTATTTAGTGATGAACTAGAGCAGTATTCAAAACAACTATCTAATCATCCGTCAGTTGATCAAATTGGTGAAATTAGTCATGCGATCAAAAGTAGTGCTGCCAGTTTTGGTGCCGATGATTTAGCGTTGATGGCACAGGAATGCGAGTATCGTGTCAAACAAGGTCAAGATGATTGGATGATTGACCATTTGCCTGAATTTAGGCAAATGGTCGAAGGTATGATTGTGGAGTATAAGCAGTTAGCGGGAAATAATGAGCTTATCAACCGCATGCTTTAGCTTATCGCGATCATGTCGCCATTCATGATTATTGGATGCAAGATCTTCGATTTGTAAATGAAACCTTTGCTCTAATTCAGGGTGAGGCTTATCCGTTAAAATCGTATCAATCTTGCGTCCATTCATTGCGCGCTCACACCAGTGCAGCATAGTTTCAAGTGACATTTTTCCTGCCGGTCCATGCTCTTTATCTAGGTTGGTGATAAAGGTGATCTGGGCATCACATTTCTTCAGGGCTAATCCTAAATCACGTAACAGCAAAACGGGCATTACGCTCGTTAAGAAGCTACCAGGACCAAGTAAAATTAGATCCGCTTCGTTAATCGCTTGGATTGCTTCCTTTGTCGCAGGTACGGCAGGTTCTAAAAATAAACGTTTTGGAATTTCTTGCAGCTCATCGACGCTCGTTTCGCCGCTAATGATTTCACCGCTATGAGTAAATGCAGCAAGATCAGAAGGATGCTCAGACATTGGGATGATCTGAGTTTCAACGTTAAGCATATCTCGGATCAGGTTGATCGCTTCTAATGGTCGAATACACAGATTATCTAACGCTGTAAGCATTAAGTTACCAAGGTTGTGACCATCTAACTCGCCATTCCCTTTAAAACGGTATTCAAAGATCATTGAACCTACAGAGGGCTCTGTTATTAACTGATTAATACAGTTACGCATATCACCCCAGGCGATACCACCTTGGCAAGCGCGAATGCGTCCGGTGGAGCCACCGTTATCTGTAGTTGTAACAATGCCAGTTACTTGTGAGCCGTAACTGGAAAGGGAAGAGAGGATACGCCCTAGTCCGTGTCCTCCTCCAATAGCTACAATTTTCTTATTGGATTTATCAGCTTTAAGCATAAAGTTGGCTTTTATTATATTTTTGATGAGCAGCCAGACTATCAAATAATGTACATTGTTGCATTTGTTGCTGTGTAAATTATACGTAATATCACAAAAATGCTTTTAGTGACTGGTTTTGATCATACTCATTAAATAATCGTAAGTGTTTAAACAGGTTGGCTTATTTAATAATTGTTGTTTATCGATTGCTGGTAAAGGCAATATTTCCAACCATCGCTGACATAACCAACTTAAATTATCGAAGTCTTTACGTTTGTATAGGTCATCGAGATCTGGAAATTTCTCGAACATCTTTTTTAGACGTATGGCTAAGAGGCGTTGTTCATTATTGATTTCAATGGCTTTCCAGCGAGGCAAAGAGGTCGTTTTCCCCCAGAATACGCCATCGGTGGTTTGCTCTATGGACTGAATTTTAAAATTGTTTTGCCCCGACACAGTAAGCTTCAACAATTGGGTATTGGGATCTTGATCAAAGTCATCAATAGTGACGCGGGTACCTATATGAAAAAGATGTTGCGCTTCTTTCTTATCGCTGTACATACAAATACCTAAACCGTTTTTTGAAGCAAGCGCAGCTTTTAGGGTAGGTACTTGATCTACAGGTGAAATATAGATTTGCATTCGCCCAGAAGGAAGTATATGACGTTTTTGGAAAAGCAAAGGAAGCATCTTGGTCATAATGAACTCCATCGTTAAATGTGCGATGTCTAGTTTTATATACAATGCAAATCTAGTGCCTACTAAAAAGTGATCCCTCGAAAATGTTTTTCTTTAAAACTGGGCAATTAGAGCAAGGTTGAATCAGTTTAGGGGGGGATGAATGCAAATTGCTCCTTATCTCATTCTATTCGTCGCAATTTGCAAATCATGTTTTGAAAAACGCAATGGTAGGCCTTATTTCTGACGTTCAATAATAGACAGTGCAATATCTGTTGGCAGTAGCTCTAAATGACCTAATTCATCGAAATACCATCCTTTAATCAGCCCTTTATCACGCATATCAATAAATCCATTAATCACCTCTTGGGCTGCTGTTTGTGCTGAAGCTGCATCAATGCCATCCTCACGTTGGAGATAGAGTGCAATATCTTCGATGGAGGCTGATTCCATGATATTTGCCATAATAACCCTCACTTTTATCGGTAAATTAGTGGTTAAATTATTAACTAGTATTGTCGTGATCCGGCTCGAAAGGTAGAATACGACGGGATTTTTTCTGTAATTTGTTAAATACGGAAAATGTCCGATACTTTTATATTAGAAATGCTGTTGTGTAATATTCTCTCAAGGATTGATTTGCTTTGCATAACTGCCATAACTCCGAGCATTTATCACTAAGTTGCTAAGTGGTATTGAACGATTATATATACGTTCAAAAGTTGATAGGTGATTAATGCCAGTGACGATTTGTCACCAGGGTTGGTTTAGAAATGAATTGGCCTCCCGTATTTGGAAAGGTGTTCCGTGGCGAAACAATTAGAAGATAGTTTCCATCGTAAGTTTTACTACTTGCGACTTTCTGTTACAGATGTTTGTAACTTCAAATGTACCTATTGCCTACCTGACGGCTACCATCCGACAGAGAAGAAGAAAGCTTCTTTTTTGAGCTTGGATGAGATCCATCGGGTCGCATCAGCGTTTGCTGAATGTGGCACAAATAAGATCCGTATTACCGGTGGTGAGCCAAGCTTACGCCGTGATTTTACAGATATTATTAAGACGGTTGCTGATATTCCTGGGATCAATAAAGTTGCTACGACAACTAATGGTTATCGTATGGCTAAGCACGTTCATGAATGGCGTGAGGCTGGTTTAACCAACATTAATGTGAGTGTTGATAGCTTAGATCCTAAAATGTTCTACCAAATTACGGGTGAGAATATGTTCCATCAGGTGATGGAAGGGATTGATGCAGCGTTTGATGCAGGTTTTGAGCAGGTAAAAATCAACACGGTACTCCTCAAAGATTTAAACTCGCAAGAACTTCCTAAATTCCTAGAATGGATTAAGACTCGTCCTATTCAAATGCGTTTTATTGAATTAATGCAAACAGGCGAGATGGATAGTTTATTCCAAAATCATCACCTATCAGGTGTGAGCATTCGTAATCATTTGATCGCCAATGGTTGGTTACTGAAAGTAAAAGGTAGCAACGATGGCCCAGCACAAGTTTTCTGTCACCCTGATTATATGGGCGAAATTGGCTTGATCATGCCTTACGAAAAGAATTTCTGCCAAAGCTGTAACCGTTTACGTGTTTCGGCAAAAGGTAAGCTACACCTGTGTTTATTTGGTGAGCAAGGTGTCGATTTGCGTGATTTGCTGGCGCGTGATGATCAAAAAGATGAACTGATCGCACGTATTCAAGCTGGGCTTAATGAAAAAGCAGTAAGCCATTTCTTGGATGAAGGCAAAACAGGTATGACACCTAACTTAGCCTCTATTGGTGGTTAACGCCCTTTATTTTCCCTTATTTTAGTCAGCATGGTGAGTCATGTTACTGCCGTGCTGTGTTTATCGCTTCGTTGAGGAACGATTACATAATGAATCAATTTACACATATTAATGCATCTGGCGAAGCCAATATGGTCGATGTGTCAGCTAAAGCAGAAACCGTACGTGAAGCACGTGCCGAAGCTTTTGTTCACATGGCACCAGAAACACTAGAGCTGATTGTTTCAGGACAGCATCACAAAGGTGATGTGTTCGCAACAGCACGTATTGCGGGTATTCAAGCAGCGAAAAAAACATGGGATTTGATCCCATTGTGTCACCCGCTATTGCTATCAAAAGTAGAAGTACAGTTGGAAGCGATCCCTGCTGAAAATAAGGTGCGTATTGAGTCTTGCTGTAAGCTTGCGGGTAAAACTGGTGTTGAAATGGAAGCGCTTACAGCGGCTTCTGTTGCTGCTTTGACTATTTACGATATGTGTAAAGCGGTACAAAAAGACATGGTAATTAGCCAAGTTCGTCTGCTAGAAAAAACAGGCGGTAAATCAGGTCACTTTAAGGTAGAAGCATGATCAAAGTTCTCTTTTTTGCACAAGTCAAAGAGCTTGTTGGTATCGATAGCCTTGAAGTTGACGCTGTTTTTGCAACCGCAGATGCACTGCGTAGTGAGCTAGCAACTCGTGGCGATAAGTGGCAATTAGCATTAGAGTCTGGAAAGCTATTAGTTGCTGTTAATCAAACGATCTGTTCGTTAGATACACCATTGAAGGATGGTGATGAAGTGGCATTCTTCCCGCCAGTAACAGGAGGTTAACCCATGATCTCTGTTCAGTTTGATGACTTCTCTGTTGCTGATGAATACGCAAAGCTCTCTGAAGGCACTGAAGCCGGCGCGGTAGTTACATTTATCGGTAAAGTACGTGATTTTAACCAAGGTGACGCGGTTACAGGATTATCGTTAGAGCATTATCCTGGGATGACGGAAAAGTCATTACAGGAAATTGTTGATCAAGCAAATCAACGCTGGCCATTATTGAAAACTCGAGTGATCCACCGAGTAGGTGATTTAGCGTTGGGCGATCAGATTGTTTTTGTTGGCGTAACCAGTGCTCACCGTGGTGCTGCTTTTGAAGCGTGTGAATTCATTATGGATTACTTAAAAACACGCGCACCGTTCTGGAAGAAAGAGCAAACCCCAGAGCAAAGCCGATGGGTTGATGCGCGCGAAACAGATACTTCTGCTGCCGATCGTTGGTCAAAATAATCAAGATTGCATGTAAAAAAGGAGCCGAGAGGCTCCTTTTTTTGTATAAATTAAACAGCTGAGGTAGGGGATATTTCGTTATTTGGTTTGTTCGTTTTTCTTATTCTTATCACGTGATGTCATCATAGATGGAACGTAGTTATGGCGAAAACGTGATGGGCTGCGCGGCGTAGCAAAACCTACTGGTCTCATATAGATACTCTTCAATTGCAGTGTAAAGTTCTTCTTTATAAATCAGTAAATAAAGCATAAACACTTTATTGAATATAGTTTAACCTCTTTTTTATTTGGTTGATATGTTACTAGTAGGATAAATCTGTCGTTATAATGAGAAT